>NZ_JBHTXX010000009.1:0-77285 GCF_042791415.1 Arthrobacter sp. NPDC056691
CCCCTGGGCTTTTTGTGTCGGTCCCCTATTACCCCCCCGTCCCCCCGCCGCCCCCCAACCTATTAAGAAAAAGGTGCGGGGCCGCCGTGGTCTAGTCCAGATGGGCCCACGCTGCCGAGGGGCCCAATCGAGCTTGCGAGATCGGGGAGGCAGTGGGGACTAGGCCAGGCGGGCCTTCAGGCCGTCGAGCTCCTTCTGGAGCGCGGCGGGCAGCGAATCGCCGAAGTTGGCGAACCATTCCTCGATGGATGCCAGCTCGGTCTTCCACTCGTCGGGGTCGACGCGCACTGCGTCCTCAACCTGCGCCGGGGTCATGTCGAGTCCGTCGAGGTCGATGGCGTCGCCGGTCGGGACGAAGCCGATGGGCGTTTCCACGGCGTCGGCCTTACCTTCGAGCCGCTCGATGGCCCACTTCAGGACCCGGGCGTTGTCGCCGAAGCCCGGCCAGGCGAAGCCGCCCTCAGCCGTGCGGCGGAACCAGTTCACCAGGAAGATCTTGGGCAGGCGCTCCGGGTTGGCCTTGGCGGACAGGTTCACCCAGTGGTTCAGGTAGTCGCCTGCGTCGTAGCCGATGAACGGGAGCATGGCCATGGGGTCGCGGCGGACAACGCCGACGGCACCGGCCGCAGCAGCGGTGGTCTCGGACGACAGGGTGGAGCCCATGAAGATGCCGTTGGTCCAGTCGCGGGCCTCGGTGACCAGCGGGATGGTGGTCTTGCGGCGGCCACCAAAGAGGATCGCGGACAGTTCCACGCCGTTCGGGCTGTGGTACTCCTCGGCCAGCATGTCGATCTGGTCGATCGGAGTGCAGAAGCGCGAGTTCGGGTGGGCTGCCGGCTTGCCGGACTCGGGCGTCCAGGAGTTGCCCTGCCAGTCGGTCAGGTGCGCCGGGGTTTCCTCCGTCATGCCCTCCCACCAGACGCCGCCGTCGTCGGTCAGTGCAACGTTGGTGAAGATGCTGTTGCCCTTGGCGATGGCGCGCATGGCGTTCGGGTTGGTGCCCCAGCCGGTGCCCGGGGCGACGCCGAACAGGCCCGCTTCCGGGTTGACGGCGCGGAGCTCGCCTTCCTTGCCGAACCGCATCCAGGTGATGTCGTCGCCGAGGGTCTCGACCTTCCAGCCCTTGATGGTGGGATCGAGGAGGGCGAGGTTGGTCTTGCCGCAGGCGGACGGGAAGGCTGCCGAGACGTAGTACGTCTTCCTTTCCGGCGACGTCAGTTTGAGGATCAGCATGTGCTCGGCCAGCCAGCCCTCATCGTGCGCCATGACGGAGGCGATGCGCAGGGCGTAGCACTTCTTGCCCAGCAGCGCGTTTCCGCCGTAGCCGGAGCCGAAGGACCAGATGGAGCGCTCCTCGGGGAAGTGCACGATCCACTTGTCCGGGTTGCAGGGCCACGGGACGTCTGCCTGGCCGGGCTCCAGCGGAGCGCCCAGGGAGTGCAGGGCCGGGACGAAGAAGGCGTTGGTTTCGGTGATCCGGTTCAGGACGTCCGTGCCGATGCGGGCCATGATGCGCATGGAGGCAACCACGTAGGCGGAGTCGGTGATCTCGACGCCGAACTTGGGGTCCTCAGCATCGAGGTGGCCCATGACGAACGGGATGACGTACATGGTGCGGCCGCGCATGGAGCCGGAGAACAGCCCGCGCAGCTTCTCCTTCATCTCCGCCGGGGCCATCCAGTTGTTGGTGAAGCCTGCGTCGTGCTCCTTCTCCGAGCAGATGAAGGTCTGCTCTTCAACACGGGCCACGTCGGCAGGATCCGAGAAGGCTGCGAAGGAGTTGGGGAACAGGTCCTGGTTCAACCGCTTCAGGGTGCCGGCCGCGACGAGTTCGTCGGTAAGGCGGGTGTTTTCTTCCTCGGAGCCGTCGACCCAGTGAATCCGGTCCGGCTGGGTCAGCCCAGCGACCTCTTCAACCCAGGCCAGCAGACCGGCATGGGTGGTGGGTGCTTTCTCAAGCAGCGGCAGTCGCGCCAGGTGGGCCATTGCAGTTCCCTTCTTCGGGTCAGTGGTGTGTGCTAAATGCTAGGTCTGATGATCTGGACCAATTCGCGGTCAGACATCGGATGTCCTGCCCGCCGGGAGGCAATTTCCGCGGAAATTCAAGGAATTTGGATTTAGAAAACTCGAAATTAGTGACGAAGGTCACATAGACCGGTCTAGTTGTGTAAATTACATGGTCCTCGATTTGGAACTGCGGCTGTCCTCGCGTAAAGTTATTCGAGGTTCGGGGCGAGCGAAAAGCTCGAAAGGAACCGGAAGATGCGCCCATAGCTCAGCTGGATAGAGCGTCTGTCTACGGAACAGAAGGTCAGGGGTTCGAATCCCTTTGGGCGCACAGAGAGAAGGTCCGCACCGGGAAACCGGTGCGGACCTTCTGCGTTAACGCGGACCCCCTGCCCGAAGCCAGGGCAAACGCCCGGCCAAGGCAGGCGGGTATTCCCGCAGTTCAGGACCGACGCGGTTTAGAACATAAGTTCCTATGCACCAACAGCCTCCTCTATCCGCCGCCGGAAGCCGTCGAAGTGGTGGGTCAGCTCGCGGGCGGCCCGCCCCTTGTCCCCGGCAGCGACAGCCGAAAAAATGTTCCGGTGCAGCGCCGCGATCGCGGGCAGGTCCTCCACCCCGGGGCCAACCTCCGTATAGATCTTGCGGTAGACCTTCCAGAAGACGCCCAGCAGGTTGAGCAGGAGCTCGTTGTTAAGGGGTTCAAAAAGCCTGCGGTGGAATTCGGCGTCGGCTTCGACGAAGGGCTCCCCTGCCGCGGCGCTCAGCTCCATGCGGATGACGGACTCCTCGACGGCAGCCAGCTGGTCTGCGGTCATCTCATCCATCGCACTGCCGATGAGGCCCGCCTCCAGCGCCTGCCGGACGTCCACGAGCTGCCGCGCCTCCAGGCCGTGGTGCCGCAGGGACAGGCGGCCCCGGAAGATCAGCCCGTCCGCGAGGGACTCGAAATTGCTGGGCGCCACGAACATCCCGAACCCGTGGCGGATCTCAATGACCCCCAGCGCCTGCAGGACCTTCAGCGACTCCCGCAGGGTATTCCGGCCCACACCGAGGGCGAGGCACAGCTCATTTTCGGTGGGAAGGGCGTCTCCGGGCTCCAGTTCACGGTCCAGGATCAGTTCCATGATGTCCGACTGCAGGGCACGCAGGCGGGCCTGGGCGCTGAAGCGGGCCGGCGGAACCACGTTGGAGGGCTGCATGGAGGGCTCCTTTTGCACTGTCCGTACTTTTCCTCACCGTAGCGGATGTCCCACGTCCCCGGACAGGCGGGTCCATTGTTACGGCACCGCCTGCCGAAATCCGTGGCAATGGCGGGCGTAGGCTGTTGCCATGCCACGTCTTGTTGAACGGGAATTCGATGTCATTGTGATCGGCGCCGGCGCGGCAGGGGAAAATGCCGCGGACCGGGTGGTGCAGGGAGGCCTGACGGCAGTCCTGGTGGAGGCCGAACTGGTGGGCGGCGAATGCTCCTACTGGGCCTGCATGCCATCCAAGGCGCTGCTGCGCCCGGGCACCGCGCTCCACGGAGCCCAGGCAGTTCCCGGTGCCAGCGAAGCCGTGACCCGAACACTCGATGCGGCCGCGGTCCTCAAGCGGCGCGACTCCTTCACCTCCCATTGGCAGGATGGCAGCCAGGTGGAGTGGGTGGAGGGTGCAGGCATCGAGCTCATCCGCGGCCGGGCACGGATCACCGGCGAACGGACTGTTAAAGTGGCCGGGCTGGACGGCGACGATTACGCACTCACGGCCCGCCACGCCGTCGTACTTGCCAACGGTTCCACGCCCAACCAGCCGCCCGTTGACGGGCTGGCCGGGGTTGAGTACTGGGGCACGCGGGAGGCGACCTCGGCGAAGGAGATCCCCGAGCGGCTTGGCGTGCTGGGCGGCGGCGTCGCCGGCACGGAGCTTGCCCAGGCCTTTGCCCGTCTCGGATCCACGGTGACGCTGGTGGCCCGCAGCGGGCTGCTGCGCAGCTTCCCGGCCGAGGCCGCGGAACTGGTCGCCGCCGGCCTGCGGGCCGACGGCGTGGAGCTCCGGCTCGACACCAAGACCCGCAGCGTCCACAGGAATTCCGACGGTACCCTGACGCTCACGCTCGACGGCGGCAAACCCGACGGCGGCAAACCCGACGGCGGCAAACCCGACGGCGGCGACACCGTCACCGTGGACAAGCTGCTCGTGTCGACCGGCCGGAGGCCCGCGCTCGACGGAATCGGTCTGGAAAACGTGGGGCTGACCGCCAGCGACGGCAAACCCCTGACCGTCAGCACCGACTCAACCGGCGTGGTGGCCGGAGCGTCAGGCAACGACGGCGGTCCCTGGCTGTATGCGGTGGGCGACGCCGCGGGCAAGGCCCTGCTCACCCACCAGGGCAAGTACGAAGCACGGGCCACCGGCGCCGCCATTGCGGCCCGGGCAAAAGGCGAACTTCGCGGGGAACCCGAACCGTGGAGCCGGTACGCGCAGACTGCGGACGAACACGCCATTCCCAACGTGGTGTTCACCGACCCCGAGCTGGCCAACGTCGGCAGGTCCCTGCAGCAGGCCCGCAAGGATGGCTACAACGCGTCCTCGGTGGAGCTGCCCATCGCCGTGGCGGGTTCCTCCCTGCACGCCCGGAACTACGAGGGCTGGGCGCAGCTCGTGGTGGATGAGGACCGCAAGGTGCTCCTCGGCGCCACGTTCGCCGGACCCGACGTCGCCGAACTCCTGCACGCCGCGACGATCGCCGTCGTCGGGGAGGTTCCGCTGGACCGGCTGTGGCACGCTGTGCCTTCGTATCCGACCATCAGCGAGGTCTGGCTGCGGCTGCTGGAGAAGTACGGCCTCTAATTTTTATTTGAACTGACTAGTCAGTTCAGTTAGCCTTGATGCAGATAACTTCTGCGAAAGGCTCCCTTTGCTCTGCGCACGACAGCTCAGCGTGAAAGGCCGGCGGCTCGACCTCCTGCCGCCGGCTTCACTCCAGGTGGCCCGCGGCGAACTGCTGCTGGTGACCGGCGACCGACAGGATCAGCGGACGGCGCTCGCGCTTGTCCTCAGTGGCCGGATGAAGCCCGACGGCGGCACTGCCAGCTGGGACGGCACGGCAGGGATCAGGCCGCTGCGGCGTTCAAGCGCCCTGGTGGACTCCCCCGGCGTCAACGAACCCGAACAGCACCTGAGCGTCGCGGACCTGGTGACCGAGGATCTGGCCCTGATTCCACGCCGTTACCGCGGCGCCCTCCTGAGCAAGCCGTGGCTGAAGGTCAACCGCTTCGAGGATGTCGCCGGCATGTGGACGGAGCAGCTCCCGCCGGCTCGCCGCACCGAGCTCCTCACAGCCCTGGCCCTCGCCAACCCCGCCACGGACCTCCTCGTCGTGGACTCCCCCGACCGGCACGGCGCCGACCCTGCCGGCTGGCTGCCGCGGCTCAGCGAACTGGCGTACGACGGCGGCCGGCCCCTCGCCGTCGTCGCAACCGTTACTGCCCTCCCGGATAGCTGGACCGGACCGTCCGCGGCAATCGGCAACGCCGCCAGCCGTCCTTCCCCGGGGAGTTTTCGTCCAGATAATGGCTCCAAAACACCCCCGAGGTCCGATTATGTGGACAAAAACTCCGGCGTTACGGGTGAGTCCGGCGTGACGGGTGGGGTGGCCAAGTGACTGTCCTGCGACTGGCGCGCTCCGAACTCAAGCGCATGACCGGCGGGCTGCTGCCCAAGCTGACCATCCTGGCCCTCACCCTGGTGCCGCTGCTCTACGGCGCGGTGTACCTCTACGCGAACTGGAATCCATACGGAAACCTCGACCGGATCGACGCTGCACTCGTGGTGGAGGACGCCGGGGCGGCCACCGGTGACGGGACGCGGCTGCAGGCCGGGCAGAAGGTGGCGGACAGCCTCCTCGAAGGCCACGTGTTCAACTGGCAGACGGTCCAGTCCACGGCAGAGGCGGACCAGGGCGTCAGCGACGGAAAGTACGCGTTCGCGCTCAAGATCCCCAAGGACTTCTCCGCCAACCTCGCCTCGCCCGGCAGCTTCGATTCGGCGACCCAGGCCATGCTAAACGTCACCACCAACGACGCCAACAACTACCTGCTGAGCACCATCGTGGACAAGCTGACCACGGCCGTGCACGCGTCCGTGGCCAAGGAGGTCGGGGCGGAGACGGCCAACCAACTCCTCACCGGGTTCGGCACCATCCACACGCAGATGGTCAAGGCGGCCGGCGGCGCCGCCCAGCTGGCCGACGGCGTCACCCGGCTGCACGACGGTGCGGTCACCCTCCATGCGGGAACCGGGAAGCTGGCAACCGGAGCCGCCGACCTGTACAACGGCCAGGCCAGGCTGCGTGACGGCGCCAACGGGCTGTCGGCCGGCGCCGCGCAGCTGAGCGGCGGGCTGGCAGAGCTGCGGGACAGGACCGCCGGGCTTCCGGCGGACTCGCAGCGCCTCGCTGCCGGTGCCGCGCAGGTGGCGGCAGGAAACGCGGCGCTGAACACCAAGGTGCAGGACGCCGTCGGTCAGCTCGACGCTGCTGAAAGCGGCCTCCGCGGCCGGCTGCTGGAGTCCAACAACAGGCTGGTGGCCGCCGGTGTACTGACCCGGGAACAGGCGGACAAGGTGCTCGCGGACGTTGATTCCGCTGCCGCGTCCGGCCCGGTCACCGAGGCCAAGGCGAAGATCCAGGCAGACGCCGCGCAGATCAGGCAGCTTTCCGACGGATCAGCGGCGGTCAGCGCCGGCGCGGCGCGTTTGGCCGCCGCCGCACCGGCACTGACCGGCGGCATCTCGACGGCGTCTGCCGGCGCAGACCGGCTGGCAGCCGGCGCCTCGACACTGGCTTCGGGAGAGCAGACAGCGGTGGACGGTTCCGCCGCCCTGTCGGCGGGTGCCCAAACGCTCGACGGCGGTGCGGCGCAACTGGAGAGCGGAGCGGGCACCGCCGCAGCCGGCGCCGGAAAACTGGCTGACGGGCTGTCGCAGGGCGCCGGCAAGGTCCCCCACCCCGACGACTCGCAGAAAAGCAGCCTCTCGGCCGTAATGTCCGACCCCGTGTCCGTCAGCAACGTCTCGCAGGCGAAGGCCGGCTCCTACGGCGCAGGACTCGCTCCCTTCTTCATGACCCTGGCCCTGTGGATCGGCATCTTCATGCTGGTCCAGGCCATGCGGCCCATCACCCAGCGCGCCCTGGCCTCCAACGCGCCGGCCTGGAAGATCGCCGTCGGGGGGTGGCTTCCGTTCCTGGCGGTGTCCGCGGTCCAGGCGAGCCTGCTTACCGTCGTCGTCAACGTGGGGCTGGGGCTGCATCCTGCCCACCCGTGGCTGATGTGGCTGTTCCTGCTGGCTGCCGCCATGGCGTTCAGCGCCATCATCCAGGGCGTGGTGGCGCTGCTCGGCTCGCCGGGAAAGCTGGCAGTGCTCATCCTGCTGGTGCTGCAGCTCGTCTCCTCGGGGGGCACCTTCCCCTGGCAGACCACGCCGGAGCCGCTGCACGCCGTCCACCGGGTGCTGCCCATGGGGTACGTGGTGGATGGCATGCGCCACCTGGTCTACGGCGCGGACCTGTCCCTGGTCCCGGGCACCGTGGCGGGGCTGTTTGGCTACACTTTGCTGGGGATGGCCCTTTCAACGCTGGCCGTCCGCAAGAACAAGTTCTGGACCCTTAAGACCCTGAAACCGGAGATCGCTGTATGAGCACGTTGGAGGCGGACCAGGGAGCTGCACCGAGGAAGCTCCGCCCCGGCCGGACCAACGCCACGAAGCAGAAGCTGTTCGAGGCATCCATGGACCTGATCGGGGAGCGCGGCGCGTCAGGCGTGACCGTGGACGAGATCGCCGCCGCGGCAGGCGTGTCCAAGGGGACCGTCTACTACAACTTCGGCAGCAAGTCCGACCTGATAGCCCAGTTGCTGCGGCACGGCGTGGACATCCTCGAGGCCAGGCTGCTCAGCGTGACGGGCGGGACGGCGGACCCGCTGGCCGGCATCGAGGCGATGATCGGCCAGGCCATGGACTTCATGGCCGAGTATCCGTCCTTCGCCAGGCTGTGGGTGGGTGAGCAATGGCGCACCCCGAGCGAGTGGCAGGACACCTTCGCCGAGCTGCGGGGCCGGCTGCTGCAGGTGATCGGCGCGGCAATCGCAAGCGTTGCTGCGCAGTACCCGGTGGACGCCACCATTTCCCGGGGAAGCCTGGAAGCGGCAGTGTTCGGGGCCTGCTTTGTGGTGGGGCTGGACCGTCAGACGTACAACCCCGAACGGAGCCGTGACCAAAGCGTTGCAGCCATCATGACAATCATGCGCGGCTACGTGCTGAAGGGGCCCGGTCCTCAGGGATGATTAGTCCCATGGGCCACATGGGTAACAGCGGAAAGACAGCGATCGGCGCGTTTGCCGCAGCGGCAGGCCTGCTCGTGCTGACCGCCTACACGCTGGAGGAAGCCGCGCTGGTGGCATTCCTCGGCGCCGTTGCGGTGGGGTATGTGGCGTCCGTGGCCGAAGCCTTTGCCCGGCGCCGATACTTTGCCCTGCTAGCGGGCGGGGCCGGAACCAGCCTGTTTATCGGCTGCAGCATCGCCTTCCTGCGCATGTGGGGGCTGGCGTTCAACCAAAGTCCGGCAGCCCTGGGCCAGGCCGTGACCACCCGGGATTCGGACATCTACTTCTATCTGGCCGCGGCCTCGGGATGTCTGACGCTGCTGGTGCTCTTTTGCGCAGCCGTCTGGCCCTCCCGACGGCGGCTGCGGCGGGCGGGCCCCGCTTCCTCTGCCAGGCCCGCCGGCACGTCCAGGTCCCGGACCACCAACCCGGCCAGCGCCACCAGAAGGCCGGCTTCCGCGTCCACCACCCGGGCGGCCCAGGCACCGGCCCGCCCCGCGGCGAGACTCCCGGCGGGTGCCAGGCAGCCGGCACAGCGCACCCCGAACCAGCAAGCTGCAACTCGGCAGACGGCGCCCCAGCGGACGCCGCCTCCGAAGGTGGCAGCGCCGCGTGGGGCAGGGACTGGGACGGCAACCGGCAGGGCTCCGCGCCGCTGAAGCAGCCGTACAAGCCTGCCCTGACGGGGGGCTCAGGTGCGCCCGGCCGGACAGCACTTCATGGCCGCAAACGAGCCGCTAGTGTGAACTCGGATTCCAGAACTGCACTGCCTCTTGTCCGGTTGTCCTGCGGCCGGCTTCGGCAGCGCGCTGCTCCGCTTCGAAGTCGATAGTGCGGCCGAGGATGAGGTAGGCGATGGCGGAAGCCGCCAAGCCAGCGAACAGGGCAAGGTCTGCTCCCCCAAGGGCCTGGGCCACAGGGCCGACGTACCAGGCAGTGACGGCAAAGGGTGCCATCGCGACGATGCCGATCAGGTAGGCGGTCATCCCGCGCCAGGCCCAGGTGCCGTAAATTCCGCGGGGCGTGAAGATCTCCCCGATGGCATAGTGTCCGCGGCGCACGAAGTAGTAGTCGACGAGATTGACGGAGGTCCAGGGCACGAGCACATACAGCAGGATCACCAGGAAACTGCCGAAGTTGGCAAGGAAGTCACCGGTGCTCAGGAGTGAGCCGATAAAGGCCGCCAGGGCGATGATGGTGCACCCGAGGATGCGCAGGGCCCGCGTGGGCCGGACCGGCCTGACCGAATCGGCGATAGTAATGAGTTCCATTGCCGCGGCGTAGATGTTAATGGTGATGACGCTGACCAGTCCGGGGAGCGCTGCAATCAGCAGCCAGAACCCCGCGCCGGGAAGAATCTGGTCCGCGGCGTCGCGGACACCTTCAAGCGGCGATGCCCCGTGGAAAACGGCGGCAACGAATGCACCAAGCGCCATCAGCCACACCGCTCCGACGAAGACCCCTCCGTAGGTGTAGAACAGCGTCCTGCCCGGCTTTGTCTCCGGGGGAAGGTACCGGGAATAGTCCGAGACATAGGGCGCCCAGCCCAGGGCATAGGCTGCTGCAGCCCCGAATTGCAGGAGGAACGGCACCCAGTCGAATCCCGCGAGGGAGAACTGGGCCGGGTCGAGCGGCAGGAAAACGAGCGTGGCCGCTGTAAAGACGCCGAATGTCAGGAGAAAGACCAGGGTCAGCCATTTCTGCGTGTTGTGGATCCAGTGATAGCCGAAAATGGCGAGCACGAGCGCGAGACCGCTGATGATGAAGTACCACAGGGGGTTCGCATCGACACCGGTGGTCATGGTCAGTACCTGTGCTGCCAGCATCTGGTTGAACATGTTGAATCCGACGAGGCTGAAGACCACGATGGCGCAAATTACGGCGACGCCACGGAACCCGAACTGGGCCCGCGACTGGATCATCTGTGGCAGCCCGAGCTGGGGGCCCTGGGCTGAATGGAACGCCGTAAACACAGTTCCGACCGCAACGCCGAGGCAGATTGCCAGCAGCGAGGTCAGGAAAGATGCACCCAGCGCTGCCCCGAGCATGCCCGTCGCCAGAGTGGTCACGTTGGCGTTGGACATGAACCAGAGCGGGAACAGGCTCCAGGACTTGCCCCGGCGCTCGGTCAGGGGTACCCAGTCAATGGAACGGGATTCGACAAGTTCCGGCTGTCCCGCCGACTGCGAAACATCCATGGCGGATTGGCTCATGGTTCTCCTCAAATGTGGTCAGATACGCGAGGCGCCGCATCCATGGGACTTTCCGGACGCCGGTAAAACCCCGGTTTCACGAGACTAGGAACGATCATGGCATCGCACAAGACGATATAAACCTTTGGACAGCATAGGAACTCCCTATGGGCTACGGCGATTGGGCCGATTTCATCACCATCTCGGTCGCCAACCGCACCAATTCGGCAGTGGCGGGCGAGAGTGCGGCGTCCTCGCGGACCACCACGGCGATGGTGTCGTACAGGGGATCAGCAAAGGGGACGGTGGACACCCCCTGCGGGAAGATGTCGCTCACCGAAACGGCGCGTGAAATGAGGGTTTCGCCCACACCGCGGGCCACAAGCCGCAGGGCGGACTCCACGTTCTCGACCTCGATCATCGGCTCCAGCCTTATTCCTGCCAGCTGGGCGCGTTCCGCCAACTGGCGCCGGGTCGGATCCTGCCAGCCGTAGTGGGCGTCGTAGAGAATAAGCGGAGCTTCCCTGATCGCCTCCACGGTTATGGGCTGCCGCACGCGCTCGGGGTCGGAACTGGCCCATAGCACCTCGTCGCGCAGCAGCGGCGTGACGGCGAGGCCGTCGTCGTTGACGGGAAGCACCACAAGCCCTGCCTCGAGTTCGCCCGACCGCACGGCGTCGGCCACTTCGACGGAATTCTGGCCCACCAGCCGGGTGCGCACCCCGGGCCGCTCGGCATGAAACCGTACCGCCAGATCGGAAAGAAAATAGTAGGACGCGTTCCGCAGCACCCCCATGGAGGCCACCCCTCCGCTGAGCCCGCGCAGCGCACTCAGCGACTGCTCCGCGCCATCGGCTCCTTCCACTGCGCGCCGCGCCCAGGGCAGCAGTTCCTGCCCGGCCGACGTGAGCACGAGCCGGCGGCCGCCGCGCACGAACAACTGCAGGCCGCAAACGGCTTCGAGCTTGCGCACGAGTTCGGAAATTGTCGGTTGCGTGGTGCCCAGTTCGAGCGCCGCAGCCGTAAACGATCCCAGGGCCGCTGCCATCAGGAAAGCGCGAAGCTGTGTCAGTGTCATAGGAACAAGCTATACCTTTGATAGGTTTCATAGCTCTTGTGCGGTATTACGGCACATGCCTAGGATCACTGCATGCTTTTTACCCCAGCAGTCCTCAAAAACCTCCATGGCTCCTACCGCCACCTCAAAGAGCCGGCAGTGGACGCGCCTGCAGCGCAGCGCGATCCTGCCGTCATCACCACCGTCTCGGAAATGCTCGGCGAGATCGAAGCAGGAGGCATTGACGCCGTCCTGCGTTACTCAAAAAAACTTGACGGCTGGGACGGCGGCGACATCGAACTGCCCGCCGCCCGGATCGCCTCCAGCGGGGACCGCCTCCCGGCGGACCTGCGTGCAGCAATCGAGCTGGGGGCCGCGCGCACCCAGGCATTTGCCCGAGTGCAGCGGGAGCACCTCCGGGACTTCGATACCGAACTCATACCCGGGCTCCGCGCCGGGGTACGGTACATTCCCGTCTCGCGCGTCGGGGCCTACCTGCCTGCCGGGCGTTTCCCGCTGACGGCCAGCGCCTTCATGACGGTGGGGGTGGCCAAGGCGGCAGGGGTTCCGGCCGTCACGGCCTGCACTCCCCCGCAGCCGGGCGGCTTCGCCAACGATGCCGTGGTCTACGCCGCACACCTGTCCGGCGTCGACCGTCTCTTTGTCCTCGGCGGCGTTCAGGCGCTGGCCGCGATGGCCTTCGGGCTGCTCGGCGATCTACCCGTGGACATGCTGGTGGGGGCCGGCAACGCCTACGTCGCGGAAGCCAAGCGCCAGTTGTTCGGTACGGCTGCCATCGACCTGCTCGCCGGCCCCTCAGAAGTCGCGGTGATCGCTGACGAGAGCGCGGACGCCGAACTGGTCGCGGCCGACCTCCTCGGCCAGGCCGAACACGGGCCCAACTCCCCCGCCGCCCTCGTCACGACATCCGGGGAACTCGGCCTGGAGGTCATCGCGGCGGTGGAGCGCCAGCTTGCGACACTCGAAACCGCGCCGATCGCCGGCGCCGCCTGGCGCGACTACGGATCGGTGACATTGGCATCCAGCCGTGAGGTCGCAGTGACGCTGATGGATGACCTGGCACCGGAACACCTGGAGATCCTGACCGCCGACAATGACTACTATCACGCGGCCCTCCGCAACTACGGATCGCTCTTCATCGGCGAATGGAGCACGGTGGCCTACTCCGACAAGGGAATGGCCGGAACCAACCACGTGCTGCCGACGGCCGGCGGTGCGAAGCACTCTGCCGGGCTGTCGGTATCCCGGTTCCTTAAGCCGCTCACCTATCAGCGCGTCGCCCGCGAAGCTACATCTGAGCTTGCCACGGCCGTTGCCGTCATTTCGGAGTCCGAAGGCATGGCGGCACACCGCGCCACCGCAACAATGCGGCTCGAACGGGCCGGCGAGCTGGTGACCGGACAAACCCCGCCCGCGCTCGCGTAATGGCTGCCGAACCCCGGGACCAGACAACGCCACCTGCTGCCACAGCGCCAGGTGAACGCCGCGTGGCTGTGCGGGCCCACGAACTGGCACCGCGCATAGGCGACCTCGCAGCAAACCTCCGCATGATCGCGGACGCGATCCAGGCTGCGGTAAAAGACGGCGTGCAGCTACTCGTCCTGCCGGAACTGGCCACCAGCGGTTACTACCTCCGGCCCGACGAGGCTGGGCGATGCGCCCTCGCCTCCGACGATCCCGTCTTCGGGGAGTGGGCGTCGCTGCTCGATCCGGGCATGGTGCTGGTCCTGGGATTCTGCGAACGCGGCGAGCATTCCCTCTTCAACAGCGCCGCCATCATGACACGCGCCGGTGTCATATCCGTGTACCGAAAGACACATCTCTGGGATGAGGAACAGTCGCTCTTCGAGGCGGGCAGCGCGCCGCCGCCGGTCGTGCCGACCCCGCTCGGGCCGCTCGGGGTGCTGATCTGCTACGATCTCGAGTTTCCGGAAATGCCCCGGTCGCTGGCCCTCGGCGGGGCCGAGATCATCGCAGTTCCCACGAACTGGCCTTTGGTGCCGCGGCCAGCCGGCGAACATGCCCCGGAAGTGGTCCAAGCCATGGCGGCGGCGAGAGCATCATGCGTGGCCATCGTCTGTTGTGACCGTGCCGGCACGGAGCGCGGCCATACCTGGACCCAGGGCACGTCAGCGATCGGCTGCGACGGATGGCCCGCCGGCGTGAGTGACGCTGCGGGCCGGCTGGATACGGTCATCACCGTGCCAGCCGGACGCACCCGCATCGGACCGCGCAACGATACCCTCAGCGACCGGCGCCCGGCCCTATATTCGTCACGGCTACGGGCTGACCCCCACGGCTAGGGACGCATGTTCCGGGGAAGCCGCCGGCTACCGGAAGATGTTGTACGGCTGCCAGCCCGGTCCGACAGGCCGGAGACCCGTGAACTGGCTGTTGCCCAGGCTGTAATACACGAGGCGCCCGTCGGTGGTCTTGGCGGTGAGTCCGCGCGTCCCCGGCCCCTGGAACCCGAATGATGCGTGGGACTGGGCCAGCGCATTCCAGCCGGTCCCGACCCGGCGGCGGGCTTCCGCAACAAACTTTCCGGCGCCGTCGGACCTGTACAGCAGGAGTTCGCCGGACGCCCTGGTGACCAGCAGGTCCTGGCGGCGGTCGTTGTCGAAGTCGGCCATGGTCAGTTTCATGCCCTGGAATCCTTGCCCGAGCCGCAGCCGCGCGCCGAGCGCACCGCCCGTGGCGTTCGGGTAGAAGAACATGGCGCCGTCCGCTGCCGTGCCCACCACGCCCGGATACCGCTGGCCGCTGTGCCATTTCCCCACGGTGATGTTCATGGACTGCCACCCGGCGCTGCCCACGCGGACGGGGCTGAGGAACCCGCCGGAGAGCTTGCCGCGGTACACGGAGAGCGTCCCGGTCTTCCACTGGGCCACGATGTCGTTCACGCCGTCGGCATTCCAGTCAGCGACGAAGCCGGCCTTAAGGCCGGACCAGCCCGGCCCGATCCGCACGCGGGTGCCGAAGCCGCCCCGGCCGTTGGCCGGGTAGGACCACAGCACGCCACTGGAATCGGCGGCTAGCACGTCGGCCCCGCTCCTGACGGTGGGGCGGGCGGAAAAGTACTGTTCCATGGTGGCGATGCCGCGGCTCTTCATGTCGGTGGCCAGCGGAACGCCGACGAACCTCAGGTGCCAGGGTTCGTACGTGTAGCCGGTGATGCCGGAGTAACCCTGCGGGTAGCGCACGATGAAACCGTAGCGGTGGGCGTTCGCCGCCACCCAGCGCCCGCCCGGAGTGGTCCCGAAGCAGTCCGTCAGCCCACAGGCGCCGCCCGCATTGCCGACGTCCGCCGCCAGCCCGGTCTGGTGCTCGCTGTAGCCCGGCCGCGCCGAAATCTGGTCGGCGTAGGCCTGCCCGTACATTTGCACGTACGAGCTGTACAGGGCGCTCTGGGAGGCATAGGACCGGTAACCGCTGATGACTTCCAGGGAGTAGCCGGCAGCACGCGCCCCGGCGAACAGCTGGCCCAGGGCGCCCGTGACCTGGTGCCGCAGCAGATGGCCGGTGCCGTTCCAGCTGACAAGGTCCGACGGCGCGAACTGGCGTGGATTCAGCGGACGTGACTTGTTGACCAGGACCCATGCATTGCCGGGGTTCGAAACAACCTGCGTGGACAGCGGCTCACCGGACGGTGCCGCGGCTGCCTGCTGCGCCCCGGCGCAGAGCATCAGGAGAACGACGACGGCGGCAGCGCACCGCCGGGCACCGGCCCGGCACCGGGCGGTTACAGAATTCAGCATGGCGGCCCTTCCCCATTAGACGACGCTGGGGACAAGCCTACTCGTCCGCGCTAGTGTGGGCGCGGGACCTTGAAGTGCGTGAGCCTGGCGTCCTGGCCGTCCAGCTCGGCCCAGGGCTTGTCCGTCTCCAGCACGGTCAGGCCGCTGGTGGGAAAGCGTGTGGCGGCATCCATGTAGGCGTCGTGGTTGGAATCCCGTGAGGCCAGGTGCATGGCCAGGTCCTGCACGCCGGGCATGTGGGAAATCACCATCAGGGTGGTCACGGTGTCCGGCACGTGGTTGATGACCGCAAGCATGCGCAGCGCGGAGGCGCCGTACAGCCCGTCCTCAAGTTTCGGCGTCGGGGCCTTCTCGCCGAGTTCACTGCAAACCCATGTACATGTCTGCCGTGTCCGCAGGGCACTGGAGCACAGGATGAAGTCCGGGACGATGTTGTGCTTGAGCAGCCATTTACCGGCAAGCGGAGCCTCGCGGTGGCCCCGTTCCTCCAGGGGACGCTCGTGGTCAGCCACCCCGCCGGGCCAGTCAGCCTTGGCATGGCGCATAAGGACCAACCGCTTCTTATGGTGCGCACTCATGGCCCAAGCCTAACGCCAGCCGCCTGGGCCGTTCGGGCGGAGGAGGCTAGATCGAGTACTCCGGAGCGGCCCAGACAACAACCTCCGGGTGCTCGTAGAAACGGTAGCCCTGGCCGCGGACCGTGCGCACAGTGTTGGCAAGGCGTCCCAGCTTGGAGCGGAGGCGGCGGATGTGGACGTCGATGGTGCGCTCGTTCGGCACCTCTTCGGCGTTGCGCCACAGGCCCTCGAGCAGTTCGTCGCGGCCCACGGTGCGGGTGCCGTTCTCCACGAGGTAGTTGAGCAGTTCGAATTCCTTGAACGTCAGGTTCAGGGACTCGCCGTCGAGGTGCACCTCGCGGCGGGCGAGATCGATCAGGACACCGGAGGGACGGGGATCCTGGGCTGGCTGGACGCGGGCAGTCTCGGTGCGCTGCCGGGCGTTGACGGTGGGGTCACCGAAAGTGGAACGGACGACGTCGAGCGCCGAGCCAGGCGCGCTGGCCGGCGCCACAGCGACGGCGGCGTAGCTTTCGGCGCCGGTAACCAGGGACTGGGCGTAGGCCCGGATCTCCTGGGCAAGCTTGGCGATCGAGGTGCCGGCGGCGGCCGCGGTCTCCTCGTCAATGCCCATGTACAGGACGAACCCGCGGGCGACGTTGTCGTTGGGAACCGGGCGGACCGGCGCGGTGGCGGCCGGGGCCACAAGAGGCGTGGGCGCGGTCAGCGGTGCGGCTTCCTCCGCCTGCACGGCGCGCAACTGGCCGTAGGAGTTCGGGTTGTAGCCCTGGGGCGCGTAACCCGGGGCGGCGGGAATGCTGTTGGCCGGGCCTGCCGGGCCGAAAGCGGGGCGGGCGCCGAATCCCTGGCGCAGTCCCTGCGCCTGGCCAGCCTTGTTGGCGTTACGGACTGAGATGTGGACGTATCCGGATGCAACGGTCATGTTTGCTTACCTCAAATGTGAATGGCCGTCATCGCGGCTCGAATGCTTGGTTCCCCGCAATGATTCTGGGGAGGGGCGCCCTACGCTGGGCTGGGGGCGAATGCCTAAAAACTTCGTGGGGTGGTGAAAGTTAGGCGTGCATTCGACAACAGCGCATGTCGGCAGCAGCGGGTGTGCTGGGCCAATATTCTGCGGCTGCAGGTGCTGTTGAGTTCTTGTTCACATTTGAAAGTGTGCAACGTAACAATGAAAACTTGCAAGTAACAATGGACGGAACCGTCCGCATGCTGAGACAAACGGCCGGTTTGTGCGACAAATCACAGTTTTGAAAGCCGCCGATTTTTTGATCCTTTTTCCTGAACGGACGGTCGGAAAGCTGCTTCTACGGAATCTTCTTCGATTTTTCCGTAAATTCGCGCTGAATATTCAATGACATCTGAATTGCTGGAAACCCGCAGCGGCGATAAGCCGATTGTCCAGCTATGACGTAGCCCGGGCGAAGTTTTTTTGCCCACGCGCGGGTTTGGGGTCGTGGTCAAATCCGCCAGAACGACGGCAGCAGCGCCCGGTTCACCTGGGCGCTGCGCCTTCCCGTCAGTCAGCTCGACTGGCTTGATCCGCTGGTTCCGCCCGACTGCGTCGCGGTCCCGCTCACTTGAACGCTCTCCGCCGGAAACGCCGAGCCATCCTTGCCGGCAACAATCCGCACAGTGGCTCCGGAGACGATGTCGGCCACTGTGAGGCCGCCGGTTGCTGACTGCTGGCGCCTCTGCAACATATTGCTCACCACCGTGTCGTCACTGAGTGTGTAGGTCCGCGTGAACCCGTCGGCACTCTTTACTGTCACCGCACCAGAGGAAACGGTGGAAACGGTACCGAGCTGCGCTACCTTCGAGACGTACTCCCCGTTCTCCTCGACGACGTACTCCGAATGAACCGCCGCAGAGACGCCGCTGCCCATGCCGCCGAGGCCGTTGGGCGCGAAGTCGCCGCCCGGCGCCTGCATGCCGCCCGGGCCGCCCATCGACCCGCCATCCTGGGGCAGGCCGCCCTGGGCACCGCCCTGGCTCAACCCGCCCTGTGTTCCGCCCTGCGCCAAACCGCCCTGCGGGCCGGCGGCCGTTCCGCCGGCAGCGGCCGCGTTGCTGCCCAGGCCGTACACGGTGGCTCCTGCGCCGGCGGCCAGAACCGTCGCCGCACCGGCCACGACCAGCCCGCGCTTCATGGTCCACGGCTTGCCGCTGGCAGCCGGTCCGCCGGATTTTCCGGCCGACGGCGGCCCTCCCCAGCCCGCGCCCGCGGTGCCGTCGGCCGGAGGCTGGGCCCCACCGGCACCCCAGCCAGGGTACGGGGCCGGAGAGTTCGGTCCCTGGGCATCTGCGGCCTGGGAGGAAGGGGTTTGGGTGTTCGGATCGCCGCCCGGGGCGGGAGAGTTCGACACGACGGCGTGCGGTGCGGCATGGAAAGCGGCACCGCCGGAGGAGAACGTGCCGAGGGACGTCACCGGTTCAGTTGCGGGTTCCGCGGGTCGGGCGCCGGCTGAATGGGGGTCGTCCGGATTGTCGTCCGCTGCGTAAGCGGAAGGTGCCGGACCGGCGTTCGCGGGGGCCGGCGTCGGCGTTCCCCCGCCAAAGCCCCAGCCGGCGGAATGCCCGTCCGGCTGCGGCGCCGGGGGCAGGGGCGTGGTTTCCGGAACAGGTGAATGCTGCTGTCCGCTCATTGTTATCTCCTTAGGGGTGCGGAAGTGTCCGTTCCAGACTGGAAAGCCTTCCTGTGTTTGGCCTGTGCGGCGCAAGAGCCATGGCTGTGACCTGAAAAATGCGCACGCGCTGCCTTTCAGCTCGCTAGGCTGGGATTCACAGCCGGCGCACAGGGTTGCCAAAGCGGCGGCTAAACACCAGAACGGAGAGTTGTCACATGGCCACTTCGCACTCCATGACCAACAACCTTCCCCAACTGACCCACCCGGACGGCTCCCCCATCCGCGCCCTGGTGGTCGACGACGAGCCGAGCCTCGCAGAGCTCATGAGCATGGGCCTGCGCATGGCCGGCTGGTCCGTGGCCGTCGCTGCCGACGGTCCCGAGGCAGTGAAACTCGCCAAGGAGTTCCGCCCGGACGTGCTGGTGCTTGACGTGATGCTTCCCGGGTTCGACGGCGTCGAGCTCCTGGGCAGGATCCGTGCCTTCGCGCCGGAGGTCCCGGCACTCTTCCTCACGGCCAAGGACGCGGTCCAGGACCGCATCGTGGGCCTCGCCGCGGGCGGCGACGACTACGTCACCAAGCCGTTCAGCATCGAGGAGGTCCTGCTGCGCCTGCACCGGCTGGTCCAGCGCTCCGGTGTGGCCGCCATGGATTCCGCTGAGCTTGTGGTGGGCGACCTCGTCCTGAACCTCGACACCCGTGAAGTCACCCGCGCCGGCGACGAGCTGCAGTTGACGGCCACCCAGTTCGAGCTGCTGCGGTACCTGATGGAGAACCCCAAGCGTGTGGTCAGCAAGGCCCAGATCCTGGACCGGGTGTGGAACTACGACTTTGGCGGCCAGGCCAACATCGTCGAACTGTACATCTCCTACCTGCGCAAGAAGGTGGATGCCGTGCATCCGCCGATGATCCACACGGTCCGCGGCGCGGGCTACGTCATCAAACCGGCAGAGTAGGCCGTGGCAAACCTTTCCGGTGCAGTCCGTACCCAGCGCCGAAGCTGGCTGAAGCCGGGCACCTGGCATCTGCGCACCCGCCTGGTCCTCGTGGCCATGGCCCTGCTGGTGGCGATTTGCGGCGCCATCGGCCTGTTCAGCTACGCCTCGATGGACTCCTTCCTGACCCAGCAGCTGGACAAGCAGCTTACGGAGGCCGCCCGGCGGTCCAGCGACTTTGGCCGGCCACCGCTGGGCAACCCCGGCACCAAACCCGATCCGCTGGGCGCACGCGGCCAGCGGGTGGGGACGGTAACGGCCCGGATCGAGGGCGGCACCGTCATCAGCGCCGGTTTCATTGACAGCGACGCCACCCTCGCCTCGCTGTCCGCCGCGGACGACCAGGTCCTCCTGGAGCTCCGACGCGACGGCGTGCCAGTTGAACGGAAGCTGTCCTCGGGCACCTACCGGCTCGTGGCCGCCCAGGCGCCCTACGGCGACGTCATCGTCACCGGGCTTCCCCTCGCCGAAAAGCAGAACACCCTGACCTCGCTGGTCTGGACCATCACCATCGTCTCGCTGGGCGGCCTCGTGCTGATCGGCCTGGCCGGGACGGTGCTCATCCGGCGCACCATGAAACCGCTGGAACAGCTCTCCGAGGTGGCCACGCAGGTGTCGCGCCTGCCGCTGGACGCCGGTGAGGTGGCACTCGCCGTCCGCGTCCCGCCGTCGAACGCCCATCCCGGAACCGAAGTGGGCAGCGTGGGGCACGCCCTGAACCAGATGCTGGACAACGTCTCCAATGCGCTGGAGGCGCGGCAGGAAAGCGAAATGAAGGTCAGGCAGTTCGTGGCGGACGCCTCCCACGAACTCCGCACGCCGCTCACGGCCATCCGCGGCTACACCGAGCTGATGCGCATGACCGAAAAATTCACCCCGGACGGCCAGCGGTCCCTTGCACGCGTGCAGAGCCAGTCCGAACGCATGACCGCCCTGGTGGAGGACCTCCTGCTGCTCGCCCGGCTCGACGAGGGCCAGCCGCTCAAGCTCAGCGACGTGGACCTCACGCAGCTGGTGGTCGAGACCGTCAGTGACGAAAAAGTCATGGCGCCGGACCGGGCCTGGCATCTGGACCTCCCGGAGGAACCCGTGTCGGTCCGGGGCGACGACTCGCAGCTGCACCAGGTCCTCGTGAACCTGCTCTCCAACGCCCGCAAGCACACCCCTCCCGGCACCACGGTGACCACCGGCGTGATGCGGTCGGCTGACGGCAGCGCTGTGATTACTGTCACGGACGACGGCGCCGGCATCCCGCCGGAATTCGTGGACAAGGTCTTCGCGCGCTTCGCCCGCGCAGACGCCTCACGGGCGACGCCGGCGCAGCCGCCCCTGGCGCCTGCCTCCGCAAGGGCGAAGGGTCCTGCCACCGGTGGCGCCAGTGCGCAAACAGCCCTCCGTACCGCGGATTCGCGGGGAGAAACAGGGCCTTCGCAGGCAGAACCTGGCGTCGCCTCGGCAGAGGGAACCAGCGGCCTGGGACTGTCAATCGTGCAGTCCATCGTGGAAGCGCACGGCGGCACGGTGGAGGTCACGTCCCGGCCCGGCCGGACGGAATTTGCGGTCCGGCTGCCCATGCAAGGCGCCGCGCCGACGCCGTGACTCCCGTTACCTAAATGTGACTTAATCAGAAGCCTCCTGTACCGTCGATATGGTGCGGCCGCCACTAGCGCCGCATCTCCGGATTGACGCCCAGCTCTGCCGCTTCCCGGATTCCGCTACATCAGGCAGAGGCGGGGGAACCAGAGTCCCGGGCTTTCCGCATCAGCCCTTGGGGTGAAGCCGACACGTGAATTTCCGTGCGGCCGGATGACCTCATCCGAACCCGACAGCTAACTCCGCAGGTGTGAGAGGCAATCCACCATGTCTGAATTTAAGACTCAGGCGCGCCCTGAACGCGCCTCAGATCAGTCTGACCGCACGACGTCACGCCAGGGCATTTCCCGGCACCGCGCCGAACCGGCCCGGCCTACGACGGCCTGGGGCCGTCTCACTTCCGGCCTTCCGTCCTTTGGCCGCCGGGCGGCTGTCCTGACCACTGCCGCCGCGGTGCTCGTTGGCGTCGGCGCCGCAGGCCACGCGGCCGACCAGGCCACGCCTTCCGCCGCCGAGCCGGCAGCGGCCACCGCGGACGCCGGGCAGACGCTGAGCTTCGACAAGACGCTGATCTCCGCCCTTCCGGCCCCGTCCGCGGCGTCCATCGCTCCGCAGTCCTCGTCCCAGGCCGCTGCCAAGGAGTCTGCGGCCAAGGCTGCCGCTGCAAAGAAGGCTGCCGCCGCTAAGGCCGCCGCCGCCCAGGCCGCTGCCGCAAAGGCCGCCGCGGCTAAGGCCACCGCCTCTGCCAACGCCGCCGCGGTTGCCAAGGCCAACGCCGCCGCCGTCCAGGCTGCCGCAGCGAAAGCTGCCGCGGCCAAGGCGGCCGCAAAGGCCCGGGCCGCTGCGCCTGTGGCCCTGAACGATCCCTCCGGCGCACAGGCCTACGCAGCCGCCAAGCTCGGATCCTTTGGCTGGTCCGCAGACCAGATGCAGTGCCTGCAGCGGCTCTGGACCAAGGAATCGGAATGGCGCACCACGGCCACCAATGCCAGCAGCGGCGCCTACGGCATCGTCCAGTCGCTGCCCGCAGAGAAAATGGCGAGCGCCGGGGCGGACTACCGCACCAACTACCGCACCCAGATCAACTGGGGCCTGGACTACATCAAGGAGCGCTACGGCTCCCCGTGTGGCGCCCTGAACTGGCACCTCGCCCACAACTGGTACTGACCGGTTTGCCGCGGCCGAACCGGCTGACGGCGAGCATTTCTGCACCGCTTTAAGGTGACCCGAGGGCCCCGAATCCGCCAGGATCCGGGGCCCTCTTGCCGTCCGTGCCCACCCGCGGCCGGCAAAGAGGTGCAGAAATGCGGCCACCACCGGCCGCTCATTCCGGCCGCCAGCGAGCGCTGAAGAACTTCCACAGCCCCTGCACAGCTTCGCCCTAAAACCCTCATAACAGCGGCCGCCACTGTTGATGCATGACCATCACTGACCAGGCCTCCGGAACCCAGCCACACCCACCGCTGCACACCCGGCCGCACGCGCTCCATGGAGCCGGCGCGGCCGGAGATGCCCCGTCCCAGACCCTCATCAGGCATACGCGGCGGTCGCCGATCGATACCTCCACCGCGGTACCGGTCCTGGACGTGACCATCCCGGTCTACAACGAAGAACGCGACCTGGAGGAGTGCCTGCGCCGGCTCCACGCCCACCTGCGCGGCACGTTCCCGCACTCGTTCCGCATCACCGTTGCGGACAACGCGAGCACCGACGGCACGCTCCAAGCGGCCGAACGCGTGGCCCGGGAACTCCGCGAGGTCACCGTGGTGCACCTTGCGGAAAAGGGCCGCGGCAACGCCCTGCGGAAAGTCTGGCTGGCTTCGCCGTCGCCTGTCCTGGCCTACATGGACGTGGACCTCTCCACGGACCTGGCCGCACTGGGCCCGCTCCTTGCCCCGCTGATCTCCGGCCACTCGGACCTTGCCATCGGCACGCGGCTGACCCGCAACTCCCGCGTGGTCCGCGGGCCGAAGCGCGAATTCATCTCCCGCAGCTACAACTTCATGCTGCAGTCCCTGATGGGCGCCCATTTCAGCGATGCGCAGTGCGGCTTCAAGGCCATCCGCGCCGACATCGCCCAGCAGATCCTGCCGCACACCGTGGACACCGCCTGGTTCTTCGACACCGAACTCCTGGTCCTCGCCGAACGGTGCGGCCTCCGCGTCCACGAAGTGCCTGTGGACTGGACCGACGACCCCAATTCCAGCGTGGACATCGTCCAGACGGCACTCGCCGACGTCCGCGGCATGGCCCGGCTCAGCAAGGACATGGTCAGCGGCCGCATCCCCGTCGCCGAGCTTCGCGCGGCCCTTGCCCGCGGCCCCCTTCCGGCCGCATCTCGCAGCCAGGAGCAGAGCCCGGGCGGCAGCCTGTTCGGCCAGCTGGTGCGGTTCGGCACCATCGGCGTGGCATCCACCCTGGCGTACCTGGTCCTCTTTTACCTCTGCCGCAACCTGATGGACCCGCAGCTAGCCAACCTGCTGGCCCTGCTCACCACGGCCGTGGCCAACACCGCCGCGAACCGGCGCTTCACGTTCGGCATCGCCGGCAACAGCGATGTTGCCCGCCACCACTTCGAAGGGCTGCTGGTTTTCGGGATCGGGCTCGCCCTCACCTCCGGCGCGCTCGCCCTGGTCCACAGTGGCGCCCTGCCCGGAGGCACGACGCCGGACCGCTGGGTTGAGCTGGCGACCGTCACCGCCGCGAACCTCGCGGCCACCGCGTTGAAGTTCCTGCTGTTCCGGCTGTGGGTGTTCCGACGGCGGCCGGTCCCCACCAACGCTCCCGCAGATCCTGCCGCCTCCCCCACCAACGCTCCCGCAGATCCTGCCGCCTCCCCCACCAACGCTCCCGCAGATCCTGCCGCTTCCGAGGCATCCCTCCCGCAGGCATCCGACCCGACCACAGAAATGGCACAGTCATGAGCACCACCGTCACTCCCCCAGACCAGACGACAGTCCCGACAACAGACCAAACTGCCCCGGCCGTGCCCGAGGCTCCCCGCCAGGCCGTCCCCGAGCAAACCCGCCCGGCCGGCATGGCATCCCGGCTGCTGCTGGGAAACCAGCCTCGCTGGATCCGGCCCTCGGCAGCAGCGCTGCTGGCGTTCACCGCCGTGCTGTACCTGTGGAACCTCGAAGCCACGGGATACGCCAACTCGTTCTATGCCGCCGCCATCCAGGCGGGCACGAAAGACTGGACGGCGCTGCTGTTCGGCTCCCTCGATGCCGGAAACGCCATCACCGTGGACAAACCCCCGGCGGCCCTATGGATTCCCGCCCTGGTGGGCCGGGTCTTCGGCTTCTCGCCGCTGAGCATGCTGGTGCCGCAGGCACTCATGGGGGTGGCCGCCGTCGGACTCCTCTACCTCACGATCAAGCGCGTGTCCGGCCCCGCCGCGGGCCTGCTCGCCGGCGGCGCACTGGCCCTGACCCCGGTGGCGGCGCTGATGTTCCGGTTCAACAACCCCGACGCGCTGCTCACCCTGTGCCTGGTGCTCGCCGCGTACCTGACCACCCGTGCCATCGAAAAGGCCGGCTGGAAGTGGCTGGCCGCCGCCGGCGCAGTGATCGGCCTGGCGTTCCTGACCAAGATGCTGCAGGGCTTCCTGATCGTTCCCGGCCTGGCCCTGGCTTACCTGTGGGCCGCCCCCACCACCCTCGGCAGGCGTTTCCTGCATCTGCTCGCCGCGGCCGGCGGCATTGCGCTGGTGGCCGGCAGCTACATCGCACTGTTTCAGCTCACGCCGGCTTCGGCCAGGCCGTACATGGCCGGGTCCGAGACCAACAGCTTCCTGGAACTGACCTTCGGCTACAACGGTCTGGGCCGCATCACCGGCTCCGAAGGCGGCATCGGTGGCGGCGGCATGCCCGGCGGGGGCGGCGGTGGCGGCGGCTTCGGCGGGAATGTCGGCTTTGGCGGAGCCGCGGGGATCACCCGGATGTTCGGGACCAGCTTCGGCGGCGAGGTGTCCTGGCTGCTTCCGTCGGCCCTGATCCTGCTGGGTGCCGGCCTGTGGTTTACCCGCCGCGAGGCACGTACGTCCCGTACCCGCGCGGCACTGGTTCTCTGGGGCGGCTGGCTGCTGGTAACCGCCGGAATCCTGAGCTTCATGAGCGGCACTGTCCACCCGTACTACGCTGTTGCGCTGGCCCCGGCGATTGCCGCGCTGGTGGGCATCGGTGCAGTGGAACTGTGGCGCGGCCGTAACTACTTGCCCGCCCGGATCACGCTGGCCGCCACGGTCCTGGCAGGGTCGGTCTGGTCCGCGGTGCTCCTGGGACGCGACGCCACGTGGCTGCCCTGGATGAGGGTGGCCGTGGTGATCCTCGGTGTGCTGGCCGCCGCCGCGCTGCTGCTCCGGCTCGATTCGCTCCAGGCTGTTCCGGCCCGGCTCCGCAAGACTGCGACTGCCACTGTCGTGGCGGTTTCGCTGCTGGCCGGCGGGCTGGGCAGCACTGCATGGACCTTCGCCACGGCAGCCCAGCCGCACTCCGGATCGATCCCGACGTCGGGACCCACCGCGTCCGCGATGGGCGGCTTTGGCGGCCAGAACGGACGCGCCGGCCTCACCGGGCCGGGCAGCTCCGGCTCAGGCCTGACGGACGGTTCCGGGCTGCCGGACGGTTCCGGTTTGGCCCCCAACGGCGCAACCGACGCCGGCAGTGCTTTCGGCGGAAACGCTCCCGGCGGTGCGGTTCCCGGCGGTGCGATGGGTCCCGACGGTTCCGGCACGGCGAACTCCGAACTCACCGCGCTGCTCAAGGCCAGCACTGCCAAGTGGTCCGGGATTGTGTCGGGCGCCAGCCAGGCAGCCAGTCTGGAACTCGCCACGGGCACCAACGTGATTGCCTTGGGCGGCTGGAACGGCGGCGACCCCTACCCCACGCTCGCGCAGTTCCAGGAGATGGTGGCCAACGGCGAGATCGGCTACTTCATCTCCGGCGGCGGGATGGGCGGAGGCGGCGGACGCGGCGGAAACTCCGAGGTGGCCACCTGGGTTGCGGCCAACTTCGAGGCCCAGACCGTGGGCAGCTCCACCGTCTACAAGCTGACCGATTAGGCAATCATGGCCAACACCATTCCACGTTCGCCATCCACGGCAGAATCCCGGATCCGCCGCCGCTGGCTTCTGCGCCCCGGCCTCCAACGGACCAGGCAGCAACGGACCGGGCAGCAGCAGACCGGGCAGTTACAGACCCCACAGTCACAGACCGTACCGCGGCAGCGGCTGCCCCGGCTGCCCCGGCAGGAACTGCGCTCCCGGCTGGAACTTGCAGGACTCCTGCTCGGAACGTCCGTCCTCTACCTGTGGAACCTGGGCGCCTCCGGCTGGGCCAACGCCTTCTACTCGGCGGCGGCCCAGGCCGGGTCCCAGGACTGGGCAGCGTGGTTCTTCGGCTCGTCCGACTCCGCCAACGCCATCACCGTGGACAAGCCGCCGGCCGCGCTGTGGATCACAGGCCTCTCCGTGCGCCTCTTCGGCCTGAATTCGTGGAGCATTCTGGTGCCGCAGGCCCTGATGGGCGTGGCTACGGCGTGGCTGCTCTATTTGGCGGTGCGCCGCGCCGCCAGGCCTGCCACCGGCGACGACCGGCTGGCCCACCTCGGTGGCCTGCTGGCCGGCGCGGTGATGGCCCTGACGCCGGTGGCCACCCTGATGTTCCGCTTCAACAACCCGGACGCGCTGTTGGTGCTGCTCATGACCGCGGCAGCCTATGCGGTGCTGCGCTCCATCCAGGACGCGCGCTTCCGCTGGCTCCTGCTGGCCGGCGTGTTCCTGGGCTTCGGTTTCCTGACCAAGCAGCTGCAAGTCCTGCTCGTTGTGCCGGGGCTCGCGGCCGGTTATCTGCTCGCCGCCCCGGTCCGTCTCGGGAAGCGCGTGCTGCACCTTGCGGGTGCCGGAGCGGCGCTGGCGGTGTCGGCAGGGTGGTGGCTGGCCGCCGTCGAGCTCATCCCCGCCGAAAACCGGCCCTACATCGGCGGCTCGCAGACCAACTCCATCCTGGAACTCACGCTCGGGTACAACGGCCTGGGCCGGCTCAACGGCGACGAGACCGGAAGCGTCGGCGGCGGGAACGGCTGGGGAACACCGGGGCTGCTGCGGCTCTTCAACAGCGAGTTCGGCGGGCAGATCGCCTGGCTGCTGCCATCGGTCCTGGTTCTCGCCGGAGCACTGCTGTGGCTCGGCAGGCGGGCGCCGCGGACCGACGCCGTCCGGGCCTCCGTCGTGGTCTGGGGCCTGTGGGTGGTGGTCACCGGACTGACGTTCAGCTTCATGGCCGGCATCATCCACCCGTACTACATGGTGGCCCTGGCACCGGGAATCGCGGGTCTGGCCGGGCTGGCCGGCGTCCTGCTCTGGCAGCGCCGTTCCCTGCCGGCCGCGGCGGTGCCGCTCGCCGCAGCGGTGGCGGCCGCCGGCGCCATGGCCTTCCAGCTGCTGGGCCGCTCCCCCGCCTACGTCCCGTGGCTCCGCTGGGTGGTGCTGCTCCTGGCGCTGTTGGCCGTGGTTCTGCTGCTGGTCCCGCCCGCACCCGCCGGAGCTGGCAAGGCACTGCAACGCTCGACGGCGGCTGCCGCGGTCGCGGCGGTGCTGGCCGCGCCGCTGGCCTACTCCCTGACCACCGCGGCGACTGCGCATTCCGGCGCGATTGTCAGCGCCGGGCCAGCCGCAACAGGGGCCCGCGGCAACCTGGCCGGGCCGGGCAATTTTAGCCGCCAGGGAACGCTCGCCGGGCCGGGCACGCCCGCCAATCCGGGCACGGCCAACTCCGCCACCCGGGCAGCGGGCGGATTCGGCGGCCGAGGGGGCGGCGGTGGAATGGGAGGCCTGCTGGGCACCAGCACACCGTCGGACGCCCTGGTGACCGCGCTGCAAACCGGCGCGGCAAAGTACACCTGGGCCGCCGCCGTCGTGGGTTCCAACAACGCCGCCGGCTACCAGCTTGCCGCCGAGTTGCCGGTCATGGCCGTCGGAGGCTTCAACGGGACCGATCCCGCGCCCACGCTGGAACAGTTCCAGCAGCTCGTGGCGGACGGCAAGATCCACTACTTCATTGGCGGAAGCATGATGCAGGGTGAAACCGGCTCCGATGCCGCGGCGCGCATCTCGGAGTGGGTGGCGGCGAACTTCCAGGCTGAGACCATCGGCGGTGCCACGGTCTACGATCTGTCCTGACGGGTTACGGCTCTGACGGGTACAGCCTGACTGGCCTCCGGACCGAACAGGCCCGGCTACAGGCGCAGGGAGATCGCCGGGCGCCCATCCTCGTCCGTTTCCACCGTCGCAGTGACGGCGGTGTAGTCCGGGATATGCAGGACGCCGTCAGGAAGGGCGCCGGTGTTCGAGCCCACGGCGACAGTCCTGATGCCGGCGGCGACTCCTGCCGCGATGCCGGCGGGAGCGTCCTCGAACACCACCGCTTCCGAGGGGTCGGCGCCGAGCAGGGACGCGCCGAGGAGGTAGCCCTCGGGGTGCGGTTTGCCGCGGGAGACGTCCTCGGAGGTGACCATCGCCGCCGGAAGCTCCACCCCTGCCGCCGCCATCCGGACGGTGGCGAGGTCTCGCGACGCCGACGTCACCAGGGCCACGGCGTCGGCCGGCAGCGACTCGAGCAGCTGCAGCGCACCCGGCACCGCGACGATGCCGTCGGTTTCGGTCAGTTCCATGTGTCCCAGCTCGGCGGCCAGGGCGTGGACGTCGGCGCCCTCCGGGGCGAAGCGGCGGACCGTGTCCAGCGCCTGCACCCCGTGGGAGGTACGGAGGATTTCCGCGATGTCAAGGCCATAACGGCCGGCGAATTCAGTCCACACGCGCTCCACGATGGCAGTGGAATCAACGAGCGTGCCGTCCATGTCGAACAGGACGGCTCGGGCTGTCAGCGTGATGGTGGCGGACTGGGCAGGAAGGCTCATGTCTTCCATCCTGCCTTATCCGGTTCCCGGACACGCCCTTCGTTACTCAGCCGTTCGGCCGGTTTGGAAGGTACTGCACCGCCCACTTGTTGCCGTCGGGGTCCGCGAAGTAGACGAAGTGGCCCCAGTCCTGGACGTCCACGTCGCTGACGTCCACGCCGTTAGCCTTGAGCTGGCTGTGGGCCTTATTGATGTCGCTGACCACCAGCTGCAGGCTGGGAGCCGTGCCCGGCGGAGCATCGTTGAGGCCCTCACCGATGGCGATCGAGCAGCCCGATCCGGGCGGGGTCAGCTGGACGAAGCGGATGCCGTCCATGGGCCGCTCGTCATAGTCGGCATTGAAACCGACCTTGTTGACGTAGAAGTCCTTGGCGCGGTCCACATCGGACACGGGGACGAACACGAGTTCAAGTTTCCAGTCCATGCTGCACAGGCTAGCCGGGGCGGACTGCGCTCCGGAAGAGCTCCGCCGGTGAACTTTGGTGCTGCAGGTCTAGCCAGCGATGCCGTAGAGCCGGTCGCCGGCGTCGCCCAGGCCCGGGACGATGTAGGCCTTCTCGTTCAGCTTCTCGTCGATGGAGGCGAGGACGATAGTGACGTTGGCGTCCTTGAGCTCCTCCTCCAGCTTGGCCAGGCCCTCCGGAGCCGCCAGCAGGCAGATGCAGGTGACATCGGCGGCGCCGCGCTTGAACAGGAACTTGATGGCCTCACGCAGCGTGCCGCCGGTGGCGAGCATGGGGTCGAGGACGAAGATCTGGCGGCCCGAAAGGTTGTCCGGCAGGCGCTCCGCATAGGTGATGATGTCCAGGGTTTCCTCGTCGCGGGCCATGCCCAGGAAACCCACTTCGGCCGTGGGGACCAGCTTGGTCATGCCCTCGAGCATGCCCAGCCCGGCACGCAGGATGGGGACCACAAGCGGGGTGGGCTTGGTGAACGCGGTGCCGACAGTGGTGGCGACCGGGGTTTCGATGGTGACCGGCTGGGTGCGGACGTCGCGGGTGGCCTCGTAGGCGAGCAGCGTGACCAGTTCCTCGGTGAGCTGGCGGAAGACCGGCGAGGGGGTGTTCTTATCCCGCAGGACGGTGAGCTTGTGGGCGACCAGCGGATGGTCCACGACGAGTGTGCGCATGGGTCAAAACTATCACCCGGCGCTTGTCTCCCCGCCCCGGGTTTCGGCCCCTCCCCCGGCATCGGAAGTCCCTTGCAGCGCTTCCTTCTGCTCAGCCTTGCTGCCCTTCAGATGGGCCGGATGCTCGAACGTGGGCGCCGGCCCGGCATGCTCCCGCCGGCGGATGAGGTGGAACAGCCGGTGGGCCAGGATCACAGTGCCCACCCAGGCCGCCCCGATCAGCCAGGCGGCCATCACGTCCGTCAGCCAGTGGTGGCCGAGGAACACGCGGCTCAGTCCCATGGCGATGATGAACACCGCCCCCGCGATGATCACCCATGTCCGGGCCGCCGGCTTCCGGAACTGCAGGCACACCAGATACACCACGATCCCGATCACCACCGTGGTGTTCAGCGTGTGTCCGCTGGGGAACGACGGCGAGAACTCGAACGGTGGAACGGCGTCGATATGGTCCGGACGGGTGCGGCCCAGCAGCGTCTTTCCCACGCTGGTGGCGGTGACGGAGACTGCCGCCGCGCCGCCCACCAGGATGAGCGGCCGCCAGCTGCGGCTGACGTAGATCAGCCAGGCCACGAGGATGCTTGCCAGGATGGGCATTCCAATGCCGCCGCCGACGTTCGTAAAGGCCGTCACGGCTGAGTCGAGTCCGGGGTTCCGGTATTCCTTGGCAAGCTGGAGGGCGGGTTTGTCCAGTCCCGAGACGCCGTTCTGGTCCACGACACTGTCGTATACCTCGGCGCTGAGCAGCGTCAGGGCCACCACCAGGAAACCGCCGATGACCAGGGTGATCCACAGGGCAGCGTAGGGACCGAGCCACCTGCCGTACTTTTCAGTGGGGGACTTCATCGCTACTCCCGGCACTCGCGTTGACCGATGCTAAGTATCCTTCGAAACTATCATTGATCCATGGCCCCGGCAGATCCGCAACACCTCGAATGGATGGGCCTTGCCCTCGACGAAGCCCGGCGGGCGCTGGCCACCGAGGACGTGCCGATTGGCGCCGTCGTGATCGGTCCGGACGGGACAGTCCTGGGGGCCGGCCGCAACGAGCGCGAGGCCCTCGGGGATCCCACCGCGCACGCCGAGGTGGTGGCCATCCGTGAGGCCGCCGCGCGGCTGCGGGCACGCGCTGCCCTCGACGGCGGCAGCGGCGACGGCTGGCGGCTGGAGGACTGCACCCTGGTGGTAACCCTGGAACCGTGCGCCATGTGCGCCGGAGCGATCGTCCTGGCCCGGATCCACCGCGTGGTGTTCGGGGCCTGGGACGAGAAGGCCGGGGCGGCGGGCTCCGTGTTCGACATTCTGCGCGAGCGCCGCCTCAACCACTGGGTGGAGGTTTACGCCGGCGTGCAGGAGGAGGAATGCGGCCTGCTGCTGCGCGAGTTTTTCGCGGTTCACCGCACCGGCAGCAGGTCAAGCTAACCCCGCCGGGTTATCCGCAAGCAGCGTCCAGCGCGTCGATCCGCTCCTGCCGGGACGCGGGCGAGTCCAGGCTGAAGGAGCGGAAGTCGCCCATGTCCTCCCGGATCCACTCCTCAACCTCGGCGATGCGCTGTTCGACGGCGGGGGTCGGGCCCGCAAAGAGCCAGGCGGCGATCCTTTCCCTGCCGGGATCGTACTGCCAGAGTCCGATGATCCTGCCGCGGTCAAAGATGGGGTGGTCCGGAAGGTCCGCCTGCAGCGCCAGGGTGGTGTTCAGCAGCTTGAGGTCCCGGTCTGCGTCCGCAAACAGGTCACCCGCGTTCCGGCGGTGCAGCACGAGCGAATCGGTGCCGGCCAGCAGCTGGATCTGTTCCCCTTCCGGAGGACTGAAGTCCGCGAGGCGTTCGACGTCGGCCGGCAGCATCCACAGCACGTCGCCGGCGGCGGTGGGAACCTCCACGGCGCCGACGGCGGCGAGCGCCGTTTTGCTGTCGGTGAGGGTGAAGCCGGTGAACCACTGGGATTGCTTGATGGTGGCGCCGCCCGTCCAGCCCAGGTAGCGGCGGACCAGTTCCTCGCGGGCACCTTCGGGGCCGAGCCGGCTGGGCGGCAGGCCCCACGGGGTGTAGGCGTAGCGCTGCTGGTCCAGCCGCCCGTTGACCGGGACGCGGCGGATCCGGCCGTCTGCCTGCAGCAGCCCCAGCGCCGTGGGCAGCGTGGTGGCAGCCCCCTTTTTCTTGCCTTCCTCGCCCAGGTTCCGCACCGATTCCCCGAGCTCCTCCTTCAGCTGCCTGGGATCCAGCGGACCGTCCGCCTCGCCGAGAACATGCAGGATCTGTTCCTCCAGCAGCGTGATCTCGCCGCGGTCCACGCCGAGCCTGGCCAGCACCCGGAAGGCCTCTTCAGCACTTTTGCCCAGGCTCAGCGCCCAGTCGAAATCCTCCCGGCCCAGTACGTAGGTGCAGCCGCGGGCGGTGGGCAGTTCGTGAATCCTGAGCTCGCGGACGTCCGCGTCCACCTGACCGCGGCGGATTCCGGCGCGGGCGAAGAGGGTCAGGTACGGGTTGGCGCCGCCCACTGACCTCGCCCAGCCCGCCGCGGCGAGCACCTCCTGTGACGTATGGCCGTCGAGCGTTCCGTCCAGCCCCTGCCGGCGCCAGGCCCAGGCGCGGAGCAGCTCCGGGGTGAGGGCGGCAGCGGTTTCCAGAGTGCCGGCGGGCTGGACGCGGGTAGTCATGCCTCATTCTCCATCAGCAGGCGGTCGCGAGGAATGGCCGCCACGCGGTGCTTCCGGCGCCACGAAGCCGAGCACCTGCCGTGCGGTGGCGTCCCAGCCGGGCAGGACTTCCCTGCCGGCGAGGGCCCGTCGGCGCCAGTCGGCACGCAAAGCCGGGTCCGTGAGCCAGCTGCGCAGCAGGAGGGCCAGCGGCTCCGGGTTCCCCTCGGCAGAGTCCCCTTCCCCATCGGCAGATTCCCCTTCGGCAGGTTCGCCGCCGAGTTCGACGGCGGCACCGGGCAGGGCGCGCTCCGCCCCTTCACGGGCCTCTGGTTCTGGTTCCGGTTCCGCGCCCAGCCCCAGCGCCTCGACTGCCCCGGTGCCGGCCCGGACGATGACGGGCACCCCGCGGGCCACCGACTCGGTGACCGCCATGCCGAAAGCCTCCACCTTGGAGACCAGCAGGCTCAGGTCCGCGGCGTGCCACTGCTGCTCCAGCGCCTCGCCTGTCAGTTCACCCGGGAGCTGCACGCGGCCGGCCAGCCCGTGCCGTTCCACGGCCACCGCTACCTGGCGGGCGTAGCCGGGGTCGGCCGCGGCCGAGCCTACGAGGGCTGCCGTCCACTCGAGGTCCTGCAGCCGGGCCAGCGCACCGAGGAGAACCAGTTGGTCCTTGTTGGGCAGCAGTGCCGCCACGGCCAGCAGGCGCGGCGGCTGTGATCCGTCCGCCACCCGGGCACGCTGTGTTCCGGGCAGCGCCGCGCGGACTCCGGACAGGCCGTGCCGCCGGGTGATCTCTGCGGCGGCCGAACCGCTGGTGCAGATCACGCCGGCGGCCGCCCGTAAGGCACGGGCTTCCAGGTCCGGGTGCCCGTCCAGCGGCATGTGCAGCAGGACCCACGGCGCGTGGTCGCCGGCGGCGGCCGCCTCCATCGCTTCGGGGGCCCCGGAGGCGACCAGACCGTCAACGATCGTGACGGCGGCGGCGGGTGCCCCAGCCATGGTTCCTGCCGGGGTTCCTGCCGTGAGCAAGCCGGCCAGCCGCCGTCGTTCTTCCTTGCTGCCGACCGGCCAGTTGCCGGCAACCGGCTGGATGGTCACCCCGACGCCCAATTGCTCGAGGCCCCGTGCCAGCGCGGCGTTGTAGACGTTGCCGCCGGAGTTGTGGCGGATGTTCCCGGGAACCAGGAGCCGGATGGCCGGAAGCGGCGGCGGCATGGCGGCCTTAGCGGTGGTCGAACGCGAGGGAGTAGCTCGCCCAGGCGTCGGGGTTTTCGCGCAGGGTGACGTCCAGCCCGGCGAGTTCCCGGCCGTCCGTGTCGTCACGCAGTCGCTCCGCGACGTCATCGGCGATGTACTGCGCCAGCGCCTCCGTGGTGCTCAGTTTCCCGGCGAAGTCAGGATGGTCGTCCAGGTTGCGGTAGTTGAGGCCGGCCAGGACCTCCTCGATCATCCCGCCGGCCGCGCCGATGTCCAGCACGATGGCGTCGTCGTTGAGGGCCCGACGGCGGAACGTCACCTCCGCCACGAAGGTTGCCCCGTGCAGGCCCTGGGCGGGCCCGAACGCCTCCCGGGGAAGGCTGTGGGCGATCATGAAGTGGCGGCGTACGGTCAGGCTGAACAACGGTTACCTCGCGGTTTCTGTGGTGGTGTGGTGGTCGTCAGTGACGGGACCGGCTGCGGCGGGGTACTCGATCACGTGGCAGAGCGCCTCGAGCCGGCCGCCGGCCAGGTCCCGGACCACGCCCGGCAGCCCGGCAAACTTGGAGGCGCCCGTGAGGAAGGCGTCGAACACCGGATCCTTCAGCAGGGACACGGCGAGCTCCAGCCGGTCGGCGCTGGTCCGGCGGTGCCGGCGGGCCCGTGCCACGGCGCCCACTTGGCTGGCGCGGATGGACAGCCTGCGGGCGTGGAAGTCCTCGCCCAGGGGGATGGTGATTTTCCGGTCGGCGTACCAGGACATTTCGATGATGTCGCCCTCGTCCCCCACCAGCTGCAGGCTGCGTTCCAGTCCGCCTTCGGACGCGGAGCAGTGGAAGACGATGTCGCAGTCCGGCAGGGCGTCGTCCGGATGGGCGAAGTCCACGCCAAGTGCGTCGGCGAGGTCCTTGCGGGCGGGGTCGAGGTCCACGAGCTGGAGCCGGCCGAGGGGGAACGTGCGCAGCAGCGTGGCCACCATGCCGCCGACCAGCCCGGCCCCGATTACGGCAACGCGGTCGCCCAGCCGTGGCCCCGCCTCCCACAGGGCGTTCACGGCCGTTTCCACGGTGCCGGTGAGGACCGCGCGGCGGGGAGGAACGCCGTCGGGAACGCGGGTGAGCGAGGCGACCGGCACCACGTAGCGGTCCTGGTGCGGATGCAGGCAGAACACGGTTTGCCCCAGCCAGTCCGCCGGGCCCTGCTCCACCACGCCCACGGACAGGTAGCCGAACTTCACCGGCGACGGGAAGGAACCCTCCTGGTGCGGGGCACGCATCTCCTCGGCGACGCAGGGCGGAACAGCGGCCTGGTGGACCACCAGTTCGGTGCCCTTGCTGATGCCCGAATACAGCGAGCGCACCAGAGCCTCCTCCGGGCCTGGGGCGGGCAGAGCCTCGCTGCGCAGTTCACCCTCGCCGGGGCCTACTGTCCAATATGCGGTTGCTTCGGTGTGCTGCTGGAAAGTACTCATCTTGCTGATGAATCTAGTGCCCGTCCCCGATTTCCGGGAAGATGCATCCCGGCGTGGCCGCGCCGGACCGGTTGCGCGGCCGGGAGAAGCATCCCGTTTTGGGGATGCGGGCCTTGCTCCGGTACCCTATTGAGGTTGGTGACGTGTCCGAGCGGCCGAAGGTGCAACACTCGAAATGTTGTTTGGTGTAAAAGCCAACGTGGGTTCAAATCCCACCGTCACCGCCACATAGAAGACCCTGGTTCCCTGGTAAACAAAGGGAACCGGGGTCTTTTGCTTTGCCAGGCAAGAGTGCCGCGGCAAACGTAGCGGCAACCCTGTCGGCGACCTGCCGCCGGAAGCGGCCGGCGGGGATTCCAGCACGTGCTAGGATCCGCAGAACCGCCACACAACCGCGTGCAAGTCGCAATCACCCTGGAGGTTCGCAGTGCCGGACACCACCTGCCACATGTCGATCTCGCTGGACGGCTTCGTCGCCGGGCCGGACCAGAGCCGTGAGAACCCCCTGGGCAAGCGGGGGCTTGAGCTGCATGGCTGGCACATCGGGGACCCGCGGGCCAACGATGCCGACAGGGTCGCGAACGAGTGGCTCATGCGCCCCCGGGGCGCGTATGTCATGGGTCGCAACATGTTCGGCCCGATCCGCGGGGACTGGGACGAGGAATGGACCGGGTGGTGGGGAGCCGAACCGCCGTACCACGCGCCGGTGTTCGTGCTGACCCATCACGAACATGACCCGATCCGGATGGACGGCGGGACCACCTTCCACTTCGTCACCGAGGGCTTCGACGCGGCCTACTCCGCGGCCTGCCAGGCCGCCGGGGACAACGGCGTGGACATCGCCGGTGGGGCCTCGACCGTCCGCCAGGCACTGACCGCCGGCGTGATCGACGAGCTCACCCTCGACATAGCACCGGTCCTGCTCGGTTCGGGCGAGCGCATCTTCGACGGGGTTGAATCCTTCGGCTTCGAACCCGCCGAGGTGCTTCACTCACCGCTGGCCACCCACATCCGCTATCGCCGCGTTAGCTGACTGGCCAGGGCTGCCGGCTGGCCGGGGCGGCGGCCCGCTCATTCCCCGGTTCGCAGAGCGGGCCGCCTTCCGACGCCGTAGATCCGTGAGACCCGTTACGGCGACGGTAGCGGGATAGTACCGCCGAGGGCTTGGGAAAAAGTGGCGCCGGTTTGAAACCTAAGCAGGCTTTCCATTAGTTTGGACGGGAGCGCTCCGTGTTCCCCCATATACGGAGCGGTTGCCTGGAAGTACCCGCTGCACTCCGGTGCAGCGGGTACTTCGCTTAAGGCCAGAGCCGGGGCCGGTTACTCCTGGCCGGGCTTCTGTTCCCGGTCGAGGAGGTTCCTCTTGATCTCGTCCAGCTTCTCCTTAATGACCCGCTCCGCATCCGAGATGGTCTTTCCCGCCGTGCTCAGCGGATCCAGCTGCACATACACCTCGTGCGCCACGGGCAGGTCGTACTCATCCTTCAGGTGCGTGCCGCCGCCGACACCGTCCAGGGTCAGGTACACCTGGGCTTCGGTCCGGGCAATTCCGGCGATCCTGCCGAACACCACGGTGAAATCGTTCGACTGAAAGCTCACCGTCTGGCCCACATGACTGCGGTCAAGATCCCCTGCCGTCACGGCCTTCTCATACTGGCTTCCGCTGTAGTTCATCGCTACTCCTCAATTTCGGGGTGGTGACTTACGCCTGCAGTCTATGGCGGACGGCCGGCACGCGCTTGAATGGTTGCAGATCTTTTCGCGGGCAGGAGCTGCAGGAGGCACACATGAACGCCAAGGGCGCCAGGAGCACGGACTACACCTTCTTCACGGCCTGGCGCGTGGCCGGGAGTGCGGAGGACGTCGCGCAGATCCTGGGCGACCCCGTCGGACTCGCCCGGTGGTGGCCGTCCGTATACCTCCGGGTGGACCTCATCCATCCGGGCAAGGAGAACGGCATGGGCCGGATGGCGAGGCTGCACACCAAGGGCTGGCTCCCCTACACCCTCCGCTGGACGCTGACCGTCACGGAACCGATCACCGGCAAGGGCTTCGCCATCCGCGCAACCGGCGATTTGGACGGGACCGGACGCTGGACGTTCGAACAGGACGGCCCGGAAGTCCTGGTCACCTATGACTGGCGGGTCAGCGCCACCAAGCCGCTACTGAGGCGGCTCAGCTGGCTGCTCAAACCCGGGTTCTCGGCCAACCACCGCTGGGCAATGGCCCGCGGGCAGGAGAGCCTGGCGCTGGAGCTGCGGCGCCGGCGGGCGGGAACCGGTACGCAGTCCGTGCCCGCACCACCGCCGCCCACGTTCCGCGGGTGGCGGGGCGTGGGCGGCGGATGGACCAGCGGGTTCGCGGCTAGGCGTTAGCCAGGACGGGCTCCGGCGGCGCCTGGTTCCGGCTGGCCTTCGGCTTGGCGAACCGCAGGTACAGTGACGGGACCACGAAAAGGTTGAGCAGGGTGGACGTCACCAGCCCGCCGAGGATCACCAGGGCCATGGGATGTTCAATCTCATGCCCGGGGATGTTCCCCAGGACCACCAGCGGCACCAGGGCAAGCCCCGTGGCCAGGGTGGTCATGAGGATCGGCGAGAGGCGTTCCCCGGCGCCCCGCAGGACCAGTTCCGGGCCAAACTTCTCGCCCTCATATTTCTCCAGGTGCTGGCAGTGGTTGATGAGCAGGATGCCGTTCCTGGCCGCGATGCCCATGACCGTCAGGAATCCCACAATGGAGCCCAGTGACAGGACACCTCCGCCGATGAAGGCGGCGAACACTCCGCCCACCAGGGCAATCGGCAGGGTGAGGATCACCAGCGTCGCCAGCCGCCAGCTTCCGAAGGCCACCTGCAGCAGCAGGTAGATCACGGCCAGTGCCCCGATGGCGAGTGTCAGCAGGGTGTTGGTCGCCGCCTGGCGCTCCTGGAACTCACCCAGGATCTGCGTACGGAATCCCGGAGGCAGCTCCACTTTCTTGAGCCCGTCCTCCATGGCCGCAACCACGTTGGCCAGCGTGCCTTCCTTCACATTGGCCTGGATATCGATGCGCCGGGAGTGCGCATCGCGCTGGATGACGTTCGGTGTCGGCTTGACCTGGACGCTCGCCACATCGGACAGCAGGATCTTCTGCCCGCCCGGTGTATCGATCGGCAGGTTCCTGATGCTGCTGATATCGGAACGGACCTCCGGCGGGCTCCAGACCTGGACGTCATATGCCTTGCCGCCCCGGTAGACGTCGCCCACTTCCTCGCCGGCGACCAACGTTGCCGCGGCCCGCCGGACGTCGCCCGGCTTCAGCCCATAGCTCTGGGCCTTCGCCAGGTCGACCTCGATATTGACCTGCGGGATGTCCTTTTGCAGCGCCGTCTGGACGTCGATGGCTCCTTCGGTGGCGTCGAAGATGGAATGGATTTCCGCCGCCTTTGAGCGCAGGAGCGCCAGGTCGTCCCCGTAAAGCCGGACGACGACGGCGTTGCTGGCACCGGTGAGAACCTCACGGATCCGCTCCTTCAGGTAGGTCTGGACGTCACGCACGATGCCGGGATAGCCGTCCACCACTTCATGGATTGACTTCAGCGTCTTGTCATAGTCGACTGCGGGGTCGATGCTGATCCAGTTCTCGCCGAAGTACACACCCACGACCTCGTCGGCGTTAAAGGCCTGCCCGATGTGAGATCCGCAGTTCCGGACCCCCGGGATCGTCAGCAGTTCCTCGCAGGCCTTCTGGCTGACGCGGTACTCCTCAGAAACCGACGTGCCCGGCTGGGTCAGCCAGTGCATCAGGAAGTCGCGCTCCTTGAAGTCAGGCAACAGCGACTGCCCGAGCAGCGGTGCCGTGATGGCGCCGATGGCCGCCATGGTGCCGAAGGTCGCATACCCCGCCACGGGCCGCCTTACCATCCGGCCCAGGACCACGCGGTAGCCGCGTTTCAGCACCCTCACCAAAGGCGGTTCCTGCTCCTTCAGCGGGACTTTCCGCATGAAGATCAGTGCTAGCGCGGGGGTGACGGTCAGCGCCACGAGCATCGACGCCAGCACGGCCAGCGTGTAGGAGATGGCCAGCGGCCTGAAGAAGGCCCCGGTCAGACCCTGGAGGAAGAAGATCGGCACCGCCGCGGCGATGATGATCAGCGTGGCATAGATGATCGGCCCGCGGACCTCCAGCGAGGCCTCCAGGACCACCGATGCCGTGGATCTTGTGCCACCCTCAGCCCTGTGCTGCCGGAGTCTTCGGATGATGTTCTCGATGTCGATGATCGCATCATCCACCACCACCCCGACCGCAATCACCAGCCCCGCCAGGACCATGGTGTTCACCGATGCCCCGGTGAGGTAGAGGACGGACGCGGCCGTCACCAGCGACAGCGGGATGGCGATCAGGCTGATCAGCGCCGTGCGCCATTGGAAGAGGAATGCACCCAGAACCAGCACCACGAGGATGCAGCCCAGCATCAGCGCGCGGCTGAGGTTATTCAGGGACTCCTCGATGAAGGTTGCCGGCCGGAAAATCTCCGTGTCGACAGTGATGTTGCTGAGTCCCGGCTTCATCTGATCCAGCGCGGCCTCCACGCCCCTGGTGACTTCCAGGGTGTTGCCCCAGGGAAGTTTCTCGACGATGAGCATCAGCCCTTCGCCCTGGTTGATCACGGCGTCGCCAATGAGCGGCTGGTGGTCTTCCACGACGTTGGCCACGTCACCGAGGCGGAGCGGCTTCCCGTTCTTCTCCTCGATGGTGATCTCCGCGAGGTCCTTCGAAGTGGTGATCGGCAGCACGTGCTGGATGCTGAGCCGCTGGTTAGGCGTCTCAATGTGGCCGCCGGTACCGATGACGGAACCCGGCGAGTACTGCAGCAGGCCGGCATCGAGGGCGTTGGCGGTGACCTCCATGACCTGGTTCAGGCTGACGTCGTTGGCCTTCAGCTTCTCCGGAATGGCCTGCACCTGCAGCATCTGCAGGCGCTCACCCCAGATGGCCACGTTGGCCACGCCCGGGACCCGCAGCAGGTGGGCGCGGATCTTCCAGTACGTGATCATGGACATTTCCATGAGCGAGCGCTGGTCCGATGTCAGGCCGATCTTCATGACCCGGCTGGTGGACGAAAGCGGCTGCAGCATCACCGGCGGCGCCGCCCAGGTGGGCAGCGACGGCGTGACGGTGGCGATCCGCTCCGAGACCAGCTGGCGGGCCTTGAGCAGGTCCGCCCCCGGGGCGAAAATCATCACGATCGAGGACAGCTGCTCCACGGACTTGGAGCGGATCTCGTCCAGGCCCTCGACGCCGTTGAGGGCGTCTTCGAGCGGAACGGTCACCAGCTGCTCCACCTCGGCGGCGGTCAGGCCAATGGCGATGGTCTGGATCTCCACCTTCGGCGGGGCGAATTCGGGAAACACATCCACCGAGGCCGTGCTGAGCTGGACGCCGCCGAACGCCATCATTGCCACCGCGATGGCCACCACCAAGGCGCGGAATTTCAGGCTGAACCCGACAATCCGGCGCATGTCAGTGACCCTTTGTGCCGAATTCGGCGCCGAACAGTTCCGCGGCACCAACGGTGACAACATCGGTTCCTGCAGGCGGACCGGAGCGGAGCTGCACCTTGTTGTCGGCGATCTTGTCCACCGTCACCGCGGCCCGGATGTAGGTCCGCGGCCCGGGATTGGTGTAAACCCAGGTCTTGCCGTTGGCATCGTAGACCAGGGCTCCATAAGGCACCTGCAGCGGACTGCCTTCACCCTTGGCCACCTTGACCGTGGTTACTCCCAGCCTTTCCACTGCCTTGTCCGTCAGGGTCAGCCGGTTCAGGTCCGGGCCGGCCTTCTCCATGGTGGACGCCGCCTGCCCGGCGGGCGCCGCCGCCGTTTTTACCGCGGCGCATCCGGAGAGTCCCATCGACGCTGCGCAGGCCAGCACCAGAACAGAACGCCAGACCCCAAAACTACTATTGCTTTTCATGACAATTCCGACCTCTCTGCCAGAACCGGTCCGTTGTTGATCACCAATGAGCTCCCCCAGTCCGTGTTGGAGCGTGGACCAATGCGGAGGAAGAGGATCGGCAGAATAAAGAGGGTCAGCAGGGCAGAAGTGATAAGCCCGCCCCACACAACCAGTGCCAGCGGAAGGATCATGCCCCCGCCAACCGGGCCGCCGAGCAGCACCAGCGGCACCAGTGCCAGTCCGGTGATCACGGTGGTCAGAACCGTTGGCAGAAGCCGCTCCCCGGCCGCCTGCCGCATGAGATGCGCCGGCGAATCCGACGGGGCGCGGGACTGCAGGGACTGGTACGTTCCCATCAGCATGACCACGTCCCGGATTGCCAGGGCGAGGACTGCTGCCAGCGCCACCAGCACGTAGACGGAGCCGAAACCGCCGCCCAGATCGGCGGCGAGAATGCCACCGGACAGTGCCACCGGGAGCAGCAGGAACACCAGACCGGCGAGCCGCCAGTTGCCCAGGACGGTCAGCAGCAGGACCAGGATGCCGGCTGCCGCCGCGAGGGCGAGCCACCAGATAAACGCACCGGCGGCCTGCTTTTCGGCGTACTGCGGCGGGATCTCAGCGTGGTACTCCACCGGGAACTGCATTCCCTTGATGGCGGCCTGGACGTCCCGGGTGACATCGCCCAGGTTGCGGCCCTGGATGTTCGCCACGACGTCGATGCGCCTGGAGGTGTCGTCATGATGGATCACGGCCTGGTTCGGGCGGAGCGTGACCTTGGCCACGTCGCCCAGCCGGACCTGCCCGCCTTCAGGCTTGTCAACCATCATGTCGGTAACGCTGGTCAGGCTGTTCCGGGTGGATTCCGTACCTTTGACGATCACCTGGAAGACCTTTTGCTGCTCGAACAGATACCCCACCTCGATGCCCTGCAGAACGGTGGCAGCCGCCCGCCGGACATCGCCGGGCTTGACGCCCTGCTTCTGCGCCTTGGCCAGGTCAACCTCGATTTCCGCAACAGGCTGGGCTACCGTGACATCCACCTGAGGGTCAACCACGCCGTTGGTACGCGAGAGGATCCCGCGGATTTCGTCTGCTTTCTGCCGGAGGATCTCCAGGTCCACGCCGAAAACGCGCACCCTGAACTGCCGGTTGTCGATCGCGCTGGCAGCAGCAACCTGCTGCTCCGGGTAGGTGGTGACCTTCGCCGTCATGCCCGGGTATCCCTCAACAATCTCCCGCACTTCAGAGCGCACCCTGCTGACGTTGACGCCGTCCTCCATGGTCACCCACAGCTCGCCGGCGTTGACGTCCGAGGAGGTATCGGAGGTAATGGCCCGTCCAACGTGGCCGCCCACAGAGGAGACTCCGCGGATTCCGCTGAGCTCTTCGCTGGCCTTGGTCATGACCCTGTTCATCACGTCAGTCCCGGTGCTTGCCGCCGCTTCCCATTCCACGAGGAGGGTCCGGTCGGGTACAGCGGCCACAACCGGAAGTTCCTTCGTGGCAGCAGGGACGATGGCAAGTGCCGCAATGGCCATTGCCGCCGCCGCAAGGGCGAACACCGTGGCCACGGTTCCGGTGAAGGCCCGCGCCGAACGCTCGTAGCCGAGCCGCGCTTTGCGGACCACCGAAAAGCTGCGCCGGGGCCGCCGGTGACCCCGCAGCAGCAGGCTCGCAAGGGCGGGCGTGACTGTCAGGGCGACGAGCATTGCCACGGCGGTGGCCAGCAGGTAGGACAGCACCAGAGGCTTCAGGAACGCACCCTCCACGCCAGGCACGAACAGCGCCGGCGCCACTGCGAGCAGCGCCGTGAGTCCGGCGAACAGGACGGGAACGCGGGACCGCTGCAGCCCGTGGGCAAGCAACGCTTCACGGGATACCCGGTCGTCGGCCGATTCCCGCCGGAAGCTGTGCAGGTCGGTGATGACGTCGCCGATGACAACGAGCAGGGCAAGGACCAGGCCGGCGAACGCCATGACGTTCAGGACCGCTCCCTGGAACTGCAGCACCAGCGCCGCAGCCATGGCCGCCACGGACATGGAAACGAAGGCCAGCACGGCGTACCGCCAGGAGCGGAATGCGATGCCGACCGCCGCCGTGACCACCAGGAGGCTGACCAGCAGGGCCAGGCCCAGGCTGCCGACGGCGGACTCAACGAATGAGGCCGGCCGGAACACCGTGGAGTCCACGGTGATGCCCGAAAGGCCAGGACGCAGGCCGTCCAGCACCGCCTCAACACCCTGCGTCACATCCGCGACGCTCGTGTCCGGGAACTTCTCGATGACCAGCAGCAGGCCCGGCGACTTGCCGGTGACGGCGTCACCGATCAGCGGCTGGTGGTCCTCACTCAGTGTGGTGACGTCAGCCAGCGTCAGCGATTTGTCCGTTGCGCCTTCAACGCTGACCTTGCCGAGGTCTGCCGGTGTCCGGATCGGAAGCACGTGCTGGATGCCGATGCGCTGGTTGGCGGACTCGAGGAAGCCGCCTGTGCCCGGAGTTGACGCTTCCAGGAAGCTCAACGGGGACACCCACACCGCGTTGCCGGCGGTCTCGACCACCTGGTTAAGGGTGATGTTCTTCGCACGGAGCTGCTTCGGGTCCACCTGCACCTGCAGCTGCTGTTCACGCTGGCCGTAAATGGAAACGTTGGCCACGCCCGGGACACCCATCAGCGCCGGCTTGACGTCCCAGCGGGCCAGGACGGACATGTCGATCGGTGACACGTCCTGGGAGGTCATCTGCACCATCATGACGCGGCTGGTCGAGGAGAGCGGCTGCATCAGAACCGGCGGGGATGACACGTTGGGCAGCGCGAAAGCCTGCGTCAGCCGCTCTGCAACGAGCTGCCGGGCACGGAGAATATCGGTGCCAGGCTCAAAAACCATTTCAATCGAGGAGAGCCCCGGGACTGACTTCGAACGTATTTCGTCGAGCCAGGCAACCCCGTTCAGCAGGTCGGCCTCCATGGGCGAGGTAATAAGCTGTTCGACCTCCACGGCGGACAGGCCCAGTGCCTCGGTTTGGATCTCCACATGGGGTGGAGAGAATTCTGGCAAATTATCCACTGGCATGGACGGCAGGGTGGTTAATCCGAACCCCAGAATGCCGGCAGCAGCGGCTAAAACAATCAATCGAAACTTAAGACTCCAGCGGACAAGCCAACCGGTCATAACCTCAGCCCCCATCGTTATTGGCTTCGGCGGCGTTGCCGGAAACCAATGACTGATGCGCCTCTTCAGGTACGTCCGCAGCGGCGTTGCAGCGGACGAGTGCCGAGCTGTCTCCCCCTCAACCCTGCGCATCCTCCTTGGCCGGAGGACACTTCTGGCAGCGGGAGCGATGACGGACCGCGGCCAGACTACGAGCGGTATTTCCTTGCTGGCTTCTCAAATTCCTACAAGGTGTGGACAAGTGAGACCAAGATCATTTTGGCACACCGAAAACTGCAGATCAACGCAACTTTTCCTTCGAAATTGGCTTATTTAGCACTACCAAAGTGGTTTATCGTTGCATCAACGTCGGTTGGAACCGTTTTGGACCGAACGGCGAATCCCGCCACCTCCGATGTCACAATCCGGGCATCAAATCAGGGCCACCGCCGCGCCTTCGTTGACTCCGGGAGGAACGCCCGCAATGTTAGAGCCATGAGGCCTCAGCGAACCAACAACGGACTACTATGCACGACGGCGGCTGCCGCACTGGCGCTGCTACTCACCGCCTGCGGACCAAGCCAGCCCGCCATCCAGGGGACAACCGAACCGGCACCCGGCTCAACCACCCCCAGCACTCAGGTGGCCCCCGAAACTTCCGCACCGCCGTCGTCCTCTGCTTCACCTGCCCAATCGCAGCCGGCTACGACTTCAGCGGCACCGCAGTCCACCGCCGCCGGCGCCCAGCTGTGCAAGGCCTCAGGACTGAAGGCCACCACGGACGCCACAGGCGGCGGTGCCGCGGGCAGCGTCTACATGGAGCTGATCCTCACCAACAGCGGCAAGGCCTCCTGCCACCTGAAGGGGTTCGCGGGCGTGTCCCTGACCACCGGACCTAACGGGCAGCCGATCGGGGCCCCGGCCCAGCGCGACACGTCCGTCGCCGTCCAGGACGTCCTGCTGGCGCCGGGGAAGTCAGGCACCGCGGTGCTCCGCTACACGCAGGCGGGGAACTACCCGGACTGCACCAAAACCGCTGCCGCCGGATTCCGGATCTACCCGCCGGAGGACACGGCGTCGCTGTTCGTGGCCCGGCCCTCGGATGCCTGCAGCAATGCCTCCATTCAGCTGCTGAGCATCGGCGCATTCCAGGCCCGCTAGCGCAAAACTTGCCCCAAGCAACCTGCGCTGTCCCACGCCTGTTCGGGCCAGAACTTCGTAAGTACACTTACGGTTACGTCGGGGTCCTGGCGGGCAGCGCCGGGCCTGCCGCGGGAACGCCCCGCGACAAAGACGCAGGCCAAAGGCAGGTAGAGACACGTGACGTCACTCTGGTTGGACCGTACCGACACTTTCACCGGCGACCCGTTCACCCCCGGCGAATCCTTTGACACCGTGGTGGTGGGTGCGGGCCTGACCGGACTGACCACGGCGCTGCTGCTGGCGCGCTCGGGACAGGACGTGCTTGTCCTGGAGGCACGGGGACTGGGTGCCGCGGCCACCGGCAACACCACCGCCAAGGTCACCCTGCTGCAGGGCACCGTGCTTTCCGCCCTCCGGCAGCAGTACCCCCAGAAAGTGGTGGACGCCTATGTGTCCGGCAACCGGGAAGGGCAGGCGTGGCTGCTGCGGTACATGGAGCAGCGCGGGGTGCCGTTCCAGCTGCGCGACGCCTACACCTACGCCGCCACACAGCAGGGCACGGAGGCAGTCCGCGGGGAGCTCACGGCTGCCCTCGCCGCCGACCTGGAGGTGGACTACGTACGCGACGCGGGGCTGCCGTTTCCCATCCGGGGAGCAGTACGCCTTCGCGGGCAGGCCCAGATCAACCCCATGGATGTGCTCACCGCGCTGGCAGCGGATGTCCGGGGCCACGGCGGCCGGATCGTCACGGGGGTCCGGGTCCGGAACGTCACGGGCGCGGGACCGTCGACCGTCCACACTGACCGCGGATCGGTCCAGGCCGACTCGGTGGTGCTGGCAACGGGCAGCCCCATCCTGAACCGCGGCCTTTACTTCGCCAAGCTCAAGCCGAACCGCTCCTACGCCGCAGCCCTGGAGCTGGCAGGAGGCGCGGCACCGCCGGAAGGCATGTACATTTCCGTGGAGCAGCCCGTGCGTTCCCTCCGGGACTACCCGGCGGACGGAAGGAATCTCCTGCTGGTGGGCGGCAACGGGCACCCGGTGGGCAAAGCCCGCTCGGAACAGGCACATCTGGAGAACGTCCTGTCATGGGCGCGGCAGCATTTCCCGGATGCCACCGTCACGCACACGTGGTCCGCGCAGGATTACCAGGCCACCAACCTCATGCCGTTCTTCGGCAAGCTGCCCCGCGGCCGTGGGCGCATCCTCTTCGCCACCGGCTACAACAAGTGGGGCATGACCAACGCGGTGGCCGCATCCCTGGGCATCGCGGCGGACATCCTCGGCGGCCAGCTGCCGTGGGCCAACACCATCCACCGCCGAGTGACGTCACCCCCGGGCGCTGCCTCGGCCGTAACCCTCAACGCGGGCGTGGCCGCTACGCTGGCCAAGGACTGGGGCAGGGTCCGGCAGCTGCCTCCGTCGGACGGCACCACGCCGGCGGAGGGCACGGGCACCGTGGCCATGCGCGAACGGAAGCCCGTGGCGACCTCCACCATTGATGGAACGACGTGCAGCCTGTCTGCCGTCTGCACGCATCTGGGCGGGATCCTGCACTGGAACGACAACGAAAAATCCTGGGACTGTCCGCTGCACGGCTCCCGGTTCAGCAGCACGGGGCAGGTGCTGGAGGGGCCGGCCACCCGGGACCTTCCGCCGGCCGGGTAAGGCATCCCCGGTGCTTCATTCAGTGTCAGTGCCGTGAGGCATGATGGAGGCATGCAACCGCGGGAGCCTGCCGGCACGTCCACCGGCACTTCACCAGGGGACCCGATGGGCCAGTTCAGCCAGCCCACCAGGGAGTGGTTCCTCGGTGCCTTCTCCGAGCCCACCCCCGCCCAGCAGGGCGCCTGGAACGCGATCTCGTCCGGCTCACACGCCCTGGTGGTCGCGCCCACGGGCTCCGGCAAGACCCTGGCGGCGTTCCTGTGGGCGCTGGACAGGCTCCTGGTGTCCGGGTCGGCTGCACCGGCTGCCGCTTTGCCCGAGGCTGCCGGCCCTGATCCTGCCGCGCTGCCCGGCCTCGAAGAGCCTCCGGCCGGCACCAAGACCAGGCAGTCACGGGCGCGGAAGCCCAAGCGGAAAACCCGTGTGCTGTACATCTCGCCGCTCAAGGCGCTTGGCGTCGACGTCGAACGGAACCTCCGGTCGCCCCTCATCGGCATCACCCAGACTGCCAAGCGGCTTGACCTGCCGGCTCCCCTGATCACCGTCGGAGTCCGGTCCGGGGATACCCCCGCCTCGGACCGCCGCGCCCTGCTCAGCAACCCGCCGGACATCCTGATCACCACCCCCGAATCCCTGTTCCTGATGCTCACGTCCAGGGCACGGGAAACGCTCAGCGAGGTGGACACCGTGATCGTGGACGAGGTCCACGCCGTGGCCGGCACCAAGCGGGGCGCCCATCTCGCCGTCTCGCTCGAGCGGCTTGACGCTTTACTCCCCGCACCGGCGCAGCGGATCGGGCTCTCGGCCACCGTCGAGCCGCGGGAACTCGTGGCGCAGTTCCTGGCCGGTTCCGCCCCGGTGGAGATCGTGGCCCCGCCCTCGCGGAAGAACTGGGACCTCACGGTGTCCGTCCCGGTGGAGGACATGTCCGATCTGCAGGGCGCAGCCGGGGCCTTCGATTCCGGGCCGGCTTCCGGACTGCAGCCGCAGGCCTCCATCTGGCCCCATGTGGAGGAAAAGATCGTGGACCTGGTGCTGGCCAACCAGTCCACGATCGTCTTTGCCAACTCCCGCCGGCTGGCGGAACGCCTGACCGCGCGGCTCAACGAGATCCACGCGGAACGCCAGCTCCTGAGCGTTGGCGGAGGCTGGGATGACCCCGCCCCGCCCCCACCCGGAGGCGTTCCGGCGTCGACCGCCACACCCGCCCACATGATGGCGCAGGCCGGCAGCACTGCGGGGGCCGATCCGCTGCTGGCCCGCGCCCACCACGGTTCAGTGTCCAAGGACCAGCGTGCCCTGATCGAGGACGACCTGAAGTCCGGCCGGCTGCGCTGCGTGGTGGCCACGTCCTCGCTGGAACTCGGCATCGACATGGGTGCCGTGGACCTCGTGGTGCAGGTCGAGTCGCCGCCCTCGGTGGCCAGCGGGCTGCAGCGGGTGGGCCGTGCCGGGCACCAGGTGGGCGAGATCTCCCAGGGCTACCTGTTCCCCAAGCACCGGGCTGACCTCGTGCACACCGCCATCACCGTTGAGCGCATGCTGGACGGCAAGATCGAGCGGCTCAGTGTCCCGGCCAACCCCCTTGACATCCTGGCCCAGCAGACCGTCGCGGCCACCGCGCTGGGCAGCATCGACGTGGAGGAATGGTTCTCCACCGTCCGCCGCTCGGCACCGTTCGCCACGCTCCCCCGGTCCGCCTTCGAGGCCACGCTGGACCTGCTGGCCGGCCGGTACCCCTCGGATGAGTTCGCCGAACTCCGCCCGCGGATCGTCTGGGACCGCAACGCCGGGACCATCGAGGGCAGGCCGGGCGCCCAGCGGCTGGCGGTCACGTCCGGCGGCACCATCCCGGACCGCGGGCTGTTCGGCGTCTACATCATCGGCACGGAGACGGAGGGCTCGGCCTCACCTGCGGGAGCGGGTGACGGCAGGGGCTCAGGCACGGCCAAGGGCGGCCGGCGGGTCGGCGAACTCGACGAGGAGATGGTCTACGAATCCCGCGTCGGCGACATCTTCGCACTGGGTGCCACCAGCTGGAAGATCGAGGACATCACGCACGACCGCGTGCTCGTCTCGCCGGCGTTCGGCCAGCCCGGCAAGCTGCCCTTCTGGAAGGGTGACTCGCTGGGACGCCCCGTGGACCTGGGCCGAGCCCTTGGCGCGTTTGTCCGCGAACTGTCGGCGTCCGACGTCGGCCCTGCCACCGAGCGCTGCAAGGCCAGCGGCCTTGACGACTACGCCGCCAACAACCTCCTGCAGTACCTGTCCGAACAGAAGCTGGCCACGGAAGTGGTCCCCAGCGATACAACCCTGGTGGTGGAACGGTTCCACGACGAACTCGGCGACTGGCGGGTCATCCTGCACAGCCCCTTCGGCATGCCGGTCCACGCACCCTGGGCCCTCGCGGTCGGCCAGCGGCTGCACCAGCGGTACGGGCTGGACGGATCAGCCATGGCCGCCGACGACGGCATTGTGCTCCGCGTCCCGATGATGGAGGACGAGCCGCCCGGCGCGGAGCTGTTCCTGTTCGACCCCGAGGAGCTGGAGCAGATTGTCACCGCGGAGGTGGGCGGCAGTGCCCTGTTCGCGTCGCGCTTCCGCGAGTGCGCGGCGCGCGCCCTGCTGCTGCCCCGGCAGACGCCCGGAAAGCGGCAGCCGCTGTGGCAGCAGCGGCAGCGGTCCGCCCAGCTGCTGGATGTTGCCCGGAAGTACCCGCAGTTCCCGATCGTGCTGGAAACCGTCCGTGAATGCCTGCAGGATGTGTACGACCTGCCGGCGCTAAAGGATATCGCCGCCTCGGTGGAGCGGCGCGAGCTCCGGATCGTCCAGACCACCACGCAGCAGCCGTCCCCTTTCGCCAAGTCGCTGCTGTTCGGCTACGTGGCGCAGTTCCTCTACGAAGGCGATTCCCCGCTCGCCGAACGGCGGGCGGCCGCGCTGGCCCTCGACTCCACGCTGCTCAACGAACTCCTCGGCCGGGTGGAACTGCGCGAACTCCTGGACGCCAGGGTCATCGACGCCACCGAACGCGAACTGCAGCGCCTTGCCCCCGACCGGAAAGTCCGCGGCATGGAGGGCGTGGCCGATCTTCTGCGGCTGCTCGGCCCCCTGGACCCCGGGGAAGTCGCCGCCAGACTCGCCCCGCCGGCTGAGCCCGCCGACTCTCCGCTGGTTGAGCCCGTCGAAGCTCCGCTGGTTGAACCCGTCGAAACCAGGCCCGCAGACACCCCGCCGTCCGAGGCCACAGTGTCCGAGGCCACAGTGTCCGAGGCCGCCGCCCACCTCACGGCCCTGCAGCGGGCGAACCGGGCCATCAAGGTGACCATCGCCGGCGCCGAACGCTTCGCCGCCGTGGAAGACGCGGCCAGGCTGCGCGACGCCATCGGTGTTCCGCTGCCCATGGGCGTCCCGCTTGCCTTCATCGAGCCGGTGGCGGACCCGCTGGGCGACCTCGTCTCCCGCTATGCCCGCACCCATGGCCCGTTTACCGCCACCGAAGCCGCGGCCAGGCTGGGACTTGGTGCCGCCGTCGTCGGAACTGCCCTGAAGCGGCTGGCGGCCGACGGCCGCGTGGTTGAGGGCGAGTTCCGGCCCCACACGGAGCCTCCCGCCGCAGAGCCCGCTGGCGAAGGCTCAGCTGCCGAGTCGGATCGCGATTCCGGCCTTGACCCCGTCGCGGAGGCCGCGGCGGCGTCGGCCGTCGCCTCCGCGACAGTGGCACTGGCCGGCAGCGAATGGTGCGACGCAGAGGTCCTCCGCAAGCTCCGCCGCCGTTCGCTCGCTGCGCTGCGGGCCGAGGTGGAGCCCGTCGACGTCACCGCCTACGGCAGGTTTCTGCCCGCCTGGCAGAACATCCGCACGCCCGGCGCTGGACGGGGACAGCCGGGGCTGCGCGGACTCGACGGCATCATCACTGCCGTGGACCAGCTTTCCGGCGTGCCCATCCCGGCTTCGGCCTGGGAACCGCTGGTGCTCGCCAGCAGGGTGTCCAATTACCAGCCCGCCATGCTGGACGAGCTCATGGCCGCCGGCGAGGTCCTCTGGTCAGGCGCCGGTGCGCTGCCCGGCAACGACGGCTGGATCAGCCTGCACCTGGCGGATTCGGTGGAGCTGACGCTGAATCCGGCCCCGGATTTTGAACCGGGCGACGCCCAGCGGCGGCTGCTGGACCATCTGCAGGCCAACGGTGGCGGCTACTTTTTCCGGCAGCTGACGGACATTGCCGGCGGCATGGACGCGGTACTGGGCGACCAGGACGTCGTGTCGGCGATCTGGGATCTGGCGTGGGCCGGCCGGGTCACCGGGGACACGTTCGCCCCGGTCCGGTCGCTGATCGCCGGCGGGCACACCGCCCACCGGCAGGTTGCGCGGTCGCCGCGGGCCAGGGCGCCGCGCCTCAGCCGGCTGGGACGGTCGCACGGCGCGGGCCTGCTCGGCTCGCCGGGCCTGTCCGGCGGACGGTACGGGTCCGCCGGCGGCGCGGTGCCCACCCCGCCCCTCGCTGCTGGGCGCTGGTCTGCACTCCCGACACCTGAACTCGATCCCACTGTCCACGCCCGCGCCACCGCGGAGCTGCTGCTCGACAGGTATGGCGTGGTGACCCGCGGCTCGGTCATGGCGGAGAACATCCTGGGCGGATTCGGACTCATGTACAAGGTCCTGGCCCGGCTGGAGGAGGCGGGACGCTGCAGGCGGGGGTACTTCATCGAGCATCTCGGTGCTGCCCAGTTCGCCGTGCCCGCAACCGTCGACCGGCTGCGCTCGTACACGGAGGACGCCCAGCTGGCCAAGCCGGAACCCGTGGCGCTGGCCCTGGCGGCAACAGATCCGGCCAACCCCTATGGCGCCGCCCTGCCGTGGCCGGCCGGCAATGTCGAAGCAGGCACCGGGCACCGGCCGGGGCGGAAAGCCGGTGCGCTGGTGGTGCTGGTCGACGGCGCGCTGGTGCTGTATGTCGAACGTGGCGGCAAGACGCTGTTGGTCTTTGCCGAAGACGAATCCGTCCTCGCCGCGGCTGCCGGTGCCCTCGTGGACGTGGTGAAACGGGGCGCGGTGGACAAGCTCGTGATGGAAAAGGTCAACGGCCACGGCATCCTCGACACCGCTGCGGCATCGGCCTTGACGGCCGCCGGGGCCTACTCCACACCAAAGGGGCTGAGAATCCGTGCCTGAAGGTGACTCCGTCTGGCGTGCCGCCAACCAGCTGCACGCTGCCCTTGCAGGCCAGAAACTTCTCGCGTCCGACTTCCGCGTGCCCCGTTTCGCCACGCTGAACCTGGCCGGCTGGACCATGGAGGAGGTTGTTCCCCGCGGCAAGCACCTGCTGATGCGGCTGGCCGGACCTGCCCAGGAGCGGCTGACCATCCACTCGCACCTGAAGATGGAGGGCAGCTGGCAGGTCTACCCGCCGGGCGGCCGGTGGCGGAAGCCGGGATTCACGGCCCGGTGCGTGCTCCGTACGGCCGCGGCAGACGCCGTCGGGTTTTCCCTTGGCCTGCTCGAGGTGATCAGGACCAGCGAGGAGGACAGGGCTGTGGGGTTCCTCGGCCCGGACCTGCTGGGCCCGGACTGGGACCCGGCCGAGGCCGAGCGCCGGGTGCTGGCGAGGCCGGACGTGCCGGTGGGCGTGGCCCTCCTGGACCAGAGCAACCTCGCGGGCATCGGGAACATCTACCGCTGCGAGGTGTGCTTCCTGGCCGGCATCCACCCGGCGTCGCCTGTTGCCGCGGTGAAGGACTGGCCGGCCATGTTCGCCGACGCCAAGCAGCTCCTCGAGGCGAACCTGGGACCGGGCCGCCGGACCACCCTGCTCAACGCCCGCGGAACTCCGGTGGGCCGGGCAGCCGGCCGTCCGGGCTACTGGGTGTACCGGCGCGAGCACCAGCCGTGCCTGCGCTGCCGGACGCCCATCCGGCACGGCGCGCTGGGGAAGAGTGTGCCTGGCAAGAGTGGTGCGGGAATGGCTGCGGCGGGGAATCCCGGCAGCGCGCCCCCGGCGGTCACCGAGGAGCGCGACATCTACTTCTGCCCGACATGCCAGCCGCTGCTGGGCGGCTCCGACGCCTGAACACTATCGGGACGGCTCGGGGTAGCCAGCCAGCGTCAGGAGGTGGCCACCTCGGACTGGCCCGCGCGGTCCCCGGACTTTGGATCGACGGTTTTGCCGAGGGCGGCCGGAACCATGAAATAGGGCAGCAGCAACTGGACCAGCGGGCCGATCGCCAGAGCATAAACCACTGTTCCCACGCCCACCGAACCGCCCAGGAGCCAGCCCGCACCGAGCACCACCACCTCGATCAGGGTGCGGGACAGACGCACGGACCAGCCGGTGCGCCGCGTCAGGCCGGTCATGAGCCCGTCACGGGCGCCGGGGCCGAAGCGGGCACCGATGTAGCACGCGGAGGCGATCCCGTTCAGCACCACCGCACCGCCCAGCATCGCGATCTGGCCCCCGAGGTGCGAGAACGAGGGGATCAGGGCGAGCCCGACGTCGGCAAAGACGCCCACGAGGACAGCATTGCACAGGGTACCGAAGCCCGGCCGCTGCCGCAGCGGAATCCACAGCAGGAGCACCAGGAAGCTGATGATGATGACCACGACGCCGATGCTCAGGCCCGTCTTGCCGGCGACACCCTGGTGGAACACGTCCCAGGGGTCCAGGCCGAGTCCGGCCCGGATGAACAGGGCCAGCGAAATGCCGTACATGGCGAGGCCGGTGAAGAGCTGTACAAGTCTGCGGATCATCATTGAACCATCCTGCGGCATAACTGGCCTTGTTTTCCATGGCCAGTTTGAAATACTGGCCTCATGTCCGGATCACTCACGCCCACCGCCCTCGCCCGTTTTCTGGGCCAGTGGCACCGCGGCAACGCTCCCGCCTACCGCGAGCTGGCCGACGTCGTCCGTCTTTTGGTCCTGGACGGACGCATCCCGCTGGGCACCGCGCTGCCCAGCGAGCGGACGCTGTCCGCGACGCTCGCCGTCAGCCGCACCACTGTGACGGCGGCGTATGCAAGCCTGCGCGAACAGGGGTTCCTGAGCAGCGGCCAGGGCACTCGCGGCCGCACGTGCCTGCCGCGGACGGCCTACACAGCAGGCCAGGAACGGGACTCCCGGGCGGCGTTATCGGGGGCGCCGGGCCTGGCTGTTCCCGACGGCGTCATCGACCTCGCGTATGCGTCGCTCCCGGCCAGCGGGGAGGCGGTCCACCAGTCCTTCGCCGCCGCCCTCACGGAGCTGCCCGCCCTGCTGCCGGGCTTCGGCTACGACGCCCTAGGCGTGCCGGCCCTTCGGGAGGCGATTGCCGGCCACTATGCCGACGCCGGCGTGCCCACCACGGCCAGCCAGATTCTGGTAACGTCCGGCGCGCAGCATGCCCTCAACGTCGCGCTGCGGGCGCTGGTCGGCAAACAGGACAGGGTCCTCGTGGAGCAGCCCACCTACCCGAACGCGCTGGACGCCATCCGCGCCACCGGCTGCCGCATGGTTCCGGTGCCCCTGCCGCCTGCGCCGGAGCGGGGCTGGGACCTGGACTCGACCGAGTCAGCCCTCGCGCAGCAGCGGCCCCGCATGTTCTACACGGTCCCGGATTTCCACAACCCCACCGGCCGGCTGATGCCCGACGCGCAGCGCCGCCGCCTGGTCCGCGCCGCTGCGGCGTCGGGCACTGTCCTGGTGGTGGATGAGACGCTCCGTGAGTTAAACCTCGACGGCGCCACGACGGCACCGCTGGCTTCCTTCAGCCCGGCCGTGGTGTCCATCGGATCGCTGAGCAAGTCCCACTGGGCGGGCATGCGCACCGGGTGGATCCGCGCGTCGGAGAGCCTGATTCAGCGGTTCGCGGCCGTCCGGACCACGATGGATCTGGGCGGTCCGGTGGTGGAGCAGCTTGCGGCGGCGCACCTGGTGCGGAACCTGGCCGACCCCCTGCCGGCCCGCCTGTCTGCGCTCCGGGAGAACCGGTCCGCGCTGCTGGAACTGCTGCAGGCGCACCTGCCGCAATGGGAGGCGGAACGGCCCGACGGCGGCCTGGCAGCCTGGTGCCGGCTGCCGTCACCCAGCAGCACGGCCCTGACCGTCATCGCCCCGGAGTTCGGCATCCGCCTTGCCGCCGGGCCGCGCTTTGGTGTGGGCGGGGTGTTCGAAAACTTCCTCCGCATTCCGTTCACCCTGCCGCCGGACCAGCTGGAGACCGCAGTCCTCGCGCTGCGGGCGGCCCAGGACAGGCTGGACGCCGCCCCGCAGCTCCGGCGGACACTGCGGGACTCGCCCGCCACCGCCATCGCCTGACTTGCGGTGGCGCCTAAGCTCCAGCGGGAGCGGATCTACCCGGCCGCCCAATGCGCTGCCGCGCCGTGTTGCTGCCCGGCCCGACGGCGACCTGCGCCGTAGCCTTGGCCAGGCCGAAGAGCGGCATCCCGTTGTAGATGGTTTCAATCCCCTCGGCAGGCACGTGGTACGTCTCATGCCACACGCCCACATCCCCTGAACCGGCCACCTCCTTCATGAACCGGCGCCAGGGCTCCAGGTGCGGTGACTCACGGTCTGCCGCGAACTTCTGCAGGTGCTCCGGGCTTTCCCAGTAGCTGACCATGACAGTCGTGCGCCCAAACCACTGCTCGCATCCCAGCATGCCCGACGCCGGGTTCCCGGCGAGGTGGCGGAGCATCCTGGGCATTGCCGCCGCAACCTTGGCCACGGTTCCCACCTTCCACCACCGGTTCGCACGCATGCCGATGAGGAAGACAGTCACAGACCCGCGCTGTACGTCCGCGGTAAAGCGGCCGGAATATACGTTCTGACTCATGGGGGTTCTCACTTCCGGAACGAAGTTCCCTGGAGAGTTGTTCGGGACATTTGCTGACCGCGTTTCATAACGCCGTTATGAAACGATGTTATGAAACAATGGGACCCATGGCAAGACCCGTACTGCACAACGACGCCCTCCGGCAGGAGCTTCTTGCCGCGACCGCCGATCTCGTCGCCAGGGAGGGGCCAGGCCGGGTGGCACTGCGCGACGTGGCAGCAGCCGCACAGACCTCCACCACCGCCATCTACTCGCTGTTCGGCGGGAAGTCGCAGCTCCTGACCGCAGTGATGGACCATGGATTCCGGTCCTTTCACGATTCCCAGGAAGCCGCCGCACCCGGCGGCCTCCGCGGCCTGGGCGTGGCGTACAGGACCTGGGCTTTGGAGCACCAGGCCCTGTACCGCCTGATGTTCGGCGGCGCCATGGCGGCCTACACCGAGTGTCAGCCGAGCCCCGAGGTCGCCGCTGGCGCCATGGCTCCGCTGGCTGAGGCCGTGGCATCGGCGCAGTCCGCCGGCACCCTCTTGCAGGTGCCCGTGGAAGCGGTGGCCACGGCTATCTGGGGACAGGTCCATGGCCTCGTAAGCCTGGAATTGGCGCGCGTCGGCCCGCCGGAAACCGACTGGCAGTCGGCGTATTCCGCGGCGCTGGACGCGATGATCCGGGGCTGGGCCGCCTGACCCGGGGGGTGTCCCTTGCCGTTTCGACGGTTCCCTGCGTGTTCGACGGCGCGGGCCGTCGAGTGGGCAGGGAACCGTCGAAGTGGGGGCGGGGAAGGCGGGATTCGGGCGCAAAGTAGAATGGACCGGTGATGCAATCCCCCCTTCCCGTGCGCGACGGCGTGAACGCGACCCGCCTGCGTCTCCCGGACGAGGGGCCCTGGGACACCGCAATGGACTACATGATGCACCGCTGGGGGCACATCGACCCCCAGGGCATCGAGGACCGGTTCGACGCCGGCGAGATCGTGGGCGAGGGCGGCATCCCCCTGCACCGCGGCACCAGGCTCGAGGACCACACCTTCATCTGGTACTACCGCACCCTCCCGCCGGAAACCCGGCTGCCCGTGGAGCTGAACATCCTGCACCAGGACGAGCACATCCTGGTGGTGGACAAGCCGCATTTCCTTCCGACCACCCCCGGCGGCACATACATCCAGGAATCGGCGCTGGTCCGGCTCAGGAACCAGCTGGACCTCCCGGACCTGATCCCGATGCACCGCCTGGACCGCATGACCGCGGGCATCCTCCTGCTCTCCACCAACCCCGAGACGCGGGGGAAGTACCAGGTGCTGTTCGAGAAGCGCCAGGTCCAGAAGGAATACGAGTGCGTGTCCGCAGCGGAACCGGCTGCCGGGCATCCCGCCGTCGACTTCCCGGTAGTGGTCCGCAATCGGATGACCAAGTCCCGCAGCTACCTTCTGGCGGAAGTCATCGACGGCGAGCCGAATGCGGAGACGCGCATCGACCTGCTGCGGACGTTCGACGGCGGTGCTGCCGGCGGCCAGACGGCCGCCGGAGCAGGACGCCTCGGCCTGTACCGGCTCGAACCGCACTCCGGGAAAACCCACCAGCTCCGCGTGCACATGGCCTCACTGGGGCTGGGCATCCTGCACGATTCGTTCTACCCCGAACTGCTGGACAAGGCACCCGACGACTACACCAAACCGCTGCAGCTGCTGGCACGCGGCATCCGGTTCGTGGACCCCATCACCAAGGCGGCCGTCGAGTACCGCAGCCGCCTCCAGCTGAGCGAAGTCCGCTAACCAGGCCGAAGTCCGCTAGGAAGCACCTTCAAGGACAGTCCGGAAGACCGCCACGGTTTCCGGGCTGAAGAGCACGAACTCCACCAGCTCCACGCCACCTTCCCCGGAACGGGCGGCATAGGACCGGACGGCGTCGAAGGCTATCTGCGCCACTTGGCGGGCGTCCCAGCCGTAAACCCCCGCGCTCACCGCGGGAAAGGCCAACGACCCGGCACCCAGGCCCTCGGCGACCCGCAGGCACTCGGTGAAACAGGACGCCAGCAGTGCCGGGTTGGTCTGCCCTGCGTGGCGGTTGGGCCCGACGGTGTGGATGATCCAGCGCGCCGGCAGCCCGAACCCGGGGGTGGCCACGGCAGCACCCACGGGCAGCCCGTCCCGGAGCGTCGTCGCCCTCAGCTCGCGGCAGGCGGCCAGCAGTTCAGGCCCAGCCGCGCGGTGAATCGCCCCGTCCACACCACCGCCGCCCAGCAGCGAGGAATTGGCCGCATTGACTACCGCGTCCACCGGCCGTCCGGTGATGTCACCCTCAACGATCTCCATCCGCATGCAGCCAGTGTGGCACTGTCCCGCGGCCAGTCGTAGGCCCGCCAGGCGGACAGGGTCCGCCGGGCGGACAGGGTCCGCCGGGCGGAGAGTCCTGCCACGTGGGGGCCATGCTCCCGGCGCGCTCCCCTTCCGTGTGCGGTACGTTGTGCAGATGGACTTCGGCAATCCGGACACGTGGAGCACCGCGATCTACTTCTGGATCGTTCCCGCTGTGCTCGGCGATGCCATCTTTCCGCCCATCCCGTCCGAGATGGTGCTGATCACGGGCGGTGCCCTGTCCGCCGAGGGCCGGGCCAACCTGTTCCTGGTCGGCCTCCTGTCCGCCACCGCATCGTGGCTGGGCGACATGGTGGTGTTCCAGCTGTTCAAGCGCAGGCTGAGCCATATCCTGGACCGCTGGACGTGGGGCCGGAAGGTCCACCGTGGCATCCACGAGGCCATCGCCAAGGCCGGCCGGTCCTCCGCCTACGGCACCATCATCGGCGCCCGGTTCATCCCCGGGGGCCGGCTTGCGACGTCAGCCGCCGCGGGCATCGCCGACGTCTCAACCCGGGGCTTCAGCCTGTGCGCCGGGCTGGGAGCGGTGCTGTGGGCGACATGGCTCGTGGGTCTCGGCTACTTCACGGGCTCCGCCACGCGGCTGCCCTTCTGGGCGAGTTCGCTGATCGGTGTTGCCGTTGGCCTGGTGATCGGTGCTGTCGTGGGCCTCATCGTCACCCGCCGGCGCGGCGACCGCTCCCCGGTGGACGAACCGGGCAGCGCCCCCGGGCCAGGCATGTAAGGTCCCGGCGCCCAAGCCTAAAAGCGCGCCCAAGCCTAAACGGGCGCCCAGCGGCCGCGGCTGCGGCGGAGCACCGAAAGTGAGCCTGTCAGCGCAACGCGTTCGACGGCGTCGCGCATCACGGCGGCCGACTCCCGGGCTGCACTGTTCTCACTGCTGTAGGCGGTGGCCTCCACGAGGAACCGCAGGTTCAGCTGCGGCACACCGCCGGCCAGTTCCAGCTGGTGTGACTCCACGTGGTGCCGCGACCGCAGCGACTCGACGGCGGTATCCATCACGGCTTCGGGAGGGTTGCCCGGCTTCAGCCCGGTGATCTTGAGTCTGGTCTGGAAGGACGGCATCCTCCCACCCTAGCGCCGGTTGCGTTTTGTCTGGCGCGAGCCTATCTTGGCAGGAAGGGGCGCGATTATGCACGAACTCTCCATCACGCAGGGCCTTATCGACGCCGTTCTCAACCGCACAGGCGAACGGACGGTCACGGCGGTCAACCTGAGGATCGGTCCCCTTTCCGGCGTACTGGCTGATGCCGTGCGCTTTTGTTTTGACGTGGCAACGGCGGGCACTCCGCTGGCCGGCGCGCGGCTGCAGATCGAGGAACCGCAGGGCCGGGGACGGTGCCGCAGCTGCCAGGACGAATTCAGCCTGAGCGATCTCATCCTGCTTTGCCCTTGCGGAAGCGCGGACGTCGAAGTCCTCGGCGGCCGTGAGCTGATGCTGATGTCCGTGGAGGTGGCATAGGACATGTGTACAACATGCGGTTGCGGCGATGACGCCGGCACCCGCATTTCAAACCTCGCAGGCGAACTGCAGGCGCCCGGGCAGGGGCACCCGCACAGCCATACGGACGAGCACGGGCGCACATACACACACGAGCACGCAGACTCCCATGAGCACCCCCACGTCCACGCTGACTCCCCCGACTACCACCACGGGGATGTCAACGGGCACCACCATGCGGATCCGGGCACGGAGACCATCGTGCTCGAACAGAACCTGCTGGCCAAGAACGACCTGCTGGCCGCCACAAACCGCGGCTGGCTTGCCGGCCGGGGAGTCCGTGCCTTCAACGTCATGAGTTCGCCGGGCGCTGGCAAGACCACCCTGCTGGTCCGCACTTTGACGGAGCTCGGCGGGCGCCTGAACGCAGGCGTGATCGAAGGGGACCAGGAGACGTCTCTCGACGCGGACCGCATCCGCGCCACCGGGCGCCCCGTCATCCAGATCAACACCGGAGCGGGCTGCCACCTCGACGCCGACATGCTGCAGCGCGGCCTTGATGCGCTGTCCCCGGAGCCGGGCTCCACGGTCTTCATTGAAAATGTGGGCAACCTCGTCTGCCCCGCGCTTTTTGACCTTGGCGAAACAGCCAGGGTGGTGATCGTCTCGGTTACGGAAGGTGATGACAAACCCCAGAAATACCCGCACATGTTCATGGCGGCCGACCTCGTCATCGTCAACAAGTCGGACCTGCTCCCCTACGTCGACTTCGACGTCGACGAGTGCCTGCGCCGCATCCGGCAGATCAATCCGCGGGCCGAATTCCTCACGCTGTCCGCCACCACCGGCGAAGGCCTCGCCGCCTGGTACGGCTGGCTCGATGGCGGCACCTCCTCCGCGGCGGCGCCGATCCCCGGGACAGCCCGGTCAGAACCCCTGACCGGCTCCCTGACAGAAGCACACTGAGCCCCGCAGGGGGCACTGAAAAGAGGCAACGATGCCTACGGAAACTTCCCTCAAGGCCGAAGAAGCCCTTATCCACGTGCTGTGGATCAACGCAGGGCTCAGTTGTGACGGCGACTCGGTGGCGCTGACCGCGGCCACCCAGCCGAGCGTCGAGGAAATCGCCCTCGGGGCGCTGCCCGGCCTGCCGAAGATCGCCATGCACTGGCCACTGATCGACTTTGAATGCGGCCCGCAGGAAGGGGCCGACGACTTCCTGGAATGGTTCCGCAAAGCGGACCGCGGCGAACTGGAACCGTTCGTGTTGGTGGTCGAGGGATCAATCCCCAACGAGAAACTCCACGACCCCGGCGGCTACTGGTGCGGGTTCGGCAACGACCTTGAGACCGGCCAGCCCATTACCACCAGCGAATGGCTGGACCGCCTGGCTCCCAAGGCCACGGCCATCATCGCCGCCGGAACCTGCGCAACCTACGGCGGCATTCACGCCATGGCGGGCAATCCGACCGGCGCCATGGGCGTGCCGGACTACCTGGGCTACGACTGGAAGTCCAAGGCCGGCATTCCCATCGTGTGCGTGCCCGGATGCCCGATCCAGCCTGACAACCTCTCCGAAACCATGACCTACCTGCTCTATCAGGCCACCGGCCAGGCACCGATGATTCCGCTGGATGAGGCACTGCGCCCCACGTGGCTGTTCGGCAAGACGGTCCACGAGGGCTGCGACCGGGCCGGCTACTACGAGCAGGGCGACTTCGCCACCGAGTACGGTTCCCCCAAGTGCATCGTCAAGCTCGGCTGCTGGGGTCCCGTGGTGAAGTGCAACGTGCCCAAGCGTGGCTGGATGAACGGCATCGGCGGCTGCCCCAACGTTGGCGGCATCTGCATCGGCTGCACCATGCCGGGCTTCCCGGACAAGTTCATGCCGTTCATGGACGAGCCTCCCGGCGGCAAGCTGTCCACCAGCACCATCCGCCCCTACGGCGCTGCCATCCGGACCCTGCGGGGCATCACGACGCACACGCTGGACCAGGAGCCCAAGTGGCGCCGGCCCGGACCCGAGCTCCTCACCGGGGCCCGGCGCACCTGGTAACCCACCCACTTCCAGACAGGCGAAGACAATGACGTCAACAATTCCCATGGGTTCCGGAAGCGGAACGGGTAACAACAACCTGGTGGAGATGAACTGGGACCCCATCACCAGGATCGTCGGCAGCCTCGGCATCTACACCAAGATCGACTTCGAGAACAACCAGGTCGCGGAATGCAAGAGCACGTCCTCGATCTTCCGCGGCTACTCCCTCTTCATGAAAGGCAAGGACCCGAGGGACGCGCACTTCATCACCAGCCGCATCTGCGGGATCTGCGGGGACAACCACGCCACCTGCTCCTGCTACACACAGAACATGGCCTACGGCGTCAAGCCCCCGAACCTGGGCGAATGGATCGTCAACCTGGGCGAGGCCGCCGAGTACATGTTCGACCACAACATCTTCCAGGAGAACCTCGTCGGCGTGGACTACTGCGAAAAGATGGTCTCCGAAACCAACCCCGGCGTCCTGGCCAAGGCGGAAAACACCAGGGCACCCCACGAGGCCGACCACGGCTACCGGACCATCGCCGACATCATGCGCTCGCTGAACCCGTTCACCGGCGAGTTCTACCGGGAAGCGCTGCAGGTCAGCCGCGCCACCCGTGAAATGTTCTGTCTCATGGAGGGCCGCCACGTCCACCCCTCCACGCTGTATCCGGGCGGCGTGGGAACAGTGGCCACCATCCAGCTGATGACGGACTACCTCACCCGCCTCATGCGCTACGTCGAGTTCATGAAGAAGGTCGTCCCGATGCACGACGACCTGTTCGACTTCTTCTACGAGGCCCTGCCCGGCTACGAGCAGGTGGGGCTGCGGCGGACGCTGCTGGGCTGCTGGGGTTCCCTGCAGGACCCGGACTACTGCAACTTCGAGTACAAGGACATGACCGAGTGGGGCCGGAAGATGTTCGTCACGCCGGGCGTGGTGGTGGACGGCAAGCTGGTCACCACCGACCTGGTCCGCATCAACCTGGGCCTGCGGATCATGCTCGGCTCGTCGTACTACGAGGACTGGGAAGGCCAGGAAATGTTCGTCACCCACGATCCGCTGGGTAACCCGGTGGACCGCAGGCACCCCTGGAACCAGCACACCAACCCGCGGCCGCAGAAGCGCGATCTTTCGGACAAGTACAGCTGGGTCATGTCACCGCGCTGGTTCGACGGACAGGACAACCTCGCCCTGGACACCGGCGGCGGCCCGCTGGCCCGGCTCTGGGCTACCGCGCTCGCCGGACTCGTGGACATCGGCTACCTCAAGGCCACCGGCAGGAGCGTGCAGATCAACCTGCCCAAGACCGCGCTGAAGGGACCCGTCACTTTCGAGTGGAACATCCCGCAGTGGAGCAACACGCTCGAACGCAACCGTGCCCGCACCTACTTCCAGGCTTACGCAGCGGCTGCCGCACTGCACTTCGCGGAAAAGGCGCTGGAGGAAATCCGGGCGGGCCGCACCAAGACGTGGGAAACATTCGAGGTCCCCGATGAAGGCATCGGCTGCGGTTTCACCGAGGCGGTCCGCGGTGTCCTGTCCCACCACATGGTGATCCGCGACGGCAAGATCGCCAACTATCACCCCTACCCGCCCACCCCCTGGAATGCCAGCCCCACCGATTCCAACGGCGTGGCCGGCCCGTACGAGGACGCGGTCCAGGGGCAGCCGATCTTCGAGGAGAACGACCGGGAGCACTTCAAGGGCATCGACATCATGCGCACCGTCCGCAGCTTCGATCCCTGTCTGCCGTGCGGTGTCCACATGTACCTGGGCAACGGGCAGACGCTGGACATGCTGCACTCCCCCACCCAGACCCTGACCGGCGAGTAGGCCATGCTCGGCGGGGACCGGCCGCCGCCGCAGAACGGCGACCAAATCGGCACACTCCTTGACGCGCTCGGCTCCGGCGGGGCGGTGGCGCGCGGCCGGGCCGAGGACCTGGTCCGGCAGGTCACAGACCTGTACGGGGCCGGACTGCAGCGGATCATGGAGATCCTGCAGGCCCAGGGAAAGCTCGACGACGGCACTCTGGAAGCGCTGACCGCGGACAGCCTGGTGGCCGGGCTCCTGGTGATCCACGGACTGCACCCCCATTCGATGGAGGCACGGGTGGCCGCGGCGCTGGACAGCGTCCGGCCCTACCTGGGCTCCCACGGCGGCGACGTGGAACTGGAAGGTATCAGCCCCGATGGCGTGGTGCGGCTCAAGCTGCTGGGCACCTGCCAGGGCTGCCCGTCGTCGTCCGTAACCCTCAAGTACGCCGTTGAGGAGGCCATCCAGAACGCAGCCCCCGAAGTGACGGCCATCGACGTCGTCGAGGCGGAAAAGCAGCCGGGCGCGCCGGCGCTGATTCCGGTGGATTCGCTGCTGGTCCGGGTGAACAATCCAGCGGGCGGCATGCCCGCAGAATCCTGGCACGACATGGCCGGCGGCACCTGGGAACCCGTTCCGGAGATTGCAGGGCTCGAACCCGGCGAGGTGGCGGGTTTCCTCGTCGGCGGCTATGCGGTGCTGGCCTGCCGGACAGGTCAGGACATCTACGCGTACCGCGATTACTGCCCGCGCTGCACCGGTTCGATGGCCGGCGCCGTGCTGCAGCGCGCCCTCGCGGCACCGGTTGGCGGAGGCCTGCTCACCTGCCCCACCTGCCGCGGCCACTATGACGTGCGGCGGGCCGGCGCCTGCCTCGAGGACAAAGGCCTGCACCTGGAGCCACTCCCGCTGCTGGTCCGGAACGGCGTGATGTCCGTGGCGGTCCCGACGGTGTCCGTGCAGGCCCCACCGCTCCCGGTTCCACCGGTACCGGCGGCCCCGGCAGCCGTCACGCCGGTGCAGGCACTCCCGCTGGTTACACCGGCAGGGCTGGACGTTCCGGCGCGGCGCGGACCGGCAGACCGCATGCCGGAACCTGCGGTGTCCGTGCCGGCGGTGTCTGTGCCGGCGGCGTCGGTGCCCACCCCGGCACCGGCAGCCGGCATGGCCCACGAACTGCAGGCAGCCGCGGGACAGGACCGCTGAGATGGACATGAAGATGAACGTGGGAAACGGAGGAGGTACAGGGCGCGGTGCGGGGACCGGCCAGGCCAGCGGCGCCTTGCCGGTAGCCCTGTTGCGGCGGATTTCCGCGAACCGGCCCGCCCCCGCCGCCGGGGAATGCTGCGAAATGTGCGGCGAACCGATCCCCGACGCGCACCAGCACGTGGTGGACCTGGAGAGCCACGCGATGTTGTGCACCTGCCGGCCCTGCTACCTCCTCTTCACCGACGAGGCCGCGCACATGCGCTACCGCTCGGTGCCTGACCGGTACCTCTCCTTCCCCGGCTTCGATCTCGGCCCGGGGCAGTGGGACGAACTGGAAATCCCGGTGGGCCTCGCATTCTTCTTCCGCAGCTCCAAACTCAGCCGCACGGTGGCGTTCTACCCGGGCCCGGCCGGAGCCACGGAGTCGGAGCTTCCCCTCGCCGCCTGGGACGCCGTGCTGGCCTGCAACCCGGGCCTCGGCCTCGCGGCGCCGGACACCGAAGCCCTGCTGATCCGCGGCCCTGGTCCGGGCAAGGCCGCCGACTGCCACCTCGTTCCGGTGGACGCCTGCTACGAGCTGGTGGGCCGGCTGCGCCGCCTCTGGCGGGGGTTCGACGGCGGCCAGGAGGCACGCGATGAGCTCGCCGCCTTCTTCGACCGGATCGGCCGCCGCAGTGTTCCGGCCCCGGCAGGTTCCGCCAGTGCGGGTTCCGCCAGCACGGCGTCCGGCAGCGCGGCGTCCGGCAGCGCGGCAGGCGGCAACGCGTCCGGCAGGGGAGGCTTCCGGTGACCGAACTTTCCTTCGCCGTGCTGGAGATACGGCCCGAACCCTACGCCGCCGCCCCGCAGCTGACGGCCAGGCTGCAGGTGGCGGAGGCCACCGGAGCCGTGGTGCACGCGCTGGCCCTGCGCTGCCAGGTCCGGATCCTGCCGCAGCGCCGCGGCTACGCGCCCGAGGAGGAGACGGGCCTGCTGGACCTCTTCGGCGAGCGCGGCCGCTGGCCCACCACGCTCAAGTCGTTCCTCTGGATGCAGTGCAGCACCATGGTGCAGGGGTTCACGGGCAGCACCGAGGTGGACCTCCCGCTGCCCTGCACCTTCGATTTCGACGTGGCCGCCGCCAAGTACCTGCACGCCCTGGGCGATGGCGAGATACCGCTGGAGCTGCTGTTCTCCGGCACCGTGTTCACCAAGGGGCAGACGGGGTTCACGGTGGAACAGGTGCCTTGGGACCTTGAGGCGTCCTACCCGCTGCCGGTCGCGGCCTGGCGCAGCCTGATGGACCAGTACTTCCCCAACGCCGGATGGATCCGCCTGGATCGCGACGTCCTGGCGGCGCTGGCCCGGTACAAGTCCGGACGGGGCCTCACGTCCTGGGAAGCCACGATGGAGAAACTGCTCGCCCAGGCCACCGCCGATGTGTCCGGGGAACGGCCATGAACACCAGCCTGGCCCTTGCCCGTGCCGTCGCAGACGCCGTCCTCTACGAGGGCTATCTGCTCTACCCCTACCGTGCCTCCTCCCAGAAGAACCGGGCCCGCTGGCAGTTCGGGATCCTGGGTCCCCCGGGCGCCGCGGCGGACGGCAGCGGTGAGGAACCCTCCATGTCCGCCGACTGCCTGCTTGCCCCGGGAGCCCTGACCGGGCTGGAAATCCACTTCCGCTTCCTGCAGCTGCAGACGCGGACGGCGGAAAAAGCGGACGACGGCGGTGGGTTCAGTCCTGTGGACAGCCTCGCCGTGGGCGGTGCGAACTGGCTGAGCTGGGACGAGGCAGTTGAGCAGGAAAAAGTGTTCGGCCCCTTCTCCGTGTCCCAGCTCCGGGCAGGACAGGTCGTACCGGTGGACGTTCCGGCGGGACTCGACGTCGAGGAACTCAAGGACGGCGCCGGGAGGCCGGCCGGCCGACTGGTGCGCCGCCGTCGTGCCCTCCGCGGTGAACTGCGGCTCAACGCCGCCGAAGATTCCGGCGGGCTGCTGCGGCTCAGCGTCACCGCGGCAAACACGGCCGAACTAATACCCGCCGCTACAGTGCCAGCCGGTCCCCTGCCGGCCGGGAACCGGCAGGGCGCCATTGCGGCCTCCTTCATCGGGGCGCACTTGCTGCTGAGCGTGCGGGACGGGGATTTCGTCTCCCTGCTGGACCCGCCCGGGTGGGCGCAGCGGGCAGCCGGGCTGTGTTCCCAGCACCGCTGCTGGCCCGTGCTGGCCGGCCCCGAAGGCCAGACGGACGTGCTGCTGATCTCGCCCATCATTCTCTATGACCACCCCGCCGTCGCCCCGGAAAGTTCGGTGGCACTGTACGACTCCACCGAGATCGACGAGATCCTCACGTTACGGGTGCTGACGCTCACCGATGAGGAAAAGGCCGAGGCGCGGGCGACGGACCCGCGGGCCGCCGCCGTCATTGACCGCTGCGAGGCGATGTCGCCGGAGGACCTCCAGCGGCTGCACGGGGCCCTGCGGAGCCCGCACGCGTTCGCCGCGGATCCCGCCGGGGTTTGGACCACGGCCGGCCAGGACATTCCCTGGTGGAATCCCGAGGCGGAGGCCAGCGTGCGGCCTGACCAGGACGCCGTCGTGATCAACGGCGTCGCGGTGGCGCGCGGGAGCCGCGTGCGCGTGCACCCGAAGCGGCGCGCCGACGCCCAGGACCTGTTCTTCGGCGGGCAGACCGGGCGGGTCACCAGCGTGCATTTCGACGTCGACGGCAGCACCCACGTCGGGCTCGTCCTTGAGCAGGATCCGGCGGCCGATCTCCATGAGGGCTACGGCCGGTCCTTCTACTACGCCCCCGACGAACTCGAACCGCTGGAGGGAAAGGAAACCCCGCAATGAAGGCAATAGGAATGGCCACTGTTTCAGTGCTGGCAGCGATGGCCCTCTGGGGCATCTACGTCGGAATCCGCTCGGTTCCCGACATCAAGCGCTACATGAAAGTGCGGCGGATGTGACCGGCGGCGGCGTCCTCGTGGCCGGCGTGGGGAACATGTTCCTGCACGACGACGGCTTCGGCCCCGAGGTGGCGCGGCACCTGGCCACCCAGCCGCGGCCGCTGGCCCCCGGCGTTCGCGTGATGGACTACGGCATCCGGGGCATGCACCTGGCCTACGACCTTCTGGCCGGCGTCGACATCCTTGTCCTCGTGGACACGGTGCCCGCCGACGGGAAGTCAGCCCCAGGCAGCATCCGCGTGCTGCAGGTCAATGAGGCGGACCTGGACGGCCGGGCGGTGCTCGATCCCCACGGCATGGACCCGGCGGCGGTGCTGGGCCGGCTTCGGTCCATGGGTGGCAGCCTGCCTGCAACCTATGTGGTGGGCTGCGTCCCCGCCGACCTGTCCGAAGGCATCGGTCTCTCGGCAGCAGTGGCCACTGCCGTGCCCAAGGCCGCCGCCGCCGTCGGGTCCCTGCTCGGCCAGCACTCTTCCACTCCAAACCGGTCTTCCACTTCCAAGTAAGGCGGTGTCCCTCCATGTGCCTCGGAATCCCCGGCAGGGTCGTTGAAGTCCTCGAGGGCTACGGCGGCCAGCTCGCCCTCGTCGATGTGGCCGGAGTGCAGCGGAAGATCAACATCGGGCTGCTCGATGAGGGGCCGCTCGACCCCGGCACCTGGGTCCTGATCCACATGGGCTTCGCGCTGGAACGGGTCGACGCCGCGGGCGCGGAACAGGCCATGGAAGGCCTGGAACTGATGGGCCGCCCGGCAGATCCCGGGACCGGGTCGGCGCCGCAGTCACCTTAACCGCAGGATTGGTGGTCAGTGCTCCAGCGCTATGGCCGCGCCGCGGTGCTCCACGCCGCTGTTGGCAATCCGGAGGTGCCGCGCCGTAAAGTGCTTGAGCTGCTGCAACTGGTGCGCCGAGAGCCTGTCGCACACCCAGTCCCAGTGCAGCGAGACGACGTCGCCCACGGCCAGCCCCGCCACGAAGCCGGTTCCGTTCACGGCGAACTTGGCCGTCTCCACTGCAGGTTCGCCAATGTCCAGGGCTGCGCCGTCCCAGACCAGCGGCCGGGACTGCACCACGGCGTCGTCGCCGGTTATTGCGAGCACCTGCCCCCAGCGGATCCGGCACCTGTCCAGCACGTTCAGCGCGGTGGCGTGCCGCCGTTCGTCGCGGAGCAGGCCCAGCCACGGATAGATCTCGAACACGTGGAAGCTGTGGTGCGGGACCCCGCCCGCCAGGACGCCTTCCACCAGGTGCGGGAACTGCCGCCCGGTGCGGGCCCGGAACCGGTCCTCCATGGAATTGCCGAGGTTGGTGATGCCCACGGTATCCAGCAGGCTGTTGCCCACCCAATAGGCCTCCACCACGCGGGCGTCCAGCGGGTCGGCAATGCCGTGCGCCCCTGCGATCAGCTCGAGGTAGGGCCACGCGCCGGCGAAGCCCCTGGCCAGTTCGCGAAGCCCCTGGTCCGTGACGCCGGACTGCCCGTAGTGCAGCAGGGCGTCGCTGTCCGGCGGCCCGCAGCTGCCGCGTGAATTCGGCGGATAGGCATAGCGGACGAACAACTGGGCACCATCGACAACCATGGCGTGGCCACCTTCTGCAAGCGTCCTTCTGAAAGTAGCACCGGGCCTTTCCGCCGACAAGGGACGGCCCGCCGTCGGCAATTCCCGGAACGCCGGCGAAGGCGTTGACAGCCCTGCCCGTGAAGCGGATGCTGTGAAGACCCACTCGCAGGGAGTCAACGATGACAGCTGCAGACCTAAACCGCCGCGCCGCCCTACAGGTGCTCATGGCAGGCGGCTCCGCCGCCCTGCTGGCCGGATGCGGCGCATCCGGCACCGCCCCGCCGTCGTCCCCTCCGGGCGGCACCAACAGCATCAGCCTCACGGACCAGCGCGGCAGGACCCTGACCTTCGCCCGGCCGGTGGCCCGGGTGGTGACCATTCCAATGCCGTCGGCGTCCCTGCTGGTGGCCGTCGACCGCAGCGCCGACCATCTCGCGGCCATGCACAACGCCTCCTGGGTGGCCATGCGCGACGGCATCATGGGCACCATGTTTCCCGCCGCCCTGGACCTCCCGCACGACATCGCCACCCAGGACTTCACCGCAAACGTTGAAAGCATCCGGGCCCTCAACCCGGATGTGGTGGTCCAGTGGTCGGACGCGCAGCTCATCGAGCCCCTGGAGAAGGCGGGACTCCAGGTCCTGGGGTTGAAGAACTCCGGCACACAGGAGGACGTGGACGCGTGGGTGGCCATGTTCGCCGCCATGCTCGGCAAGCCAGAACGTGCCACCGAACTCAAAACCCGCAGCGACCGCGAGCTTGCCGAGGTCAAATCCCTGGCGGCCGGGCGCGCGTCCAAAGGGCCGAGCATCCTGTACTTCAACCGCTTCACCGGCGGACTCAAGGTTGCCGGCGCCAAGAGCTACAACGACTTCTACATCAAACTGGTGGGCGGCTCCAACCCGCCCACCGGCAAGGATCCGCTGACCGGTACCGGCATGGTGGGCGTGGACATCGAGCAGGTCCTGCGCTGGGATCCCGAGGTGATCCTGCTGGGCAACTTCGACGCCGCAATGCCGCAGGACATCTACTCGGACCCGGTGTGGCAGAACGTGTCCGCGGTCCGCGCCAAGCGTGTCTACAAGGTCCCGCTGGGTGGCTACCGCTGGGATCCGCCCGGGCAGGAGTCGGCGCTCATGTGGCACTGGCTGGGCGACATCGCCTTTCCCCGGGAGAAGTCGGCGGTGCGGGACAAGGCTTCCGAATACTTCAGGTTCCTGTACAACCACGAGCTCACGGCCAAAGAACTGGACAAGATTCTCTGGACCGCGGAGAACGGGCAGTCCGCCAACTACCGGCAGTTCAATGCTTGATGAGGCCGGTTCCCCGCGCCTGGGCAGGCGGCTGCGGACCGCGCCGCCGGCACTGCCGCGGGCAGGCCCCGCTGCCGCCGCCGGAACGGGAGAACGACGGCGGGAACCCGCCGTCGTTCTCCCCATCGCCTTGACTGCCTGCTTACTTGCCGCGGTGGCGGTGCTGGCCCTGGCCGTGGGCCGGTACAGCGTGCCCCTGGACCACGTGGTCCAGATCCTGGCCGGGCAACTCGCCCCGATCCCGGTCCAAGCCAGCGGGACCGAACAGAACGTGGTGCTGCTGGTCCGGCTGCCCCGGGTCCTGCTCGCCTTGCTGGTGGGCGGCGGCCTGGCAATCGGCGGCGCCGCGCTGCAGGCGATTTTTCGCAACCCCCTGGTCAGCCCAGAGATCATCGGGGTCTCCGCGGGTGCGTCGTTCGGCGGTGCCCTGGCCCTGCTGCTCGGCCTCGGTTCGTTTCTTCTGGTGGGCGGCTCCTTTGCCTGCGGGCTGCTGGCCCTCGGGACCCTGTTCCTGATCACATCCGGCCGCGCGGGGACGCCGATGCTTATGATCGTGCTCGGCGGGGTGGTCACGGGATCCTTCTTTTCGGCTCTGGTCGCCCTCGTGACCTACATCGCGGACCCCAACACCACGCTGCCCGCCATCGTCTTCTGGCTGCTGGGCAGCGTCTCCTCAGCCACCTTCGCCAAAGTCGCGGTAGCCCTGGTCCCCGTGCTGGGCGGAGCCGCCGTCCTCGTGGCGCTGCGGTGGCGGATCAACGTGCTGTCCCTCGGCGACGAGGACGCGGCCGCCCTGGGGGTACGCCCCCGCCCGCTCCGGTGGGTGGTGCTGGTGGCCGTGGCACTGATCGTGGCCGGGGCCGTGGCGGTCAGCGGCGCCGTCAGCTGGGTGGGCCTGGTGATCCCGCACCTTGCCCGGATGTGGGTGGGACCGGACCACCGCGTCCTGCTGCCCGTTTCCTTCCTGCTCGGCGGGGCCTATATCGTCCTGGTGGACACCATCGCCCGCACCGCCACCGCCGGGGAGATCCCGCTCGGCGTCCTCACCGCCCTGATCGGCGCGCCGGTGTTCTTCCTGCTCCTGCGCCGGAACCGGGAGAAGGTCTGGGACAATGCTTGAACTCGACGGCGTGGGCTTCGGTTACCCGTCCCGGGACTGGGTGTTCCGCGGCGTCAGCTTCCGCGTGCCGCCGGGAACGGCCACCGCCGTGCTGGGTCCCAACGGGAGCGGCAAAACCACGCTGGTGCGCTGCGCCGCCGGGTTGCTGGAACCACAGGAGGGCACCGTCCGGCGGAGTGAAAGCGCGGGCTATGTGCCGCAGGCCCACGGCAGCGCCTTTGCCTACCGGGCGCTGGACATGGTCCTGATGGGGCGGGCACGGCACGTTGGCGTGTTCCGGACGCCCGGACCCTCCGACCATGACGCAGCGCTCGAGGCGATGGAGCGGGTGGGCGCGGCCGGGCTGCGGGACCGGCGTTTTCCCACCCTCAGCGGCGGCGAGCAGCAGCTGATCCTGATCGCCCGGGCGATAGCCGCCGGCTCGCCCATTCTGGTGCTGGACGAGCCCGCCACCGGCCTGGACCTCAAGAACCAGGCCCGCGTCCTGACGCTGCTGCGTGAACTGATGGCCGGCGGCATGGCCCTGCTCCTGAGCACCCACCATCCCGACCACGCCCTGCACCTTGCCGACCGCGTGGTCCTGCTGGGCCGCTCGGGCGTGCGGACAGGCCCGGCCGCGGAGCTGCTGACAGACGCCCAGCTGTCAGCCCTCTACGGGGTGCGGGTGAGCACCGTGGCCTACTCCGACGGCGGCCCCGGCTCGCCCGTTCCCCCAGGCTCCGCTAAGTCCCCCGTCTCCGCCAATTCCCCCGACACCGCTAACAGGACGACCCGCCGGACCATCGTGGTGCACTACGGCAGTTGACGCTTCCTCACCTTTCGCACCCATTCCACCAACGCTTCCTCACGTCCTGCAGGCTTTTCACCGACGCCCCCTCAGGTCCTGCCGCCTCGAACCAGACGCTTCCGCAGATCCCGCCGCCCGAACCAGACGCTTCCGCAGATCCTGCCGCCCGAATCCACAAGCCCTCCCGCACGGCGTGCGGAAGCGTCCGGAACAACCCAACCAAACGTGAGGAAGCGTCCGGGACGACCCAACCAAACGTGAGGAAGCGTCCGGGAAAAATCTGCGGGACGTGAGGGAGCGTTGAGTGGTTACCCCGTGTTGCGGAGGCCTGCTGCCACACCGTTGACGGTGATGAGCATGGCACGCTGCAGGCGCTCGTCGATCTCGCCACCGGAAATGCTGGCACCTTCTGCCCGCACGCGGCGAAGCAATTCCACCTGGAGGTAGCTGATCGGGTCGAGGTACTGGTCGCGGATTTCCAGGGACCGTTTGAGCGTGGGCTGGGCGTCCAGGAGCACGATCTCGCCGGTGAGGTTCTGAATCTCGGCCACGGTAAGTTCGTATTCGTCCCGGATCGCACGGAAGAGGTGGTGCAGCTCCTCCGGGACCAGGGTGTCAACGTAGTATCCGGCAATCTCCATATCCGTCTTGGCGAGGGTCATCTCCACGTTGGACAGCACCGAGCGGAAGAAGTGCCAGCCGTGCATCATCTCCACGAGCTGGGCAGAGTTGCCTGCTTCCCGTGCCGCCTTCAGCCCGGAGCCGACGCCGAACCAGCCCGGCACGATCTGCCGCGACTGGGTCCAGCCGAACACCCACGGGATGGCGCGCAGGCCACCCAGCCCCGCACCGGAGTCCGGTCGCTTGGACGGGCGGGAGCCGATGTTCAGCGAACCAAGCTGCTCCACCGGCGTCGAGGCCAGGAAGTACGCCGGCAGGTCCGGGTGGTCGATGAGGCCGCGGTAGCGGGCAAACGCGGCGTCGGAGATGGTCTCCATGACGTGGCCGAACCGCTCGCGCTGGTCGTCCGAGGTGCGCGGCGTGCGGTGCAGCGCGGACCCCTGCAGCACGGCGGCGAGGGACAGCTCAAGGTTTTCGCGGGCCAGCTCCGGCAGGGAGTACTTGTCGGAGATGACCTCGCCCTGTTCGGTGAACTTGATTTCACCTTCGAGGACACCGTTCGGCTGCGCCATGATGGCGTCGTAGGTGGGTCCGCCGCCGCGGCCCACGGAACCGCCGCGGCCGTGGAACAGGCGCACTCGGACCCCGTGCTTGGTGGCGATGTCGCGCAGCTTGCGCTGGGTTTTGTGGATTTCCCACTGGCTGGTCATCACGCCGGATTCCTTGTTGGAGTCCGAGTAGCCGAGCATGACTTCCTGGACGTCCCCGCGCAGCCGGACCAGCTCGCGGTAGGACGGGTCGGACAGCAACTGGTCGACGATCTCCGCCGAGGCGCGCAGCTCCTCGACTGTTTCCAGCAGCGGCGCGAAGCCGATCTTAGCGTAGGGGGCATCTCCGAAAAGGCTGACCAGTCCGGCCTCGCGCGCCAGGACGGCGGCGGCCAGGACGTCGTCGGCGCCGCGGGTCATGGAGATGATGTAGGTTTCGATGACGTCCGGGCCGTAGGTGCGCAGGGCGCGGCGGATCTCCCGGAAGACGTCGTACGTGCCGTCAGCGGCGCCGTCGAGCCTGATCGGGTGTCCGGACAGCGGACGGCGGGAGGCGAGTTCGGCGCTCAGCACCTCGAGCCGCTCTTCCCGGGTCAGTTCGGCATACCGGATGCCGGGACCGCCGAGACGGTCCATGAGCTGTCCGACGGCGTCGTGGTGGTGGTCTGCGTGCTCGCGGATGTCGAGGGTGGCCAGGTGGAGGCCGAAGGACGCGATGGCGCGGCGGACCCGGGCCAGCGCGCCGTCGGCCACGAGGGACGCCGAGTGGTTGCGCAGGGACAGTTCCAGCAGCTCGAGTTCCCCGATGAGCTCCTCGGTGGAGGTGTAGTCGCGGCCCGGCTGGTGCTTGGATCCGGAGGCGACCCGCTTGCCGGTGTTGATGAGCTTGGCCTTGATGCACGTCAGCTTCAGCCGGTAGGGCTCCTGGGCGTTAAGTTCCAGGATGCGGCGGTCCAGGCCGGGCAGTTTCGCGAGGTCGGCGTCGATCGAGTCGAGCAGTGCTTGGTCCGCGCCGGCGAGGGCCGTGGAGTTGGACAGGATCGAGATGAGCTCGTCGAGCATGGCGATGCTGATCCGCACCGCGTTCTGGTTCTGGAGCTGCAGGATCTCATGGGTCACGGCCGCGGTGACGTTGGGGTTGCCGTCGCGGTCACCGCCGATCCAGGAACCAAACCGGATCGGGGCGTTCTGGGCCGGCAGCGCAACGCCGTGATCGCCGAGGAGTTCCGAGAATTCCGTGAGCATCTCCGGCAGCGCGTCCGTCAGGATGCTGTTGAGGTAGTAGATGGCGTTGCGGGCCTCGTCCACCGGAGTGGGCCGGACCTGGCGCAGTTCGTCCGTCTGCCACATCTGGTCGATCATTTCGGACAGCTGGCGGTCCTGCCGGCGCCGGGCGCTGGTGCCCTCCTCGGTGGGCTGGGCCAGCACGTCCGAGAGCTTGCGGATCTTGTCCAGCACGGAACGGCGGGAGGCCTCGGTGGGGTGCGCGGTGAAGATCGGGCGCACATCCAGTTCGTTGACGACCTCCTGCAGCACCGCCGGGCCGGCCTGCCCCGCGATGTCCTCGACAGCCTTGGCCAGCCAGCCGTCTTTCTCCTGCCGGGTGCGCAGCCGGCGGACCCGGTGGACCTGCTCGGCGGCGTTGGCGAGGTGGAAGTAGAAGGCGAAGGCGCGGACCAGGTCGGTCGCCTGCTCGAGCGGCAGGGAGGCGAGCAGTTCGCGGACCTGGGCAACGACGTCGTGCGCGCTCCACGGGCCGGTGGCATCCGCGCCGCCCCGGGCGGCTTCCTTGGATTCCTTCGTCAGCAGGCGCACCTGCTCCACGAGGTCAAGGAGTTCGGGGCCGTGCTGGCGGACCAGGGATTCGCCCAGCAGGGTGGAGACCCGGCGTACGTCGGCGCGAAGTTCGGCGGCGAGATCTGTTTCGGAATTCATTGCAGTGTCAGCCATGGAAACTATCTTTCGAGTGTTTGACTTTGGCTCGTACACTGCGCTGGATACTGTGAGCCGGGTTACTGTTCCTATGGGATGTTACCCGCAGCCGGCCGAACCCCGGGAATATGTCTCAGATACCGTCGGGCCCTTGAACCGGAGCGGCCGGTCGCTTTATTTAGGACGCTCCATCTGCGACATGGCCCCGGATCGGGCGGGAACAGGGCCCTTCACCTAGGCTACGCCGGCCGCGCGTCCGGCGGCAGTGGGCGGGTTCCGGCAACCTCCCGGCAACGCACTGGCGCCGGAATCCGGCGTCCGGAATGAAGCAGCACAGCCCGCAGTTGACCCCATGGCCGGCCACGCACCGGTTGCAACACACAGCACCGTTGGAGGACACATGAGCACCACCGCAGACGCCCAGCTCGAGCGCTGGCGCCGCTTCCGCAAAGGCCGCACCACCGCCCTCGCGGCCGAACATGGCTGGCTCACCCTCACATCGTTCCAGTGGCTGGAAACCGGGCCGGCCGCCGTCGACCTCGTCCCCGGGCTCTGGTCAGCGGACGGTACGACGGCGGCAATCACCGCGTCACCGTCCGACGGACTGACGCTCGTGGAGACCGGGGAACCGGTGGACGGGACTGTCACCGCACGGCTCGCGGACGAAGAGTCGCTGATGTGGGTGCAGTTCGGCGGCGCGGACGGCCGGCAGGTAGTGGTGGAACTGGCGATGCGCGCGGACAGGTATGCGGTCCGCACCCGGGATTCCCAGTCGCCGGTGTTCACCGAGTTCGACGGCGTGCCCACCTTCGATTTCCGGCCCGACCTCGCGGTGGAGGCCATGTTCGAGGCCTACCGTGAGCCCGTGGATGTGCCCATTTCCACGGCAAACCCGCTGGTGGACGGGGTGCACCGCAGCGTCGGCGAACTGGTGTTCCGGCTGCCCGGCAAGGACCACGAGTACCGGCTCCAGGCCGAAGAGGAGAAGCTCGGCGCCCTGACCGTCACATTCCACGACGAGACGAACGGCGACTCGACCGACGAGTGGCGCAAGGTGTCCACCGCACGCCCGCGGCCGGACGGCTCCGTGGTCCTGGACTTCAACCGTGCCATCAACTATCCCAGCGCCTTCACGCCATACGGCACCTGCCCCATGCCGGTGCGGAACAACAGCCTCGACGCCAGGATCGAGGCCGGGGAAAAACAGCCCGCCTCCTGAGCGCGAACGGTCAAGCGCGAACTGGCAGGTAATACCCTCAAAACGGAGATGCGCGGGTATTACCTGCCAGTTCGCGCTTCCCTCTGGCCGGGCAG
>NZ_JBHTXX010000009.1:77295-162841 GCF_042791415.1 Arthrobacter sp. NPDC056691
TGGGGGGCGCCAAACACCCCCCCCCCGTCCGCGCCCCCCCCCACACCCCCCTCTGTTTCTCAAAAAACAAACACCTGGGGGGCGGGTTTTATATCCCCCCCCCCCCCCGCTTCCCTCTGGCCGGGCAGGAGCGTCAGGCGATCGCGGACACGCCCGTGACCGCGCGGCCAACGATCAGCGTGTTGATCTCATACGAGCCCTCGTAGGTGTAGATGGCCTCGGCGTCGGCGAAAATCTTGGCCATGCGGTAGTCCGTGACGATGCCGTTGCCGCCCAGGATGGACCGGCCCATGGCCACGGTTTCGCGCATCCGCGCCGACGTGTAGGACTTGGCCAGTGCCACCTGCGCCATCCCGGCACCGTCCGCCGCAGCACCGCCCATCCCGGCACCATGCTCCTGCAGCTGCGCGATCCGGACCATCATGCCCATGCTCGCCACGGCGTTTCCCAGCATGGACACCAGCTGCTGCTGGATGAGCTGGAACCTCGCCAGCGGACGGCCGAACTGCCGGCGTTCGACGGCGTACTGCCGGGCGACGTCGAACGCCGCCAGCTGCTGCCCCACCGCCTGCCACGCCACCATGATGCGCGAACCGAGGAGCAGTTCATTGGTGTCCTCGAAACTGCCAATGCCGGAGAAGCGGTCGGCCTCGGCAACCCGGACGTCCTCGAAAACGATGTCGGCGTTCTGCACGGTGCGCAGGGCGATCTTGTTCTCGATCCGGCTGCGGCTCACCCCGGTCAGGCCGGCGTCCACGATGAAGCCGCGCACCGCGCCGTCGGCCTCGTCCCGCGCCCACACCAGCATGTAGTCGCAGAACGTCCCGTTGCCGATCCACCGCTTGGCGCCGTTCAGCACCCAGCAGTCCCCGGCGTCGTCGGCCTCACCCGTAACGCCCGATATCCGGCGCGCCCGCGTCTCCATGCCGCCTGCCACGTCCGAGCCGTGGTCCGGTTCGGTCAGGGCAAACGCTCCAGTGGTTCGCAGGTTTGAGGCGTCGTCGAGATACCGGCGGCGCTGGTCCTCGGAGCCGAACCGGTAGAGCGACTCGACGAAGAGGTCGTGATGGACCAGGAAGAACGTGGCAATCGAGGTGTCCACCCGCGTCATCTCCGCGATCACCAGCCCGGCGAACAGGTGGCTGTAGCCGCGCTGGGCCGGCGTGCTCAGCTCCAGGGCGGCCAGCTTGGGGAGGATGTGTGCCGGAAATTCGGCCTTGTTCCACCAGTCCCCCGCGAACGGCGCGATCTCCGCAGCCAGGAAATCCCGCAGCTCGCGCAGCTTGCGCTGCTCGGAGGTGCTGAGCAAGGACTCGTAGCCGAAAAAGTCGGCGGTGGGCAAGGTGTCGACGGCGGGCGTCGCCTGCGCTGTCCCGCCTGGTTCAGCCCCGCCCGGCTTGGTGCCGCCCGCCGCCGCGCTGCCCAGGCCAGTGGCGCGAAGTCCGGTGCCGCTCACTTCGGGCCCATCCGGATGGCGCCATCGAGGCGGATGGTTTCGCCGTTGAGCATGGCGTTCTCCACGATGTGCGCAGCGAGGTTGGCGTACTCGGCGGGCCGGCCCAGGCGGGACGGGTGCGGCACCTGCCGGCCCAGTGACTCCTGCGCCTCCTGCGGCAGCCCGGCCATCATCGGGGTCTCGAAAATCCCGGGGGCGATGGTGACCACGCGGATCAGTGACCGGGCCAGTTCACGGGCCAGCGGCAGGGTCATCGCGGCCACTCCGCCCTTGGAGGCGGCGTAGGCAGGCTGGCCGATCTGCCCGTCGAACGCGGCCACCGAGGCGGTGTTGATGATGACGCCGCGCTCCTCCCCGCCGAGCTCGGTGTCTGCAGGTTCGGTGGCGGCCATCGCAGCGGCGGCCAGCCGGACCACGTTAAACGTCCCCACCAGGTTGATCTGGATGACGCGCTGGAAGTTCTCCAGCGGCAGCACGCCGTCGCGCCCCATAACCTTGCCCGGCGTGGCGATCCCGGCGCAGTTCACCACGATGCGCAGCGGGCCCAGCCCCACGGCAGCGTCGACGGCGGCCTGCACCTGATCCTCGCTGGTCACATCCGCGGGAACGAAAACCGCCCTGGGGGCTGCCGACTGCTGGTCCGCGAGGTTCTGCGGGCCGGCCGCATTCAGCTCATCGGCGTACGCGGCACCGGCCGAGGAGGCGAGATCGGCGAGCACCACGGAAGCGCCGGCGTCGAACAGCCGGCGGGCCGTGGCGGCGCCCAGGCCGGATGCACCACCCGTGATGAGCGCGACGGAACCCTCGATTTCCATACATCCTCCTTGATGCGGAACCGGTCGATGCGGATCCGGATCCCGGCCGCGAAACGTTAGTTAGTGAATGTTAACTGAAATGGGTGACGGATGCACCCCGGGCCGGCGGCTCACCAGGCAGACCGTTCGGTAGGCTGGCCAGATGACCAAGCCGCATGCCGACGTCACCCCGGACGCCGCCGAGCCCGCCACCGCCTGGGCGGAACGGGCCGATGAGGCAGCACGGTCGGTAACGCATCTGTTCGGCCAGCGGCTGTTTTTCCTGCCCGGGACGCACATCGCGGCCACCGCGCGCCCCTCCGGCCGGATCGGGAACCTCCGCCGCCCGTGGCACTACTGGTGGCAGGCGCACTACCTGGACTGCCTCGTGGACGCGGGTTTTCGAGAACTCGGAGGAGCCGGGCGCGGTCCGGAAAAGTTCGACGGCGCCTCCCGCCCCAGCGCCGGCCAGCTCGCTTCGCGGCTGGTCACCGGCATCCGGCTGCGGAATTTCCTGACGTACGTCAACCATTACTACGACGACATGGCCTGGCTGGCCCTGTCCACACTCCGGCTGGAGCGGCTGGCCGAAGAGAGCCGCAGCCCCAACCCCCGGCGGCAGGAGAGAATCCGCAAGAGCCTGACGCTGCAGTTCGACTCGGCGTCCACCGACGACCTGGGCGGCGGCACGTTCTGGAGCACCAGGCGGGACTTCAAGAACACCCCCGCAACGGCCCCGGTGGCGCTTTACTATGCACGCACGGGCAACACCGCCAAGGCGCAGGCCCTGCTCGACTGGCTGGATGCGCGGCTGTTCGACCCCGCCCGAGGGCTCTACCTGGACGGGATCCGGGTCCGCAACACCGGGGAGACCGTGCTGGAGGACGCAATCTACACCTACAACCAGGGGCCTGTCCTGGGCGCCCTGCTGGAACTCGGCGGCACCGCCAACCTGGAACGCGCCGCAACCGTGGTGCGCGCAGTGGCGGAACACCTCACCCTGCCGGCCGCCGTCACCAACGGGACAGGACCCCCGGAAAGCAAGGTTCTCCGCTGCGACGGAACGGGCGACGGCGGGCTCTTCACCGGCATCCTCACCAGATACCTGGCGCTGGCCGCCAACGACCGGCGGCTGCCGGCGGACGTCCGGACCACCGCCGCCGGCCTCGTTGCCGGCACGGCCGGCGCCCTCTGGGCCGGCCACCGACTGATCGCGGCGGGCGAACCGCTGGGCCGGCACGGACGGGCCGGGTACCCCCTATTCCCTTTCGAGCCGGAGCGGCCGGCGAGCGACACATATCCGGCGGGCGCCGCCGTCGAACTTTCCACCCAGCTTCAGGCCTGGATGGCCCTGGAGGCAGCGGCGTCGGTGTCAGCAGCGTCAGCGGCAGCCGGCAAAGACAGCAATTAGGACACGCAACAGTTTCGTAATTGATGTGATCCTCATCACTTAATGCCCCTGTCGCTTGGTGCTTAGGTTTGGCTAACCTACAGTTTTTCGAGTGAGCTTTGCCTAACTTCCCCAGCTCACTAAGGGCCTCGCCCACGAGACTTTTGCAGAAAGAAGCACCCCGATGAAGATCCGCACCAACGCGCTGGCCGGCATCGCGATCGCCGCCACCGCAGCCCTTGGCCTCTCGGCCTGCGGCTCCAGCACCTCCCCCGCTGCCTCGTCCTCCGCTGACGCCTCCAAGGGCGAGATCACGGTCTACAACGCCCAGCATGAAAGCCTCACCAAGGAATGGGTGGACGCGTTCACCGCGGAAACCGGCATCAAGGTGACGCTCCGCCAGGGTGATGACACCGAGATGTCCAACCAGATTGTCCAGGAAGGCGCGGCCTCACCGGCGGACGTCTTCCTCACCGAAAACTCCCCCGCAATGGCGCAGGTGGAGAACGCCGGCCTGTTCGCCGACGTCAACAAGGACACGGTGGCCCAGGTTCCGGCGGAGTTCCGCCCCAGCACCAACAAGTGGACCGGCATCGCCGCGCGCTCCACCGTCCTGGTGTACGACAAGAACAAGATCTCCGAGGACAAGCTGCCCAAGTCCATGCTGGACCTGGCCAAGCCGGAGTGGAAGGGCAAGTGGGCCGCCTCCCCGAGCGGCGCCGACTTCCAGGCCATCGTCTCCGCCCTCGTTGAGCTCAAGGGCGAAGCCGCGGCCGAGGCGTGGCTGAAGGGCATGAAGGAAAACTTCACGGCCTACAAGGGCAACAGCACCGCCATGAAGGCAGTGAACGCCGGCGAGGTCGACGCCGCGCTGATCTACCACTACTACTACTACGGCGACCAGGCGAAGACGGGCGAGAACTCCAAGAACGTCACGCCCTACTACTTCAAGAACCAGGACCCGGGCGCGTTCCTGTCCGTCTCCGGCGGCGGCGTGCTGAAGTCCTCGAAGAACGCTGAGAACGCCCAGGCCTTCCTGAAGTTCATCACCGGCAAGAAGGGCCAGGAAGTCCTGCAGAAGGGCACGTCCTTCGAGTACGCCATCGCTTCCGGCGTCCCCGCCAACGACAAGCTGGTTCCCATCAAGGAACTCGACGCTCCCACCGTGGACCCCGCGAAGCTGAACTCCGCGAAGGTCACCGAGCTGATGACCAAGGCAGGACTGCTCTAATTCTGTGACCACCCAAGTATCGGCGCCGGAAATATCCGGAAGCACGACGACGGCGGGCCGGGGCAAGCGCCCCCGCCCGCCTTTCGGCGTTTCCGCAGTAGGCGTCATGGCGGTGCTGATCGCCCTGTTTTCCCTCGTTCCCCTCGGCTACGTCGCGGTGATGACCGCGGCCACGGGCTGGGACACCGCCCTTGCACTGATCGTGCGCCCGCGCGTCGGTGAGCTGCTGCTCAACACCGTGCTCCTGATTCTGCTCACGGTGCCGCTCTGCCTCGTCCTGGGTGTGGGCGGCGCATGGCTCGTGGAACGGACCACGCTCCGCGGGAAGAAGGTCTGGGCCGTGCTGCTTGCGGCGCCGCTGGCCATCCCCGCGTTCGTCAACAGCTATGCGTGGGTTTCCGCGGTGCCCTCGCTGCACGGCCTGTTTTCGGGCGTGCTGATCGCCACGCTCTCCTACTTCCCGCTGGTCTACATTCCCGCCGCCGCGACGCTGAGCCGCCTGGATCCCGCCGTCGAGCAGTCTGCCGCGTCCCTGGGCCTCGGGGCCTGGCGGGCGTTTTTCCGGGTGGTACTGCCCCAGCTGCGGATCGCGATGACCGGCGGCGCGCTGCTGGTGGCGCTGCACCTGCTGGCCGAGTACGGCGCCTTCGCGATGATCCGGTTCGACACGTTCACCACCGCCATCATGGTGCAGTACCAGTCCACCTTCAATGGCACCGCAGGCACCATGCTGGCCAGTGTGCTGGTGTTCTTCTGCCTCCTGCTGCTGCTGGTCGAGGTGCGCAGCCGCGGCACGGCCCGGTACGCCCGCGTGGGATCCGGCGCGCAGGCCAGGGCCCTGCGCCTGCCCCTGCACGCCTACCAGGTGCCGGCCCAGCTGGCACTGCTCGGCCTGACCCTGCTGGCCTTCGGGCTGCCGCTGCTGTTCGTGCTCCGCTGGATCTTTGCCGGCGGAGCGGAAATCTGGGCAGCAGACGAATTCGTTCCGGCCCTGTGGCAGACCCTGCTGTACGGGCTGGCGGGCGCCGCGGCCACCACCGTTGTCGCTTTCCCGATGGCGTACCTGGCCGTCCGGCATGCCGGCTGGTTCAGCAAGGCACTGGAACTCTCCAACTACGTCACCAGCTCCATGCCGGGCATTGTGGTGGCCCTGGCCTTCGTCACCGTCAGCATCCGGCTGCTCCCGAATGTTTATCAGACGGCGGGCGTCCTGGTGGCCGCCTACATCCTCCTCTTCCTGCCGCGCGCGCTGGTGAACATCCGTGCCGGCCTGGCGCAGGCGCCCAAGGAACTGGACGAGGCAGCCCAGGCCCTGGGGACGCCCCCGCTGCTGTCCTTCATCCGCGTGACGCTCCGGCTCACCGCCCCCGCTGCCGCCGGCGGCGCGGCGCTGGTGTTCCTCGGCATCGCCAACGAACTGACGGCCACGCTGCTGCTCTCCCCCAACGGAACCCGGACCCTGGCCACCGAGTTCTGGAGCAAGAGCAGCGAAATCGACTACGCCGGGGCTGCGCCGTACGCCCTGCTCATGATCGTGATCTCGGCGCCCATGACCTATTTGCTCTTCCAGCAGTCCAAGAAAGTAGCGGGACAGTGACCGAACAATCCCCGTCCAGGCTTCCGGAACCACGGATTTCACGGTCCGTGGCGCCAAGCACCAACAGCCACCTGGAGATCGACGCCGTCACCAAGAACTTCGGCTCGCAGGCCGTCCTCAAGGGCGTCAACCTGTCCGTGGCCAAGGGCGGAACCACCGCGATCGTGGGCCCCTCGGGTTCTGGCAAGACCACCCTGCTCCGGCTGATCGCCGGCTTTGAACACCCGGGCACCGGCAGCATCTCGCTGAACGGTTCCCCGGTGGCGGGCGACGGCGTGTGGAAACCGGCGCACAAGCGCCACGTCGGCTACGTGGCGCAGGACGGTGCCCTGTTCCCGCACCTGACGGTGGGGCAGAACATCGCGTTCGGGCTCAGCGCGTCAAAGCTCGACGGCGGCCGGCGCGCGGTTAACGCGCGGGTCAACGACCTCCTCGAGATGGTGTCGCTGGACACGGCCATGGCCAAGCGCCGGCCGCACCAGCTCTCCGGCGGGCAGCAGCAGCGCGTCGCCCTGGCCCGCGCACTGGCCCGGGAACCCGAACTCATGCTGCTGGACGAGCCGTTCTCCGCCCTCGACGCCGGGCTGCGCGTCGCCACCCGGCGCGCGGTGGCCAAGGTCCTCAACGAGGCCGGGGTGACCACCATCCTCGTGACGCACGACCAGGCCGAGGCGCTCTCCTTCGCGGACCAGGTGGCTGTCATGCGGGGCGGCAAGCTGGCACAGATCGGCAACCCGTTCGTGGTGTACACCCGGCCGGCGGACCGCGCCACGGCCGAGTTCCTGGGCGACGCCGTGATCCTCGATGCCTGGATGGAAGGCTCTCTGGCCACCTGCTCGCTGGGCGGGATCCCCGTCCGGCGTCCGCCCGCGCAGGGCCGCGTCCAGCTCATGCTGCGTCCGGAGCAGATCCGGATCGCCGAGGACGGACCCATCCGCGGCGTGGTGGTGGACACCGACTACTTCGGCCCCGAAACCACCGTGCGGCTCAAGCTGGCCGTGCCGCCGAAACTGGCGGGCGCCATGCCCGACCACCGCTATCCCGGCGGCGGTGAAGTGATCACCATCCGGCACTGGAACGCGTCCATCGCCCAGCCCGGCACGGAGCTGTGCCTGCGCGTGGTGGGGGAAGCCGTGGCGTTCCCGCTCGAGTCCGACTGACCGCCTGCGCCTACGCCGGCCTTTAGCGTCCCGTCAGCACAGTGGCCAGCGGGGTGTACTTGAACGACTTCAGCGTCAGCGTCCCGCCGGCCGTGGCGGCGCTGACCGCCGGCTGCCCGGACTTCGGCAGCACCACCGACGTCAGGGTCTGCTCGCCGCCGTTCACGAAGACCTCCACCGAGGAATAGTCCACGAACACGGTCAGGTCCACGCTGCCCCTTTCCGGTGAGCTGCCCGGCGCGCTGCCGCCGCGGGGCGGGGCCTGCGCGCTCCTGCGGTCCGTGAAGAGCGGTCCGAGGGCTTCCGCGCCCGGGACCACGGCCGCACGGTCCACCCACGCGGTACCAGCCTCGAAGTTGTAACCCACCGTGGCATAGTCCGAACCGCCGTTGCCCAGCTTCAGCACGGCTTCCGTGCCGTCGTCGCCCGCTGCCCGTTCCAGCGTCACATCCAGCCGGTACGCTCCGCTTGAGGGCGCGGGAAGCTCGCCGGCGCCCGCCGGGGTGAGCGCCCTGGTGGCCGCGGTCCTGGCTTCACCGTCCAGCGCGGACAGGGCCGGCGTCGGAGTGGAGACGAGCGTTGGCCTGCCCTGCACGGTCTTCAGCCGGATGTCCCGGACGATCGAGTCGGCGCCGCCCTGCCAGTCGGTGGTGGGCAGTTGCCGGGCGTACGTCCAGTTGTTCATCCAGCCGATCGCGTGGCGGGACGCCATCCGATCGTTTTCCGGGAGCCGGGGATCGTCCCAGGTGACGGCGGCATAGAAGTCGGAGCCGGCGTCGAGCCATTGGTGTTTGTCGTCTGCGGGGGTGAACGTGGTCCCGTCAAACGTCCCGGTCCAGTAGGTAACCCCGGTGGTCCGGCCTTCCGCGGTGCCGTTCGCGCTGGCTGCGAGGACCCACGTGCGCTTGGCGGGGTCGCCGTCGACATCCAGCTGGAAGAAGTCAGGGCATTCGAGGATCCCCAGGCCCTTCCGTTCGAAGCCGGACACATAGCGCCAGTCCTTGAGGTTCTTCGAGGTGTACAGGCCGATCTTCTCCCCCTCGGCCAACGCCATGACCCACTGTCCGCGGGCCTCGTCACGGATGATTTTGGGATCTCGCCAGTGCTGCGCGCCGGGGTTGTCCATGACCGGATTCCCGTCGGCGGCCTTGAACGTGTAGCCCTTGTCCGTGGAGTAGAACAGCGACTGCCGCTGCACGCCCTTGTCCTGCTGGGTCATGACGGCGACGACGGCACCCTTGCCGAAGCCGGCGGAGTTGTCCTGGTCCACCACGGCGCTGCCGGTCTCAATGTCCCCGAGGCCGTTCTTGAACTTCTCGATGGCTACGCCTTCGTCCTTCCAGTGCACCAGATCCGTGCTGGTCACGTGGAACCATTCGGTGCCGTTCCCCTCGGGGTGGTCCGCGTTGTAGAGGTAGTAGTAGTGCCACACCCCGTCCAGCAGAAAGGGCCGCTGCGGATCGTTCATCCACTCCTTGGCAGGGGTGAGGTGGTAGGAGGGCCGGAACTGTGAGGCGCCCTCGGGCCTGCTGAACGATTTCGGGGCTGCACTCTGGGTGCCGCTGCCTTGCGTTCCGTCGCCCTGGGGTCCGGCGCCGCCCGGTGTTCCGCCGTCGTTTGAACGGCTGGCCAGGCCGATTATCGTAGCCGTGGACAGCACCAGAGCCAGGATCACCGCCAGCGCAATCCACCGCCCACGGGGGCCGAGCGTGCGTAGGGAATACCGCTGCATGTTCGCCGTTCGTGTTGGAGAGTTGGCATCAATTTTAGCGCGGACGGCCTTTTGCCTACCGGCACCGTGTTCGGCAGGCTCAACCCGCGGAATTCGGCCCGGGGCGCTTCTTCTGCGGATACGGCGTCTCGCCGCGCGCCAGCATCCCGACAAATCCGGCGATCTTCCGCTCCCGGGTGGCCGCCTGTTTGACCGAGTTGGTGCGGTAGATCAGCGCGTACCGGTTCACCGAGGTCAGCACATCGAACATGGCCTGCGCCTCGGGCACGGCGGCGATGGCGGCGGCCAGATCAGCCGGGACCTCCGCCGTCGCCTGTCCCGAATAGGCGGCCTCCCAGCGGCCGTCGGCCTTGGCGGCGTCGACGGCGGCACGCCCCGGGACTGTCATTTTCCCTTCCGCTTCAAGGCGGGCCACGTGGCCCACGTTCCTTTCGGACCAGGGGCTCTTGGCGCCCCGGCGGGTCATGCGCTGGAGGTAGCTGTCGCCGTCGCGCTTCTTGACCTGGCCGTCGATCCAGCCGTAGCACAGCGCCTCGTCCAGGGCGGCGTCGTAATCGAGTTCGGTAACGTTGCCGCCTTTCTTGTGCAGGACGAGCCACACGCCGGGGCTGTCGCTGTGGTGGGATTCCAGCCACGTCCGCCAGGCGGCGGCATCGGGCACCAACAGTTCCTCGAGTTCAACGGCCATGCGCCCATTCTGCCCCGGCCGCCCCGTGATTCACCCCGGTGCCACGCGATTCAAGACGTGGCATCATGGCCATGTCGGCGCCTTTTCGGGATCCAGGTGTTTCGAGTTCGAGGAGAGAGCATGCTTCGTGTCCGCCCCATCCATTTCACGTCCCGGGTTGAACCCTGGGAGCGGCTCCTCACTGACCTGGGGATGATCAAGTCCACCGACGAGGGCTCCTGGCGGGAGTACGACGCCGGAGCGGGCCGGCTGGCGCTGCACCAGGCCGAGCCGGGCGCGGCGGAGGACGGCGTCACGCACTTTGGCGTGGAGGTCGGCGATCTCGAGGAGTTTGCCCGGCGCACCAACCAGTCCGGCGCGGAATCGGACACCTCCTCCGCCGAGCTCGTCCGGGCGGACCATGGCGACTCGTGCCGGATCACGGGCGCGGACGGCTTCAGCTTCTTCGCCGACAAGGCCGGCCACGGGGCCAACTGTGCGGATGCGGATCCGGCGCTGGCCGTGGTGGAGGTCTGGTTCAGCGAGGACGTGACAGCCGCCGCCCAGGCACTGCGGGACATCGGCGCCCGGTTCCGGCCGGTCCCGGACGACGACGAAACCGCCGATTTCACGGCCAAGAACGGCGGTGTGCTGATGGCGCGTCCAGGCACGGGCACCGCGCATGCGGGCCTGGGATTCGAGTACAGCGGGGATCTTGAGGCACTGCGGGACCGCCTCACGGTCGCGGGACACGACGTGACGCTGACCGAGGAGGCCTTCGGACGCACCCTGCATGTTGCGCACCCGGACAATGGCGGTGCGGCGGGACAGCGGGCACCCCTCTGGATCTCGGCCAGGCGCCCTTCGTAGCCCAAATCGAGTGGCGAGATCCCGTCGCTTTGACGGCCGCAAAGCGTCGGGATCTCACGCCTCGGCGGCCGGACCTGTGGCGATGGGGTAAAAATGATTCATGAACGTGCGCACCCCTGACCCCAACCCCGGCTGGCTCTCGGACGAAGATCTCTTCGAAGCCAGAGGCAGGCTCCCCATGGTCTACGTGGAGGCGGTGCCGGTCCGGCTGGATCCGCTCGGGTTCGTCAACGAGGTGGGCACGCTGCTGCAGGCGGACGAGGACGGCACTATGGTCCGGTCCCTCGTCTCCGGCCGGGTGCTCTACCGCGAGACCATCCGCGCCGCCCTCCTTCGCCACATGGAAAAGGACCTCGGCCCGCTGGCATTCCCCCAGCTCCCCATCAGCCCCGTGCCGTTCACCGTGGCCGAATACTTCCCGGCACCGTCCCACACCGGCTTCACCGACGACCGCCAGCACGCCGTCTCACTGGCGTACATCATCCCCGTGACCGGCGAATGCGACCCCCGCCAGGACGCGCTGGAGCTGACCTGGATGACTCCCCAGGAAGTGCTCAGCGACGGTGTGCAGCTCGAGTTCACCGGCGGCCGCGGCGCCCTGGTGCGGCAGGCTTTGGCCTACGCCGGGGTGGGCGCCTGACGCCCGGGAGCCCGCGCCTCCCCGACTTCGCACCCTCTCCTTTGTAGACTGTTGGGCGGACCGCAAGAGAACTTAAGGACTCCCGATGAACCACCCTGCAGCTGCCAAGACCTACCTCGAACAGCAGGCGGGCTCTCTGCGGGCGGGGGATCACCTTCTGCTGCCGGACGGTGAGCGGTCCGCGGAAATCCACTCCGTGGAGGTGGAAACCGATGATTTCGGCAGCCCCGCGATCGTCCTTGCGACCCTCACCGGCGGCGGCACGCTGCGCATCGCGGCAGGCTCGTCCGTCCGGATCCCTTCCCCGGAGACTGACGGCTTCCCCTCCCCGGAGGCCGCAGACACCGTAGCGCCCAAGACCGCTGCCGTCGTCGAAGATGGCGCAGTCGCAAACAGCGCAGCCGCAGACGGCGCCGGGACGGCGGACGGTGCCACCCAAACAGCGGACGCCCAGGCGGCCGACGCCGGCACTCCCCTTTCGGCTGTGGGGAACGAAGCAGCCGGGGGGCCCGCGCGGACGGCGCCTACCGCCGTCGTCGTACCTCCGCTGCCGTCCACCACCCCGGTGGTGATCGGTCCCGGCGCCGAAGACCTCGCACTGATCCCGGAGCCCGCCGGAACGCCCGAGTCGGTGGTGGAGGCCGTGGCGGAGGCCCATCCGGACTCCGTGGGGGTGCAACTGCTGGCCGACAAGCTGGTCAAGGGCATCAACACCAAGTCGGGCAGCTGCCTGAAGGACCTGAGCGACCTCGCGCATGAGCTGTTCATCATGCTCAAGGATGCCGAGGCGTCGCTGACGGTGGCCGACCTGCTGAATGTGCTGCCCTTCGACGGCAATCCGGGCCGCTGGGCGTCGGTGGAGGCGTCGCTCGCGCTGTCCAGCTACGTGTGCCGGCAGACGGGGCACAAGGACCGCGCCGCCGTATACGAGAAGCTGCTCCGGGCTCCGGAGAACCAGGAGACCGACCCGTTCAAGGCGCGGATGCAGGCCCGGGTCCGCCAGCGCTCACTGAACGAGCCGAACCTGTACGACAAAGAGATTTTCCGCTCCATCGACAACTCCAACCACGAGGCCGAGCGCGAGTGGCGGCAGCTGCGCCTGGAATCGCTGCTGTTCCTGCGCGCCCACGGCGGATCGCAGACCATCAGCGGGTCGGAGCTGGAGCGTCGGATTGCGAACGAGCTGGAATCTGTGCGGGGCTAAGCGGCTCTGCGTTTTTCCCCGGGGACGGCCGGCGCCGTTTTCCACCGGAAATTCCTCTAGCCCGGGTTGCGCCCCAAGTTGTAGATTCAGCCCATGACGAACAATCTCAGCGTTGTGATCAATTCGGACGCGCCACAGGTTTGGACGATGCTGCGTGAACCCTCAAAGGTCGCGCAATGGCATGGCTGGGAAGCCGACGAGCTGGCTGCGGAGATTAATGAGATCTACTTCAGCAAGAACGTGGTTGAAGGGCCGGACCACACCACGCTGACGGTCAACGGCGGCGACATCTTCGCGCTGAAGCCGGTGCCCACCGGGACCGAGGTCAGCGTCACGCGCGCCGCGATGGACCACAACTCCGAATGGGCTGCCTGGGATGAGGACATCACGCAGGGCTGGCTCACGTTCCTGCAACAGCTGAGGTTTGCGCTTGAACGGCACCCGCACGGAAAGCGCCGGACCTGCTATTTTTCCGTCCCGGGCACGGGTGGCTCCGCGATCGAGAAACTCGGGCTGAAGGATATCCCTGCCCCTGGTGAACAGTACTCGCTGACCTTGGGCACCGGCGAGGAGATCTCGGGCAGGGTCTGGTACAAAACCAACCACCAGGCGGGGCTCACCGTGGACAGCTACGCGGAGCACGGCGACGGCCTGCTGGTCGTGGCGGACCAGCCCGTGGTTCCCGAGCACAGGCCCGACGGCGGGTCGATAGTGATCCTGTCGCTGTACGATCTGGGCGCCGGCAGCATGGAAACCATCCGTTCGCTGTGGGACGACTGGCGCTCTGAGAACTACCCCACATCAGAACCCATCCAGTGAAGGATCGCTACTGTTAGCTGGCACACTTGAACCGTGCCAGCCAATCCTGAACCGCCCTCCCCCTCGGCGCCGGCGCCTGCCGCCCGCCAGTCCGAGTTCTCCTTCCGTGTGGCCAAGCGGCTCCCGGAAACATGCAGTCCCACTCCCGAACAGGAGGCCGCCAACGGCGGCGGGTTCCTCGGCCGGACCGGCACCATCACCACCTCGCACGGCGAGATCCAGACGCCAGCCTTCATCGCCGTCGGGACCAAAGCCACGGTGAAGTCCGTTCTCCCCGAGTCCATGGCCGAACTCGGCGCCCAGGCCCTGCTGGCCAACGCCTACCATCTGTACCTGCAGCCCGGCCCGGAGATCCTCGACGAAGCGGGGGGCCTCGGCGCGTTCATGAACTGGCAGGGACCCACCTTCACCGATTCCGGCGGCTTCCAGGTGATGAGCCTCGGCTCGGGGTTCAAAAAGGTCATCGACATGAAATCGGTTGACTCCTCCGGCCCGGATGATGCGGTGGCGCCGGGCAAGGAGCGCCTGGCCCACGTGGATGACGACGGTGTGTGGTTCAAGAGCCACCTCAACGGCGACCGCCACCGCTTCTCGCCCGAGATCTCCATGCAGGTCCAGCACCAGATCGGCGCGGACATCATGTTCGCTTTTGACGAGCTCACCACGCTGCAGAACTCGCGGGGGTACCAGGAGGAGTCGCTCGAGCGCACGCGGCTCTGGGCTTTGCGGTGCCTGGACGAGCACTTCCGGCTCACCTCTTCCCGGGTGGGAAAGCCCTACCAGGCCCTGTTCGGAGTGATCCAGGGCGCCCAGTACGAGGACCTGCGCCGGAAGGCCTGCCGGGACCTTGGCGCCATGGCCTTCGACGGGTACGGGATTGGCGGTGCCCTCGAGAAGGAGAACCTTGGCACCATCGTGCGCTGGTGCAACGAGGAGCTGCCCGAGAACAAGCCGCGGCACCTGCTGGGCATCTCGGAGCCGGACGACATCTTCACGGCCATCGAGAACGGCGCCGACACCTTCGACTGCGTCTCCCCCACGCGCGTGGCCCGGAACTCGGCGTTCTACACGCCCGATGGCCGCTTCAACCTCTCCGGCGCGAAGTACAAGCGGGACTTCGGCCCGCTTCAGGACGGCTGCGACTGCTACGCGTGCCTGAACTATTCGCGGGCCTACATCCACCACCTGTTCAAGGCCAAGGAGATGCTCTCCGCCACGCTCATTTCCATCCACAACGAGCGCTTCGTGGTGAAGCTGGTGGACGACGCCCGGCTAGCCATCGACTCCGGCGACTTCTTCGAGTTCAAGGCCGAAACGCTGGGGCGGTACTACTCCTAGGGTCCCGCGCCGCGCCGCCCGCCCCCACCGTTTCGACGGTTCCCTGCCCACTAGACGTCGCGGAACGTCTTGCGGGCACGGAATCGTCTAAACGGGCTGTTTCCACATAGCGGGGAAAGTCTCTGGGCCTCCGATTCCAGGACGGCCATGGTGGAAACATGAACCAATCTTTAGCCGGGCTGCCCGCAGGCAAGAACCTCTGGCGCACCGAGCAACTCCTGCAGCGCGGGCTGAACTCGCGGGCGATCGCCAAACGGGTTCAGGGCGGAACGCTGGTCCGGGTTCGCCGTGGCTGCTACGCACGCGGCGAATGGTGGACTGACCTGAGCTCCTCTGCCCGCCGCCGGCAGCTGATCTACGCCCACGCCCATGGCACACGCACGACGTCGGCGGGAGGCTTCGTTTACAGCCACACCTCAGGTGCCAGTCTGCAGAGCCTCCACCTGTGGGGAGTCGACGATATGGTCCATCTGACCCAGGCTGGCTGCCCGTCGGGAGTTTCGCACGGGCGCGGCGTGGTGGCCCATACCCGGCGTCTGAGCAGCCGTGAGGTGACCTTTGTGAATAACCTGCCTTGCACCTCGTTGGAGCGGACTGTAGTGGACTGCTGCCTGATGTTTAACGTGCGCCAATCCGTGATTCTGATGGACCACGCCGCGCGTCTGGGGGCTGACCTACACCTGCTGCGGGACTACTGCACCAGGTTGGCGGGCCGTAACGGCGTCATGGCGTTGCGCCGGGCTCTGGAGTTGGTGGACGCCCGCTCCGAATCTGCCGGAGAGAGCCTGACCCGGGAACTCATTCACAGACTTAGGATCCCCGCGCCAGAGCTGCAATACGTGGTGCGGACGCCTTTGGGCGAACATCGGCTGGACTTTGCCTGGCCTGCACAAAGGGTGGCACTGGAGTTCGACGGTAAGACAAAGTACTTCGATTACCGGCCCACAAGCGAGGTCGTATACCAGGAGCGCCGACGAGAAAAAGCGCTCATGGAGCAGGGGTGGATTTTCGTCCGCGTCGAGTGGAAGGACCTGTTCCGGGAACAGGAGTTCAAGTACCGGCTGCTTCGGGTGTTGGATACCCCGCCCCGTTTCGACGGATCCCTGCCGGCTAGACGTTGCTGAACGTCGAACGTGCACGGTTCCGTCGAAATGGCGGCCACCCCGCAGGGACTACGCGTAGCTCGGTTAGCACCATCACCGGCCCCCGAAGTGCCGGACTCACGTGCGCGCAACTCTGGTAATGGACGACGGCGGGCTGCCGCCCCCGGGACCCAAAGGTCACCGCGGTGCCGGCCACCCGCCGTCGTGCGTTACCGCATTCATACGTAACTGAGGCAGTGCGTAACTGGAGGTCAGGCGTTGACGAAGTCGTCGTCGTCATCCTTGCGGACGGCGCCTGCCGCGGCGCCGGACGGAGCCGTACTGGACCAGGCGTGGCCCTGCTCGCGGTCCAGGTGGCTGGTCCTCTTGTTCTTGAGCGCGAAGATGTACACCAGCAGGGACACGCCGATCGCGATGGTGACGTAGGTGAAGAACAGGTCCACCTGGTCCGACTTCTGCAGTGCTGCGCCGATCAGCGGAACCGTGCCGCCGAACAGCGAGTTGGCAATGGCGTAGCCAAGTCCCACGCCGAGGGCACGGATGGAGGCCGGGAAGAGCTCGGCCTTCACGAGGGCGTTGATGGACGTGTAGCCGCCCACGATCAGGAGGCCGCCCATCATCAGCAGGAACGCGGTGAAGGGATCCTTGGTGCCGGCCAGGGAGGAGAGCAGCGGCCAGGTGAAGAGCACGCCGGTGATGCCGAACCAGAGGAGCAGCGGCTTGCGGCCCACCTTGTCGGAAATGATGCCGTAGACGGGCTGGAGCAGCATGAAGATGAACAGCGCCCAGAAGTTGATCACGGACGTGTCCGTCTTCGCGATGCCGGACGTATCGTTCATGAACTTCAGGATGAAGTTGGTGTAGGTGTAGAAGGCCACGGTGCCGCCCAGGGTCACACCGATGCAGGTCAGCAGCGGCTTCCAGTGCCGGGTAAAGAGCAGCCGCAGGGTACCGGGCTGGGCCTCGCCGGACACGGCAGGAGCCTTGGCGGCCCGGACCTGCTCCTCGGAAACGGTCTCCTCCATCGAGCGCCGCAGCCACAGCACCACCAGCGCCGCGACGCCGCCGACGGCGAACGGGATGCGCCAGCCCCACTCCTTCAGCAGGCCGTCGCCCAGGGAGTTCTGGAGGACCACCAGAACCAGAAGGGCCAGCATCTGTCCGCCCACCAGGGTCACGTACTGGAAACTGGAGAAGAACCCGCGGCGCTTGGAGGTGGCGGCCTCTGACATGTAGGTGGCGCTGGTGCCGTATTCGCCGCCCACGGAGAAGCCCTGCAGCACGCGGATGAGAATCAGCAGGACCAGGGCCCAGATCCCGATGACGTCCTGGGTGGGGAGGATGGCGATCGCGAACGAGCCCGCGGACATAAGGGTCACGCTCAGGGTCAGGGCGGCCTTGCGTCCGTTGCGGTCGGCGTAGCGTCCGAAGAACCAGCTGCCGATGGGGCGCATGAGGAACGACGTCGAGAAGACGGCCATCGCCTCGAGGCCGGCCTGCAGCTCGTCCTTGGAACTGAAGAAGTGCGACTGGAAGTACGCCGCGAAGACTGTGTAGACGTAGAGGTCGTACCACTCCACGAGGTTGCCGGCGGAGCCTTTGAGGATGTTGCCGACCGCCCGGCGGGTTTGTGCTGCTTCTGACAGTTGGGTGCTCATCAGTGAACCTTCCTGGATTCGGCGCGGCAAGTAAGCAACGCCGCCCGCCACCTTAGTGCCTGCGACCGGGGCCACCGCCCGTTTTGGTCATACTGTTCATGGGCACATCTGTTCATGGGCACAATGCGGGCGTCTCCCGGCCGGTGGCAGGATGGGGGCATGACTTCCACCGCGTTTGACTCGTCTGCCCTGGCGTCCGGCGCCGCTTCCGGCACCACCGCCGCTCCCGCCGTCGTCCTGACCATCGCCGGTTCGGAGGCGACCGGCGGCGCCGGGGCCCAGGCCGACCTGAAAACGTTCCAGGAACTGGGGGTTTTCGGCATCGCCAACCTGACCTGCATCGTCTCGTTCGACCCGAAGGACAGCTGGAACCACCGGTTTGTCCCGGTGGACCAGCAGGTCATCGCGGACCAGTTGGAGGCGACGACGGCGGCGTACGGTGCCGCTTCCGGCGCACCTTCTGTGCTGGACACCGTGAAGATCGGCATGCTGGGCAGTCCGACCACCATTTCGACGGTTGCGTCCGCGCTGGACTCGGGATCATTCAGCAACGTTGTCCTGGACCCGGTCCTCATCTGCAAGGGCCAGGAGCCGGGCCACGCGCTGGACACGGACAAGGCACTCAAGTCGCAGATCCTGCCGCTGGCCACGTTCGTCACGCCCAACCACTTTGAGGCCGAGTCCCTGTCCGGGCTGGAGATCACCGACGTCGAATCCCTCAAGGCTGCGGCTGTCCGCATCCACGAGCTGAGCGGAGCCGCGGTCCTGGCCAAGGGCGGCGTGCGGCTGTCCGGGCCCGATGCCGTCGACGTCTTCTACGACGGCGAAACCCTTGAGGTCCTGAGCGCGCCGAAGGTCGGCGAGGTGGCCGTCTCCGGAGCCGGTTGCTCGCTCGCCGCGGCCGTGACGGCCGAGCTGGCCAAGGGTGCCTCGCCGCTGGAGGCTGCGCGGACTGCGAAGGACTTCGTGACCGCGGGCATCCGCAACCGGGTGGCCTCCGGCGCGCCGTTCGATGCCCTCTGGCAGGGCGGCCCGCGCTAAGCCGGTAGGAAACCCTTCCTCACCTTCCGCACCAAAAACCGGAACCCTTCCTCAACGCGTGAGGAAGGGTTCCGGTTCTTGTTGCAGGACCTGAGGAAGGGTGGGGGTCAGGAGCGGGGGTCGGCCACTGTTCCCATGAAGAGCGGCAGGCCGGTGTCAACGTGCACCACCTGGTAGTGGAACGGCCGGTCGAAATTGATGGCGTGGGCAGGCATCGGCGCGCCCGAAACCGCCCCGTTGAATTGTGTGGCGGCTGCCGCCACGGTTCCCTTTTCGGCCACCGTGATGTTTGCGGCCTGGGCAAGCTGGGTCAGTTGGAGTCCCGGTTGTATGGCGTTGAAGTCCTGGCTGGTGATCAGCATCTTGTCCAGTCCCAATGAGGCCAGGACCTCGCGGAGGTCGAAGCGGCTTTTGTGGTCCCAGCGCGGCAGCTGGATCTGCACCGTCTGGTGGGGCGCGGCATCCAGCGCATCGGCAATTTCCCCGAGCTGTGAAGCCCCGAATATGGCGTCACTTCCGGCGTCCGGCAGGACCAGACGCATCACGAAGCCCTCAGCATACGGGAGGTCCACGCCCCGCCAGCCGGCCCCTTCCGCGTATGGCATCAAGAGCACGTTGTTCATGGCGGGCACCATGACCTGCTCGCCGCCGGCCTTGGTGAACACGGTGTTCGACGTGTCGACGGGGTCGAACGGCTCCCGCCAGGCCGCCGCGAAATACACGGAATTGAGCAGGCTGAACGTGTTCCGGGGGTCGTAGTCCGCCGGCGCCTGCTTGATCCGGCCACCCGTGTTCCGGTCCACCCACGCGTCAATGGCAGGCTTCGTGGCCGCGGCGTTCGCGAAGTCCACGGGATACACACCCGTTCCGTAGTGCCTGGCCAGCGTGCTGAGAAACGCCTCGCCGGTGGGGACGCCGTCGTCCACGAACAATCCGTTGGCCGTGTGCAGAACGGGATGCCTGGGCGGCTTGTCCTCGTCCACGGCACCTGGGTCTCCGTCGAACTTCGCCAGGGACGCGAGCAGCGCATTCATGGCCTCATCCCGCCCGTTTTCCGGAAGACCCATCACGGCATCCATCTCGGCAGCAGTTTCCCCCGTTGCGCCGGCCCGAAGCATCGCCAGGGCAACCAGCACGCTTCCGGGCGAGGACACCACGTTCCCACCTGAACCGTTACCGCCGTCGGCCAGCAGCGCCTCACCCAGGCCAAAAGCGGACTCCCGGAAAGCACGGAATTCAGACGCGTAAGCCATTCCGTCCACCGAAACGCGCTCCACGCCGTCGGCCTTCAACATTTCCGGCACCGGCGCCGAACATGCCGTGGCAAGCGCCACAGCGGCCGAGGCCGCCACCATTTTGGCCATGCGAATCCTGTTCATTGCAGTCCTCGGTTCGTCCGGAGAACACCGTATGTCCACAGTCAAGCACCGGGCGCTGACAGTATCGATGCCTGCACGGTCACGGCTTGTTGACGTTTTGGTCTCACATTTCCGATGCTCTCTCACATTCCGCAACGTTTTCGGCAACGCTCCCTCACCCAGAGCGGCGTATTCTCGAGGCATCCCGATGGATCGTGGAGGAGCGCGGCGTGGCCCAGCATTTCGACAGCGTTGACGAGTACATCGGGCAGTTTCCCGCCGAAGTGCAGGATGTCCTACAGGAGATCCGGCGCAGATGCCGCGGGGCAGTGCCGGGTTCCGGCGAAATGATCAGTTACGGCATCCCCACTGTCACGCTCGGCGGCAAGTATGTGGTGTACTTCGCGGGCTGGGCGCACCATATTTCGGTGTACCCCGTGCCGTCCGGCGACGAGGCCTACCGTGCGGACATTGCGCCCTTCCGCGCGGCCAAGGGCACGCTCAAGTTCCCCCTCGGCAAGCCGATCCCCTACGCCCTCATCGAACGGACGGCGGCGCTTCTCGCCGCTGAGCGCCGGGGGCAGTAACCGCCGTTGGTACCTGCCGCCGTCGAACGCGTACGACGACGGAAAGAGACGATGGCGGGAGGGCCCGACGGCCGTCGTGGGCACCTTCCGCCGGGGCACCTGCCGGTGAACGGCCGCTAACGCCGCGGAATGTTCCGGAGGTTGCTGCGCGCCATGCTGACTGCCTCGCCGGCGCCACGGTTCAGGACCACCTTCGACATGGCGGTGGCGAACCCGAGGACCTGAGAGCCTGTGATTTTCGGCGGTATCGACAGGGCCTTCGGATCGGTGATGAGCTCCACCAGCGACGGCCCCGGATGGACGAAGGCCTCGCGGTATGCCACTTCGATCCGTGCCGGATCCGTGACCCGGACGGCGTGGAAGCCGAGGGCCCTCGCAACGTCCGCATAATTGGCGTCCGGCACGTCGACGCCAAAATCGGGGAGCCCGTCCACCAGCATTTCCAGCTTGACCATGCCCAGGGTGGAGTTGTTGAAGACCACCACGTTGACCGGCAGCCGGTGTGCGGCAACGGTGATGAGCTCGCCGAGCAGCATGGACAGCCCGCCGTCGCCCGACACCGAAATGACCTGGCGTCCGGGGTACGCCAGTTGCGCGCCGATCGCGTGTGGCAGCGCGTTGGCCATGGAGCCGTGCAGGTACGATCCGATCAGCCGGCGGGTGCCCAGCGGGTTGATGTAGCGGGCGGTCCACACGTTGCACATGCCGGTGTCTGCAGTGAATACGGCGTCCTCGGCCGCCACCTGGTCCAGAAGGGACGCGGCGTATTCCGGGTGGATCGGCTGTTTCTTTTCCACCTTGCGGGTGTAGGCGCCCACGGCCTTGTTCATGAGCCGGTCGTGCTTCTTGAGCATCTGGTTCAGGAAGCGGCGGCTCTTCTTCGGGGCGACCAGCGGTTTCAGCGCGGCAAGCGTGGGCAGCACGTCGCCGTGGACGGCTATGTCGACGTCGGTCCGCCGGCCCAGCTTGTGGGCGGCGCGGTCCACCTGGGCGGTGCGGGTGCCGGGGAGGAACTGGTCATAGGGGAAATCGGTGCCGAGCAGGAGCAGCAGGTCCGCGTCCTCGATCCCCTCGGCCGCGGCGCCGTAGCCGAGCAGTCCTGTCATGCCGATGTCGTACGGGTTGTCGTACTGCATGAAGTCCTTGCCCCGCAGCGAATGGCCGATCGGGGCGCCGATGACGTCTGCGAGGGCCACCACCTCATCGTGGGCTCCCTGCGTTCCGGCCCCGGCGAAGATGGCCACCTTGCCGGCCGCGTTGATGGCATCGGCGAGCTCCCGGACGCTTTCCGGTGCCGGTGTGAGCGTGGCCGGGCGGAACTTTGCGGGCAGCGGCGTTTCGCCTGTCGCCTCCAGACCGGCAATGTCGCCGGGCAGGGTGACGACGGCGACCCCGCCCAGAGCGACGGCGTGCTGGATGGCGCTGTGCACCACGCGCGGCGCCTGTTCCGCCGTGCTGATGAGCTCCGAATAGACAGAGCACTCATTGAAGATCCGGTCCGGGTGGGTTTCCTGGAAGAAGCTGCGGCCGATCTGCTTGCTCGGGATGTGCGAGGCGATGGCCAGGACGGGCGCGCCGGAACGGTTGGCGTCGTAGAGTCCGTTGATCAGGTGCAGGTTGCCGGGGCCGCAGGAGCCGGCGCACACGGCAAGCTTTCCGGTCAGCTGGGCTTCGGCGGCGGCGGCGAAGGCAGCGGCTTCCTCGTGCCGGACATGGATCCAGTCGATCCCGCCTTGCTCCGAGCCGCCGGTCTGCCGGACGGCGTCGACGATCGGGTTGAGGCTGTCCCCGACGATTCCGTAGATCCGTTGGACGCCGGCAGCCTGGAGCTGTTCGATGAGCTGGGTGGCAAGTTCCTTGGCCATGGGTGCACGCTCCCGCAATCAAATTGGTGGCTGACAAGGGCCAATATAGTCCGGTCACCTTGGGGCGGGGTTCAGGGTTGGCGGCTGTGGGGCGATCCGAGGTGGACCGAGGCCGGCCGTTTTCCACATACGGATGCGACCCCATGGAGTCGCAGTGTCCCAGCTCGTAGCGTTGATGGAAAGGTAATCCACCTGTCTTGATATCCACAGTGAGGATCGATTTTGGCCAATAAATCACGCCGTCGCCCGCTGAGAAAACGGAACTCCCGCGGCACGCACGCAGCAGGGAGACGCGCCCCCAGGCCAGTTTCTTGTGCGTGGCACCAGCGCGATCAGGAAATGGGTTCCCTGCTCGCATTCATGGCTTGGCACAAGGAGCACGGGACAACTTCAGACCCCGTTCCGGTCCTGGCGGACATGATGGCGTTCTTTCCGGTTTACGCCGACATTTCTGGCGGCGCCGCACTAACCGCAATGGACCCCGCACTCATCGCTCAAAAGCTGGATTCGCTCGAAGAGCGTGATCCCGAATTTTCAGCCTCTTTCAGTAGCTCACTACACGAGTACGTGCATTTTCTAGGGCAAACCGGCCGCTGGTCCGGCACTCTGGAAAGCCTTGGGGTTTTGCACGGTGTCCTCTATCACGGGATGTTCAACGAAAAATTTTCCTCCGCTGGGTGGCCTCGCACGCGAGCCGACGGTGGTCAGCACGGCTCCCGCAAGAGCGCGTGAGCTACGGGCACCTGCCGATCTGTGAGCGTCCAGGGAAAGCCTGCAAGATCTGCAGGCGCGTCCGGGTCAGCTGCCCGAGTGCGCCTGAAGGAACGTGTACACCTCGGTCTCGTCCACGCCCGGGAAGGCGCCTGGGGGCATGGCCGCGAGCAGGTGGGAGTGGGCGCGGGCCGAGGGCCAGGCATTGCCCGCCCACTCGGATGTCAGCGCGGCCGGCGGGCGCTTGCAGCAGTTGGGATCCGGGCAGTTGGACGTTGCCCGGGCCGTCGTCTCGCGTCCACGGAACCACTTCACGTGCTGGTACGGAACCCCGATGCTCAGCGAGAACTGCCCGCTGGCCGACCGGTCCGTGCGTGCCGTGCACCAGTACGTGCCGGACGGAGTGTCGGTGTACTGGCTGTAGGCGCTGAACTTGTCCGGCACATCGAACACGGCGCGGGACGTCCAGGCCTTGCAGGACGGCTGCCCCTCGATGGCGCCAGTGTGGTCCTGCGGGAAGTTCACGCCGTCGTTCTCATAAGCCTTATAGATAAGGCCGCTCTGGTGGGTCTTCTGGAAGTGGGTGGTGATGCCCAGGTGCCTGGTGGCCAGGTTGGTAAAGCGGTGGGCGGCCGTTTCGTAGGACACGGCGAAGGCGTCGCGGATATCCTCCACCGCGATCTCCTTCGCTGCCTTGGCTTTTTGCAGAAATTCCACGGTGGCCTGCTCCGGCAGCAGGAGCGCCGCCGCAAAATAGTTCGTGGCCACCCGCTGGGCCAGGAAATCGCCGTAGTTGCGGGGCGTTTCATGCCCCAGGACGTAGTGGCCCAGTGCCTGCAGCAGCACGGAGCGGGGGTCGTGGTCCTGCCGCTCGCTCTGCGTCAGATAAATTTTGCGGTTCTTCAAATCGGTCACCGAACGCGTGGAATGCGGCAGGTCGCCCACGTGGTGGAGGGTGAATCCGAGGTGCTCTGCGATGTCTGCGATCACGTGCTGGCTCAACGGCCCGGCGGTGTAACCCACCTCCTTGAGAACCTTCTGCGCCTCGGCCTCGTACTCCGGAAAATAGTTGCCGCGTTCACGCATCATGGCCCGCAGTTCACCGTTCGCGCGGCGGGCTTCCTCCGGCGTTGCCACCTGCTCGTTCATCTTCCGTTCGAGCTCCTGCAGCAGCCCCACCTGGGCCTCCAGCACATCTATCGGCAACCGCGAGCTGATGCGGATTTTGGGCAGGTTCAGTGACTCATAGAGTGGTCCGCGCTGGTAGCGTTCGAGCTCGATTTCCAGGCCCGCCCGGCGGCTGGGCGGCCCGGCCCCCAGCAGCTGGTCAAGGCCGACGCCGAGCGCCCCGGCAAGGTGCTGCAGCAGCCCGAGTTTTGGTTCCCGCTTGCCGTTCTCAATGAGGCTCAGCTGGCTCGGTGCGGTCCCGACGGCGGCGCTCAGGTCATCGAGCGTCAGGCCGGCCTGCTTGCGCAGGTGGCGCACCCGGCGGCCCAGCGCAATCACGTCCAGTTCCGCCGACGGCGAGGACGACGGCGGCTGCGAAACTTCCCTGTTCCAGCTTGAAGGCGACATTTCTGAAGAATACGTGAAGAAATGCATTTCTTTCCAGCTTTTTCCTCTAGAAAGCGCTTTGGAAGTGCAGAAAAGTAGGTGTCACGAAGGAAAACCCCTCCGGAAACTGGCCGGACCTGCAAAGGCGCAGGAACGGCCGGCCCGGAACCAGAACCCCCGGAATGGCCCGGGAGCTAACAAGGAGACAATGATGACTGCAGCATTTGAGCCCACCCAGCAGCCGTCCGGCCAGGACACAACAGCACAGGCCGCCGCACTGGAGCTCGAGTGGGCTGCCAACCCGCGCTGGGAAGGCGTCACTCGGGACTACTCAGCCGCCGACGTCGTCCGCCTCCGCGGCCGTGTCTCCGAAGAGCACACCTTGGCCAAGCGCGGCTCCGAGAAGCTGTGGAAGCAGCTCACCGAGGAGCACAAGACCGGCAAGTACACCAACGCCCTGGGCGCCCTGACCGGGAACCAGGCCGTGCAGCAGGTCAAGGCCGGCCTGCGCGCCATCTACCTTTCCGGCTGGCAGGTAGCCGCGGACGCCAACAACTCCGGCCACACCTACCCGGACCAGTCGCTGTACCCGGCCAACTCGGTTCCCACCGTGGTCCGCCGCATCAACAACGCACTGCTCCGCGCCGACCAGATCGAGTTCTCCGAAGGCATCCAGACCGTCGAGGACTGGCTGGTCCCGATCGTCGCCGATGCCGAGGCCGGCTTCGGCGGACCCCTAAACGCGTACGAGCTCATGAAGTCCATGATCCAGGCCGGCGCCTCAGGTGTTCACTGGGAGGACCAGCTCGCCTCCGAGAAGAAATGCGGCCACCTCGGCGGCAAGGTCCTGATCCCCACCCAGCAGCATGTCCGGACCCTGAACGCGGCCCGCCTGGCCGCCGACGTCGCCGGCGCCCCGTCCGTCGTCATCGCCCGCACCGACGCCGAGGCAGCAACCCTGATCACCTCCGACGTCGACGAACGCGACCAGGAATTCATCCTCCGCGAAGGCGGACAGCCGGTCCGCACCCCGGAAGGCTTCTACAAGGTCCGCAACGGCATCGAACCCTGCATCGCCCGGGCCAAGGCCTACGCCCCGTATTCCGACCTGATCTGGATGGAAACGGGCACCCCGGACCTGGAACTGGCACGCAAGTTCGCCGAAGCCGTCAAGGCCGAGTTCCCGGACCAGATGCTCTCCTACAACTGCTCGCCGTCGTTCAACTGGCGCAAGCACCTCGACGACGCCACCATCGCCAAGTTCCAGCGCGAACTCGGCGCCATGGGCTTCACGTTCCAGTTCATCACCCTGGCCGGCTTCCACGCCCTGAACTACTCGATGTTCGACCTCGCCCACGGCTACGCCCGTGAAGGCATGAGCGCGTACGTCGAACTCCAGGAAAAGGAATTCGCCTCCGAGTCCCGCGGCTACACCGCAACCAAGCACCAGCGCGAAGTCGGCACCGGCTACTTCGACGACATCGCAACTGCGCTCAACCCGAACGCATCCACATTGGCTCTCGTGGGATCCACAGAAGAAGGCCAGTTCCACTAATACTTTCCCAACTAGATCGCAGTAGATGTCGTTTTGAGCCCTCAAAACGACATCTACTGCCAGTCAGTTGGGGCTTCCAAGGAGATCTGACATGAACAGCTTCACTGACAACTTCACTATCAACGGGATCACGTTGACCGCTCAGCCCATCTGCCGGCAGGGCGAGGTGCTTACTCCGGATGCACTCGCCTTCGTTGCAAAGCTGCACAAGGCAACCGCCGGGCGGCGCGAGGAACTGCTGCGGGCCCGGCGGGCGCGGCGGGAGGACATCGCCAGGGGCCAGGATCCGCGCTTCCTGCGGGAGACCGAGTCCGTGCGCAACGACCCGCACTGGCGCGTCGCTCCCCCGGCACCGGGCCTGGAGGACCGCCGGGTCGAGATCACCGGGCCGGTGGATAAGAAGATGACCATCAACGCCCTGAACTCCGGCGCCAAGGTGTGGCTCGCGGACATGGAGGACTCCTCCACGCCGTCGTGGCGCAACGTCATCCAGGGCCAGCTGAACCTCACGGACGCGCTGGAGCGCCGGATCGACTTCACTTCCCCGGAGGGCAAGGCCTACAAGCTCCGCCCGGCAGAGGAGCTGCCCACCATCGTGGTGCGGCCCCGTGGCTGGCACCTGCCGGAGAAGCACATGCTGATCAACGGCGAACCAATCGCCGGCGGCATCGTGGACTTCGGCCTGTACTTCTTCCACAACGCCCGCCGCCTCCTGGCGCAGGGCAAGGGCCCGTACTTCTACCTGCCCAAGATCGAGAACCACCTCGAAGCCCGCCTCTGGAACGACATCTTCATCCTGGCCCAGGACCTGCTCGGCATCTCGCAGGGCACCATCCGCGCCACGGTTCTGATCGAAACCATCACGGCCTCGTTCGAGATGGAGGAGATCCTGTTTGAGCTGCGGGACCACGCCGCCGGCCTGAACGCCGGCCGCTGGGACTACATCTTCTCCCTCATCAAGAACTTCCGCACCCGCGGCCCGCGTTTCGTCCTGCCGGACCGCGGCCAGGTGACCATGACCGCTCCGTTCATGCGGGCCTACACCGAACAGCTGGTGCGCGCCTGCCACAAGCGCGGCGCCATGGCCATCGGCGGCATGGCCGCCGCCGTTCCCAACCGCAAGGACGAGGCCGCCAACGCCAACGCCTTCGAAAAGGTCCGCGCGGACAAGACCCGCGAGGCAGCCGACGGCTTCGACGGCTCCTGGGTGGCACACCCGGACCTGGTCCCCGTGTGCCGCGAGGTGTTCGACGGCGTCCTCGGTGACCGTCCCAACCAGCTGGACCGACTGCGGGAAGACGTTACCCCGGACGACCGCGCACTCATCAACGTGGCTGCCACGCAGGGAACAATCACCGAGCAGGGCATCCGGAACAACATCGAGGTGGGCATCCGCTACATCGAGTCCTGGCTGCGCGGCAACGGCGCAGTCGCCATCCACAACCTGATGGAGGACGCCGCCACCGCGGAAATCTCCCGCTCACAGTTGTGGCAGTGGATCTACTCCCGCGCCATCACGGACCACGGCGAAATCATCAGCCGGGAATGGGTGGAGGAGATGCTGGACGAGGAGTTCGCCCGGCTGGAGCGCTTCGACGGCGACCGCTTTGCCGATGCGCGTGACATCTTCGAGGAGGTCACGCTGAGCGACAAGTTCCCCAGCTTCCTCACGGTTCCCGCCTACGCCCGGTACCTGCACGAAGCCCGCGAGGGCATCGACGCCACGGCCGAGGCCATCGAGGACGAGCTCGTCGCGGCCTAGGCGCCGCAGCCAGAGCCAGCACAAATTTCCGTCCGCCGGGCTGTCACGCCTTCGCAACAGCACCCCCGAAATCCGGGGAGGCAGCCCGGCAGCGGAAGCCACCTTCTATAAAGCGCGAACTGGCAGATAACGACCCGAAAACCCAGGTTTGAGGGCGTTAGCTGCCAGTTCGCGCTTGGGGTTTAGGGGATGTACGACGGCGGGACCGCGCCTAGCGCTGGCGGGGCACCTTCCGCACGGAGAGAGTCGTTGAGATGGAGAACGCCAGCACCGAGCCGAGGATCACCAGGAGGGGGACGGACCAGGTGCCCGAGGCGCTGTGGACGTAGCCCACCACGGTCGGAGCCAACGCCGCGACGCCGTAGCCCACGCCCTGGACGATCGCCGACATCCGGCCCGCGGAGGCCTGGTCCCGGGCGAGCTTGATGATGGCGATGAAGATGAGCGTGATGCCGCCGCCCTGCGCCACTCCCCCGAGCGAAGACCACAGCCACCACAGCTGGGGAACGAACAGCAGCCCCAGCGGAACGGTCAGCCACAGGGCACCCAGGGTGACCGCCACCGCCGTCGTACTCATGAAACGGGCCACAAGCGGCACCCCCAGGCCACCGGCGATGGCCATGATCTGGAACAGGGAGGAGCCCGCCCCTGCGGCTGCCGGCGTCATGCCGAGCTCATCGGAAAGCAAGGTGGGCAGCCAGGCGGTCACGCCGTAATAGGAAATGGCCTGGCCAGCGAAACCGACCGTCAGCCCCACAGTGATCCAGCGCGACGCCGGGCGGCCCGCTGCCGGCGGGCCGCCCGCACCGTCTTCGGCCGCGGGAAGGAAGGCCCGGCGGCCGGACGCGAAAACCCAGAAGCCGACGGCTGCGATGGCGAAGGCGGCAGAGGCCGCAATGGCAGCCCGCCAGCCGGCCAGCCCGGCCAGCGGCGCCGTGACCACGGACGTAACGAACGAGCCGACGTTCAGGGCAGCAGTGTAGATGCCCATGGCCGTTCCCTGGCGCCGCGGCGAGAAGTCCCGGCGGATGATCAGCGGCACCGCGATGTTGCCCACCGTGATGGCCAGGCCCAGGATGACCGTCCCCGCCATCACCATCGCCCCGCCCCCGGCCGAACGGACCGCCACGCCGGCCAGGACGCCCGCGAGCGTGAGGGTGATGGCCAGTTCCGCGCCGAGCCGGCGCCCGGCAAGCGAGGCAAGGGGCGCCGCGAGCGAGAAGCAAAGCACCGGAATCCCGGTCAGCAGGCCCAGCTCAACGGGCGAGAACCCCAGTTCCTGCTGCATAGGGCCCAGTACCGGTGCCACCGCCACAAAGGGCCCCCGCATGTTCAGCGCAATGAGGCCGATGCACGCGAGCAGGATCCAGCTGCGGGGAACCCTCGTTCCAATCGTGTCCCTCATAGGGCGCGGACTTCAGGCTGCTGGAAGCGGGCAACGGGTTTCATCACCTTCATTGCTATCACGCGGGGCCTAAAACGTTGGAAAAACGGCGCCCGCAGGGCCCCAAGTGTACGTTCGCGCTCAGTGAAGGGGCCGCAAGTGTACGTTCGCGCTGAGGGAAGGGCCGGTCAGTTCACGAACCAGTCGCGGGGAGCGTTGCTGACGCCCGGCGCCTCTCGGAACCGGCCCGGCTGCGCCACCCAGCCCACACCGTTGGCGATCACCTGCTGGATCTGCGGCTGGTGGTACACGGGGTATTCCTGGTCGCCCGGGCTGAAGTAGAAGATCCGGCCCTTCCCGCGCGTGAAGGTCACGCCGGAGCGGAACACCTCGCCGCCCTCGAAGGAGCTGATGAAGATGAGGTCGTCCGGCTCGGGGATGTCGAAGAGCTCGCCGTACATCTCCTGCTTCGGGATCACGATGGGGCTTTCGACGCCGGCCGCAATCGGGTGCGAGGGCTTCACAGTCCACACGAGTTCCCGTTCGCCCTCGTTCCGCCACTTCAGCGAGCACGTCGTGCCCAGCAGTTTGGTGAAGATCTTGGCGAAGTGCCCGGAGTGCAGGACGATCAGGCCCATCCCGCCCAGGACGTGGCGCTGTACCCTTTCCACCACCTCGTCGCTGACATCGCCGTGGGCCACGTGCCCCCACCAGAGGAGCACGTCGGTGGCGGCGAGGGTTTCCTCAGAGAGCCCGTGTTCCGGATCCGCCAGCGTGGCCGTGGTGATGCCGGACTCCGGGTAGAAGCCCCTCAGTCCGTCCGCGACGGCGCCGTGAATGCCGGTGGGGTACATCCCGGCCATGGTCTCCGGCTGGTTGTTCGCCTCATGGACGCCTTCGTTCCAGACCAGGATGTTGAGTTTTTCGGTCATGTCAGAGCCTCACTTCGCGCTGTTCGAGGGCGGATTTGTAGCAGGCGTCGAGCACCAGGGCACGGGTCAGGGCGAGCGAGCCGTCATGGGCTCCCCACACTGTTTCGCCGCCGCGGACGGCGTCCACGAAGTCCTCCACCACGGCCTGGTGCGCCCGGCCCGGCTCCGCCACCACCACGTAGTCGGCGTTCTCGCCGTCCTTCTCCTTGAAGATCCGGACATCGGCCACGGGGACGTTGGAGGCCCCGACGGCGCGGAGTTCCGCTCCGCCGTCGGTGCCGTAGACGGTGAAGTCCATCAGGTCCTCCTCGTCGCGGTAGGCTGCCCAGCCGGCTTCGAGGATCAGCGTGCCGCCGCCTTCAAGCCGGATGAACGCCGAGGCGAAGTCCTCCACCTCAAATTTGTGGGAGGACTTCATGGCGGTGTAACGGGCGTTGCCGCCCAGGCCGCGGGGGCCCAGCTCGGAATGGGTCGACGCCGAGACGGAGAGGACCCGGGGTTCTCCCAGCAGGTGCAGGGCATAGTCCAGGACGTGAACGCCGATGTCGGCCAGCGGTCCACCGCCTGCCAGCGCGGGGTTGGTGAACCAGCTGCCCAGCATGGGGATCCCCTGCCGGCGGAGCCAGGACGCCTTGGCGTAGTACGGCCGGCCAAGTTCGCCGGCGTCGATGATGCCTTTCAGCTTTTGGATGTCGCCGCGGCGGCGGTGGTTGAAGGCCACGTCCAGGACGCGGCCGGCCTTCCGCGCGGCCTCCACCATCTGGAGGCCTTCCTCGCCGTTGCGCGCCAGCGGCTTTTCGCTCAGGACGTGCAGGCCGCGGTCCAGGGCGGCGACGGCGATGGGGGCGTGCAGGAAGGTCGGCACGGCAACGCTGACGGCGTCGAGCCCGTCCAATTCGATCAGGTCCTCCCAGCGGGCAAACGTGTGGGGGACGCTGTACTCAGCCTTGATTTTCCCAAGCAGGTCCTCCTCCATCGCGGCGACCGCGACGAGTTCCACGCCGTCGATCTTCGTGTAGGCCTCGATGTGCTGCTGGCCGGCCCAGCCGATCCCCGCGACGCCAACCCTCAGGGGCGTATTTTTCTGCGTGCTCAATGTTCAAGACTCCGTTTTCGCTTGGATGTGAAAGCTGGTCTTCCGTGGGCGGCGCGGCTCCCCCGTGGCCGGCGGCGGCTAGCCCGTAGCCTGCAGCGTGGCTTCGAGGACCGTCGGGGACAGCACGTGCTGGGTGACCATTTGGCTCGCTCCCAGCACGGCCGCCTTGTCACCGGCCATGGACAGGCCAATGCGCAGGTGGGTGGTGGCGAGCGGCAGCGACCTGCGGTAGACCACTTCGCGCACGCCCGCCATGAGGTGCTCGCCGGCCTGGCCCAGGCTTCCGCCAATGACAATGACGGAGGGATTGAGGAGGTTCACCACCGTGGCGAGCACATCGCCCACATCACGGCCGGCCTGGCGCAGCGCCTGGATGGCTTGCAGGTTGCCCCCGGCCACCAGTCGAAGGACGTCGGTCCCGCTCTCTGCCTCAACACCCTGCACCGCCAGTGCCCGCGCCACGGCAGGACCGGACGCGAGCGCTTCAAGGCAGCCGTAGTTGCCGCACCTGCAAAGGACGTCGTCGCCCCTGGGCACGCGGACGTGGCCCAGGTCGCCGGCGGTGCCGTTGGCGCCGCGCTGCAGTTCCCCGTTGCTGATGATGCCGGCACCGATGCCCGTGGCCACCTTGATGAACAGGAAGTTGTCGTGCTCCGGCCAGTGCGCCGTGCGTTCACCCAGCGCCATGATGTTCACGTCGTTGTCCACCAGCACCGGGACGGGGAACGAGCGCTGGACGTAGCTGACCACGTCGAAGCCGTCCCAGCCCGGCATGATGGGCGGCTTCACCGGCATGCCGGTGGCATGCTCCACGGGGCCCGGCAGGCCGATTCCGACGCCGGCCAGGTCTTCCGTGGTCCGTCCGGTCTCCGCCAGCAGAGACGTCGCCTCGGTGGCGATCCGCCCCAGCACTGCCTCCGGCCCCTCGGCAACATCCTGGGCCAGTCGCCGCTCGCTGAGGATGTTTCCGCCCAGGTCAGTGACTGCGATGATCACGTGGGTGGCTCCGACGTCCACGGCCAGCACTGCCCGGGCGGCCGGCTTGAAGGCAAAGCGCGACGGCGGCCTTCCGCCGCTCGATGTCGCCTCACCTGCGGGGCCCACCAGTCCGGAGGCAATCAGCGCATCAATGCGGGACGCCACCGTGGAGCGGGCGAGTCCCGTGGTCAGCGCCAGTTCAGCCCGGGTGCGTGCCTTGCCGTCGCGGAGCAGCTGAAAGAGGTCGCCGGCGCGGGACAGGCTGCCTGCACCCTCGGCCGAAACCGGCTCCGCCGTCTGGCCATTATCCGTTCGTGGACTCATGGCTTCAGTGATAGCACGAATGCTTCTGAGTGTCACAGAACAAAAAGAATGTCGATAACTTTCTAACTTTTGCTTGACGGTCGGCAAAAGTGGTTCTAGGTTGGGCTGTGAGACGCATCACGTGCAAGCACCGGGTGCGGCGGGCAGAGCTTTTTCCGGCGATTACAAAGAGGTAAAGACCTTGTCGAGCCAGTACCAATCAGGGGCGCCCCTTGGCGTCGGCATCCTGGGCGCGGGGCCTGTCACCCAGGCGATCCATCTTCCGTCCCTGGCCAGACTCACCGACATCCTGGAGGTGCGCCACATCATGGACGTGGATCCGGCCGTTGCCGAATCCGTCGCGGGCAGGGTCGGCGCACGCTTCAGCACCAGCATGGAGGAACTGCTGGCCGATCCCGGCGTGGACATTGTCGCCATCTGCAGCCCGCACCAGTTCCATGCCGCCCAGGTCATCGCATGCTGCCGCGCCGGCAAGAAGGCGGTGCTGTGCGAGAAACCCTTCGCGATGACCGGCGAGGAGGCAGCCGGCATCTCCGCCGTCTCGGCCGAAACCGGCGTTCCCATCATCGTTGGCGCGATGCACACCTTCGACCCGGGCTGGCTCGCGGCCGAGGCGGCTTGGGAGGATCTGCCGGAGCAGGTGCACACCATCCGTTCCTCCATCGTCCTGCCGCCTAACCCCCGCTTTGAGGACTTCGCCACCGAGATCGTGGGCCGGGTTCCCATGCCGGAGCGGGACGCCACCGAGCCCGAGGTCATCAAGGCCATGCTCCGGGGCGGTGTGATGGGCCTGGCCATCCATGATCTTCCCCTCGTCCGGCGCTTCACCCCCGACTTTGCGTCCGTGGAGGTTCTGCACGCCGAAATCGCGCAACCTTTCGGCTATGTCATCTCGCTGCGTGCGGGGGCCGTGAGCATCGAGCTGCGCGCGGCAATGAATGGCACATGGGAGCCGTCCTGGGTGTTCGAAGCCATCGGCAACGACGCCGCCCTGAAGATCGACTTCACGCCGTCGTATGTGCACGCGGGCTCCGCGGCAGCGCAGATCCGAAGGGGCGGGCAGACCCTGGTCCTTGGTCCCTACGGCCACAACGGCTATGAAGGCGAATGGCGCAAACTCGCCGAGCTGGCCCGCGGAACGGGACAGCCGCCGTCGGCCGAAACACTGATCCACGACCTGGAATTCGCCCTGTCAATCGCCGACGCCGCCGTCAGCCTCGTTGACGACGGCGACGGCAGGGTCGCCGCAGGCAAGGAGGTCAACGCATGAGCACCCAACTGTCCCTGTACGCCGACCCGGAGGCCCAAACGGCAGGGTCCGTGGCCGGCGTCGCCGCCTCCCTACCCCTGTCCTTCGCTCCTGCCCAGGCCGGTTCCTCCGACGTCGTCGCCGTCGCCGGCCATTCAGGCTGGACCGGACGGGCAGCCAACGCGATCCGCAGCGGCGCCCGGGGCGTCGTCGTCTCCTCGCCGGTGCCCGAGGATGTGGACCTGCTGGCCGGCGTCGCGTCCGATTCAGGCGCGGCAGTGGTGCTCGACCAGCGCTGGGCCGGAAATGCAGTGCTCACCGGACCCCGCGCAAACGTGCAGGGCGTCATTGCCGATGCACTGGCCAACGCCGTGCTGATGGACTCGGTTGCCGTGGCACCGCCCGGCACGGACCCCCTGCAACTGCTGGCAGAACAGCTCTCCGCCGTCCTGCAGTCCGGAATCGAACTGCGCAACGCGCGGATGATCCAGCGCAGCGGCAACGGCTACACCGTGGCCGCCGTCCTTCCCGGAGGAGCCCCCGCGGCGCTGCAGGGCATCATCACGTCGTCGTTGCCGGCCACCGCAAGCATCACCGTTCTCACCTCCACTGGCCGTGCCGACGTCGTGCTGCCGGACCCGGCAGCCGCGTGGCCGGCCGAGGTCCGCGCTGTCATGGCAGAAGGGGCGACGACGCTCCCCACCATCTACGAATCGGCCCACCGGACCAGCTGGTCCAGGATCCACACGCACATCACCTCGGGGGACCCCGCCTACGACCTGGAACGGTTCACCGCGGTTACCTCACTCATCAGCCAGCTCACCAGTTAGACAACAGCCTCACCGCATTTCCGCTACACCTGCACAATCCACTCATCGTCGAGAAGGGACCGGGCGTTCAGCAGCCCGGGCCTGAAAGGAAACACCGTGTCTGCTAAATCCTCCGTCGCTTCTTCCGCCTTTTCCCGCCGGGGATTCCTCGGCTTCGCCGCAGCCGCAGCCTCCGTCCCGCTTCTGGCCGCGTGCGGCGGCGGCTCGGCCTCCCAGGGCGGCGGCGCCGGCGGCGCTATCAAGTTCTGGGACATGCCGTGGGCAACGCCGGCCTACAACGACGCCGCCAAGAAGATCACCGAGGGGTTCTCCGGAGCCAATAGCAAGGCAAGCTACCAGCTCATCCAGTGGAACAACTTCTACCAGACGTTCTCCTCCGCCGTAGCGTCCAAGACCGGGCCGGCGGTCTCCACCGGCGGCGGCTTCCAGGCATTCCAGTTCGAGCAGCAGGGCCAGATCGCCTACGCGGACAAGGTGGTTGACGCGCTGAAGAAGAACGGCCAGTTCGATGATTTCCTGCCGGGAGTGCTCGAACCGTTCAAGACTGACAAGGGCTACGTGGCAGTTCCGTGGCAGCTGGACATCCGCCCGCTCTGGTACCGCAAGTCCCTGTTCGAGAAGGCCGGCGTGGATGTGCCGAAGGACTGGGCTTCGCTCCTTGAGGCCGGCAAGGCGATGAAGAACATCGGTGCCGTGGGATTCGCTACCGGCTCCGGCGCCGGCAACAACATCGGCAACCACCTGATGATCATGATGATGCTCAACAACGGCGGTGGCGTCTTCACCAAGGACGGCCAGCTGGATGTCATGAACGACCGCAACGTCGAGGCCATCGAATTCCTGCTGGAGCTCGTCTCCAACGGCGTCATCGACCCCGCTGCCGTCAGCTACACCACGGACAACCTCAATGCCCAGTGGAAGGACAAGAAGGCCGCGTTCGGCATGCTGACCCTGGGTGTTCCCGAGCGCGTGGGCGACACGTCCGGCGATATCGTGGTGGCCAGCCCCATGGCCGGACCGCACGGCGACAAGGCCGCGCTGATCTTCCCCAACAACATCATGATGTACACCAACACCCCGTCGCAGGAGGCCTCCGAGGCGTTCCTGGTGTACTACCTCGGCCAGATCAAGGAACTGTGGCAGAAGAAGCTGATGAACGCGCTTCCGGTGTTCAAGTCCATCACCGAACTGCCGGAGTTCACGCAGGACCCGAACAACGTCAAGATCGTCAAGGAATACCAGCCCATCGGAAAGACCTTCGCGGCGCAGGGCAACACGCTCAGCGCCGATCTGGCCGTCCTTGACGGCGGCCAGGCCCTGAACCAGCTGACGCAGACCATCCTCACGGGCAAGACCGACGCCAAGACAGCACTGCAGGCGTTCGAGTCCGGGCTTAAGTCCACCATCAAGAAGTAGGCCCTGCCGCCATGACTTCCACTACTGCACAGTCCGGCCTGGCCCGGGCCCGCCGGGGCCTTGCGCCCGGCGGGTCCGGGGGCGGGTCCCGCAGCACCGGCGCCAACCGCAAGAGCAAGCTTTCGGCTCAAACCACCAGGACGTTCTTCTGGCTCCTGATCCCCTCTGTGGTCCTGCTCGTCCTGATCCACGGCTACCCGCTGGTCTACGCCGGCGTCCAGGCCACCCACGACGGCAACCTCATCCAGACCGGCAACTTCGTCGGCGCCGACAACTTCGCCACCGTCCTGTCCTCCCCCGCGTTCTGGAAGGCCGCGCAGTTCACCCTGTGGTTCACCATCGTCGGCGTCTTCGGCTCCTGGCTCGTCGGCCTCGGCCTGGCCCTGCTGCTGCGCACCAAGATTCCGGCCGGCGGCACCTTCAAGGTCCTCCTGCTCCTGCCCTGGGTGGTCCCTATCGTGGTGTCCTCCACCGCCTGGAACTGGCTGGTCGCCACCCCGGACAGCCTCATCCCGTCCCTGTTCCGCAACCTCGGCCTGGGCACCCCGCTCTTCCTCGCCGACCCCAACCTGGCCGCCGTCATGGTCATGATCTTCAAGGTCTGGGTGTCCTTCCCCTTCATGATGATGATGATCTCCGCCGCCCTGGCTTCCGTGGACGGCACTGTCTACGAAGCGGCCAGCATGGACGGTGCCACCCCCTTCCAGCAGTTCACCCAGATCACCCTGCCGCTGATCGCCCGCTCCACCTACATCAGCTGGATCCTGATGACGATCTTCTGCGTCAACGACTTCCCCACCATCTATCTGCTGACCGGCGGCGGCCCCGTAGACGCCACCACCTCCCTCGTCGTCCTCGCCTACCGCACCGTCTTCCAGGACTTCGCCACCGGCCCCGGCGTCGCCATCGCCTTCCTCATGACCCTCACCCTCGTGGTCGTCTCCGTTCTCCTCTACCGCCAGATCCGAAAGTCGAGCGTCGAATAATGAGCGCAGTACTCCACGCCCACCCCGAAACCGGCCCTGCCCTCGGCGTCGACGCCGGCAAACCCCGCCGCGCTCTCTCCGAAGCCGGCATGCGCGGACGCTGGTGGCGCTTCACCGCGATCCTGGCCATCACCGCCGTCGTCCTCGTGCCCATCATGGTCACGGTGCTCCTGGCCTTCACCCCGGGACCCAACAGCACCGCCACGGGACTGACGTTTGAGAACCTCGCCAACGTCTTCTCCAAGACGCTGGCGGCAACGTGGCTGCAGAACAGCCTGATCACCACGCTCTCCACCGTGGTGGTCTCCGTCGCCGTCGCAGCCCCGGCCGGGTACGTCCTTTCCCGCGGGCGCAGCAAGGCCGTCTCCGGCTACTCCCTGCTGCTGTTCGTCATGCAGTCCCTGCCGATCATCACCTCGGTGGTGCCGCTGTTCATCCTGTTCGCCGGCATGGGACTCGTGGACAACCTCATGGGCCTGACCATCATCTACGTCGGCTCCACCATGACCGTGGCCACCTGGATGATGGCCGCCTACTTCGATTCCATCCCCATCAGCCTCGAGGAAGCCTCCTGGATCGACGGCTGCTCCGTCTTCGGCTCCTTCACCAAAGTGGTGCTCCGCAACTCCCTGCCGGGCGTGCTTTCCACCGCTATTTTCGCCTTCCTGCTGGCCTGGAACGACTACCTCGTCGCGATCGTGTTCCTGCGCTCCAACGAGATCTTCACCCTGCCCATGGGCGTGCAGTCCTTCTTCCAGCAAAACAACACCGACTGGTCCGGCGTCATGGCCCTCGCCGTCGTCATGATGCTCCCGCCCGTCATCGTCTTCGCCGCCCTCAACAAATACTTCAGCGTCGGCGGCATCGGCGGATCCCTCGCCGGCCGCTAGCCGCCTCCGTTCACCGAACCCAACCGTTTTTCGAACCCATACAGAACCCGCAAAGGAACGAAATGTCTTACTCACTCCAGCTGTACACCCTGCGCAACGCCATCCAGGAGGACCTGCCCGGCACCATCAAGAAGGTGGCGGAGATCGGGTTCACGCAGGTGGAGCCCTACAACTTCGTGGCCACGGCCAAGGAGCTGGGTGCCGCGCTGAAGGAGAACGGCCTCACTTCCCCGTCCGGCCACGCACCGCTGCTCAGCCAGGACCAGGACGAAATATTCGCCGCCGCGAAGGAACTCGGCATCAGCACCGTCATCGATCCGTACCTCCCTGCCGAGCACTGGCAGAAGGCCGAGGACATCCAGGCCACCGCGGCCAAGCTTAACGCGGCCGCCAAGAAGGGCGCCGAGTACGGGATCCGCGTCGGCTACCACAACCACGCCTGGGAGCTGGAATCCACCGTCGAGGGCCAGACCGCGCTGGAGTACTTCGAAGGGCTGCTTGACCCGGAACTGGTCCTGGAAGTGGACACCTACTGGGTTGCCGTGGGCGGCCAGGATCCGGTGGAGATCCTGACCAAACTGGGTGACCGGGTGAAGTTCATCCACATCAAGGACGGCCCGCTGAACACCGACACCAAGGCCCAGCAGCCGGCCGGCCAGGGCAAGATCGCAGTATGGGACGTCATCGGCGCGGCAAAGTCGCTGGAAGTCGGCGTGGTGGAGTTCGACGACTACTCCGGGGACATCTTCGAGGGCATAACCCAGTCGCTCAGCTTCCTGAACTCCGACTCCGCCCAGGCCACCGAAGGGGCAAAGGCATGAGCGCTGTCCAGACTCCGGCAAGCGGCCGCGGGCCGGTCGGCGTCGGCGTCATCGGCGCCGGCAACATCAGCAAGCAGTACCTGGACAACCTGACCGTCTTCCCGGACCTGAAGGTCCTCGTCATCGCTGACCTCTTCGAAGAGGCCGCCGAGGCACGCGCGAAGGAATACGGCATCCCGGAGTGGGGCGGCGTGGACGCCGCGCTGAACCATCCCGACGTCGAAATCATCGTCAATCTGACCATCCCGGCCGCGCACGTGGAGGTGGCCACCGCCGCCGTCAACGCCGGCAAGCACGTCTGGACCGAGAAGCCGTTCTCGCTGGACCGCGAATCAGGCCTGGGGCTGCTGAAGACGGCCGACGCCGCGGGCATCCGCCTCGGCACCGCCCCGGACACGTTCCTCGGCGCCGGGCTCCAGACCGCACGCCGGCTCATCGAACGCGGCGACATCGGCACGCCGCTCACCGCCATGACCACGTTCCAGACCCCCGGACCGGAGTCCTGGCACCCGAACCCGGCGTTCCTGTTCCAGTACGGTGCCGGCCCGCTGTTCGACATGGGCCCGTACTACCTCACCGCCCTGATCCAGACGTTCGGGTCGGTCCGGAAGGTGGCCGCCGTCGGGTCCAAGGCCAAGGAGGTCCGCGTCATCGGCTCCGGGCCCAAGGCCGGCGAGGAATTCACCGTGGACGTACCCACCCATGTCTCGGCGATGGCCCAGTTCGAGGGCGGCCAGTCCTCGCACAGCGTGTTCTCGTTCGAGTCGCCGCGCCTGCGGATGGGATTCGTGGAGATCACCGGCACCGAGGCCACCCTCTCCCTGCCGGACCCGAACTTTTTCGACGGCGACATCAGGCTCTGGCGCGCCGGCGACGAGGAATGGACCACCGTTCCTGCCACCGGCCCGGCCAACGGCCGCGGCATGGGCGTGCTGGACATGGCCCGCTCCATCCGCGCCGGCGTTCCGCACCGCGCCACCGGCAACCTCGCCTACCACGTCCTGGACACCATGGTCTCGATCTCCGAGTCCATGGAATCGGGAACGTTCGTCGACGTCGAAAGCTCCGCTCCCGCGTCCGCAGCCCTCCCCGAGGACTGGAACCCCACCGCCCCCACCCTCTAGGAACAACCAATGACTTCCTCCGAATCCCCCGGCACCCCGCCGGGAGCCAAGCGCCCTTTGGGTGTGGCAATGATCGGCTATGCCTTCATGGGCAAGGCCCACTCGAATGCGTGGCGGAACGTCGCGTCATACTTCGACGTCCCGGTCTTCGAGCAGAAGGTGCTCGTGGGCCGGGACGCCGGCCAGGTCGCCGCCGCCGCGGCCAAGTATGGCTGGGCCGAGTCCGCGACGGACTGGCGTTCGGTCCTGGAGCGGGAGGACATCGACATCGTGGACATCTGTGCCCCGGGCTGGATGCACGCCGAGATCGCCATCGCCGCCCTCGAAGCCGGGAAGCATGTACTCGTGGAGAAGCCGCTGGCGAACACCCTGGCCGAGGCCGAGGCCATGACTGCCGCGGCCCAGGCCGCCCGTGCACGCGGGGTGCAGTCCATGGTCGGGTTCAACTACCGCCGCGTGCCCGCCCTGGCCCTGGCCCGGGAACTGATCGCGGAGGGCAGGCTCGGCACCGTCCGGCACGTCCGGGCGGCCTACCTGCAGGACTGGCTCGCCGACGCGGAATCACCCATGACCTGGCGGCTGAACAAGGAAACCGCCGGGTCCGGCGCCCTCGGGGACATTGCCTCGCACGCGATCGACCAGGTCCTCTTCCTCCTCGGAGACGCCGTCACCGAGGTCTCCGGCCGGCTGCACACCTTCACCCCGGTCCGGCCCGGCAAGCACGGGCCAGAGGATGTAACGGTCGACGACGCCGCCTGGGCCACGCTGTCCCTCGCCTCCGGGGCAATCGCCTCCGTCGAAGTCTCCCGGGTGGCCACCGGACAGAAGAACTCCCTGAAGCTGGAGATCTACGGCGAGAAGGGCACCATCCTCTTTGACCTCGAGGACCTGAACGAACTCGGCTTCCTGGACGCCACCGTTCCCGTGCGGGAGCAGGGCTTCCGCCGGATCCTGGTCAACGAGCCCGTTCACCCGTACCTGGAGGCGTGGTGGCCGCAGGGCCACATCATCGGCTGGGAACACACATTCACGCACGAGATCCGCGACTTCCTGGCCGCGATCGGCACCGGTGACGCGCCGTCGCCGTCGTTCGAGGAGGGCCTCGCTGTGCAGCGCGTGCTGGCCGCCGTCGAGGAGTCAGCGGCAGCCAAGAGCGCCACCATCCAACTCGTCCAGCCCGCCGGCGCAGCCGCCGCACCCCTGACCAACCCCGCAACCGAAGGAGCCTGACCATGCCCCGCCCGTACACCCTGTTCACCGGCCAGTGGGCCGACCTCCCCTTCGAGGAAGTCGCCCGCCTCGCCTCAGGCTGGGGCTACGACGGCCTGGAAATCGCCGTCTCCGGGGACCACCTGGACGCCTGGCGCTGGGACGAACCCGGCTACGTCGAGTCCAAACTCGCCGTCCTGGAAAAGTACAACCTGAAGGTCTGGGCGATCTCCAACCACCTCAAGGGCCAGGCCGTCTGCGATGACCCCATCGACTTCCGCCACGAAGCCATCGTCGGGTCCAAGGTGTGGGGCGACGGCGACCCCGAAGGCGTCCGCCAGCGCGCAGCCGAGGAAATGAAACACACGGCCCGGCTCGCCAAAGCCCTCGGCGTGGACACCGTCGTCGGGTTCACCGGCTCCTCCATCTGGCAGTACGTCGCCATGTTCCCGCCCGTCCCCGAAAAAGTCATCGAGGCCGGCTACCAGGACTTCGCCGACCGCTGGAACCCCATCCTGGACGTCTTCGACGAAAACGGCGTGAAGTTCGCCCACGAAGTCCACCCGTCCGAGATCGCCTACGACTACTGGACCACCGTCCGCACCCTCGAAGCCATCGGCCACCGCGAAGCATTCGGCCTCAACTGGGACCCCTCCCACTTCATGTGGCAGGGCATCGACCCCGTCTCCTTCATCTGGGACTTCAAAGACCGGATCTACCACGTCGACTGCAAAGACACCAAGCTCCGCCCCACCGGCCGGAACACCGTCATGGGCTCGCACCTGCCCTGGGGCGACCCCCGCCGCGGCTGGGACTTCGTCTCCGCCGGCCGCGGCGACGTGCCCTGGGAATCCTCCTTCCGCGCCCTGACCGCGATCGGCTACGACGGCCCCATCTCCATCGAGTGGGAGGACGCCGGCATGGACCGCCTCCACGGCGCCCCCGAAGCCCTCGCCGCGCTGAAGAAGTTCGACTTCCCCTCCTCCCAGACCAGCTTCGACGCCGCCTTCAGCGCGAAAGACTAACCCCTTCCCAGTGGAGTTTTTGTCCAGATATCGCGAGCAAAAGTGCCTTTTGCGGCCGATACCTGGACAAAAACTCCACGGACCGCCAAAGGAATTGCACCCATGCACGAGTTCGTTCCAATTTTCGACGGCGAGAGCCTGGCCGGCTGGCATCCGGCACCCCGGATCTACGGCACCGTCTATCCGGGCGGTCCATCAGTGCTGGAGCACTTCGACCGGCTGGGCCTCGCCCGCCCGGTGGAACCCGAGAAGCACCCGGCACGCTGGTTCGTGGAGGACGGCGTGCTGGTCGGTGAGCAGGACACCCCCGGCAGCGGCTACGGCGGCTATCTCGTCAGCGACCAGTCGTTCGGCGACTTCGAACTCGTGCTCGAAATGCGCCCCGACTGGCCGGCCGACACCGGCGTGATGATCCGGCGCCAGCGGGACAGCTGGGAGGGGTTCCAGGTGCTCGTGGACCACCGCCCGTCCGGCGGGATCGGCGGCTTCTTCGGCAACGGCCTGGCAAGCTTCTCGGCTGTTCCGTTCGCCATCGACGCAAAATACGACGACGACGGGCGGCCGGTTGGGCTCGTCGCCGATGACCCGGCCACCTCGGTGGAACCGGTTACGGAAGAAAAGCGGGCCCGCCTGAGCCATGCCGCCGCCGTCGGGGATTTCCTGAACGTGTGGCGCTGGGACGACTGGAACGAGCTGCGGATCCGCTGCGTCGGGCCGATGCCGGTGATCACCACCTGGGTCAACGGCCTCAAAGTCGCAGAGCTGGACACCGCCACGCTCGATTCCCCCGACTATGATCCCGGGGCAATCTTTGGAGTGCTCGGCAGCCGCGGGCACATCGCCCTCGAGGTGCACGACAACGACGCCATGTTCGGCGAAGCCCGGTGGGGAAAGGGCGCGCAATGCCGCTGGCGGAACATCCGGATCAAGGAGCTCTGAGCATGCTGCGTACCCTTCAGCCCGGCCAGCGCTGCGAGGTCTGGATAGCGTCCGTCACAGGCGAATCCGAACTCGTCTACAGCACCGACGAACTCCTCCTCGAAGCGCCCAACTGGACCCTTGACGGCTCGGCCCTCATCCTCAACGGGGACGGGAAGCTGTGGCGGTTTGAGTTGCCCGGCCGGACCATCAGCCAGGTTCCGCTCGCCGGGATCCCCGACCTCAACAACGACCATGTCCTGGCGCCCGACGGCACCGGCATCTTCCTCTCGGCGAACGACGGCCACATCTACCGGGCAGCTTTGAGTGGAGGCCCGGCGACCCGGATCACCGAGGACGACGGCTCGTTCCACTTCCTGCACGGCGTCAGCCCGGATGGATCCCAGCTGGCATACGTCGGCATCGAGGCCGGCGACTTTACGCAGCCGGGCCGCCTCAGGACCATACCGTCCGACGGCGGCGTTACCGCCGGCGTCGATGTCGGCCCCGGCCATTGCGACGGACCGGAATACTCGACCGACGGAAAGTGGCTCTACCTGAACACGGAGTCCTTCAGCTCCCTCCCCGGCCACGCCCAGCTAGCCCGCGTGCAGGTTGACGGAAGCGGTTTCGAGCAGCTCCTCGCGAGCGACACAGTCGACTGGTTCCCGCATCTGTCCCCCGACGGCCGGCTGGCCAGCTACATCCGTTTCCCCGGCGGTACGCAAGGCCACCCCGCGGACCTTCCGGTCGACGTCGTGCTTGTCTCTACCGATGACTGGGCCGCGCCGCTGCAGACCTGGCCCCTCTTCGGCGGGCAGGGAACGCTGAACGTCAACAGCTGGGCGCCCGATTCATCCAGGTTCGCGTACGTCGCCTACCCGCTCACCGACACCTTAAAGGACTAACAACGTGACTACACAACACACCGGCACTTCCGACGGGAAAATCCGCTGGGGAATCCTCGGCACCGGGTTTATCGCCGGGCTGCAAACACAGGACCTGGCCGATCACGGCTTCACAGTCCAGGCTGTGGGTTCCCGCACGCTGGAATCCAGCAAGTCATTCTCCGAACAGTTCGGGATTCCCACTGCCCACGGGAGCTACGAAGCGCTGGCCGCGGACCCCGACGTTGACGTTGTCTACATTGCCACGCCGCACACTTTCCACCACGCCCACGCACTGCTGGCTTTGAACGCCGGTAAACACGTGCTGGTGGAGAAGCCCTTCACCATCAATGCCCGGGAAGCGCAGGACATCGTGGCGCTGGCCGAAGCCAAGGGGCTGGTGGTGCTGGAGGCGATGTGGAGCCGCTTCCTCCCTCACATGGTCCGGCTCCGTGAGATCATCGCCGAGGGCTCACTCGGGCAGATCCGGAAGGTCACGGCCAGCCACAACCAGAACCTTCCCAAGGATCCCGCGCACCGGCTCAACGATCCTGCCCTGGGCGGCGGTGCCCTGCTGGACCTCGGCGTCTACCCCGTGTCGTTTGTCCTCGACGTCCTGGGCGCACCGGCCAGCATCCGGGCCAGCGCCGCGACGACGGCCACCGGCGTAGACCGGCAGACGGCAGCAATCTTCGATTACCCGGACGGACAACAGGCTCTTGTGGACTGCGCCCTGGACACCGCATCAAACAACCGGGCAGCCATTATCGGGACTGAAGGCTGGATCGACATCGAACCCACCTGGTACAACCCGACGCCCTTCACCCGGTTCGACAATGCCGGTAACGTCCTGGAGCGCTTCGACCAGCCGGTGACCGGCAGGGGGATGCAGTACCAGGCGGCCGAGATGGAGCGCCTCATCCGGGACGGTCACACCGCGGGCACCGTTCTCCCACCGGCCGAGAGCGTGGCCGTCATGGCCGCCATGGACGAGATCCGCCGCCAGATCGGCCTCAAGTACGACGCCGACGCCGCCCCGGAAGGGACCCCCAATGACTGAAACCGTCCAGTCCCGGATCACTGAGCTGCAGCAACACGAAGAGGAACTCGTCTTTCCCGGATTCGACCACCACGATGCGTGGAGCCTGGGCTCGCTCATCGCCAACCGGGCGATCGCCGCGGGGCATGCCGTTGCCATCGATATCCGGCGGCACAACGTGGTTCTCTTCCGCTGCGTCCTGCCCGGGGCCACCGCGGACCAGGAGGAGTGGATCCGCCGCAAGTCGGCCAGCACCCTGCGCTTCGAACACAGCACCGCCCTGCTCGGCGAGGAGTTCGCGTCCAAGGACTTCGACCCCACGCAGGGCGGCTGGCTCGCCCCGGAGGACTACACGCTGGCCGGCGGATCGTTCCCGGTCCGCGTCCGCGGGGCGGGCGTCGTCGCCGCGGTCACGGTGTCCGGGCTTTCGTCCGACGACGACCATCAACTGGTGGTCGACAGCATCAGGGCGTACCTCCAGACAGCCGCCGGCTAAGCCCCCGGGCCGCGCCCCGCAGCCTGTCCGCCGAGGGCCTGTCCGCCGAGGGCCTGTCCGCCGAGGGCCTGTCCGCCGAGGATCTGTCTGTAGAGCGCCAGATGGTCGGCCACCATGCGGGCCGAGCTGAAGCGCTGCTCCGCCGACGCGCGGCAGGCTTCCCGGCTGAGGCCTGCGGCCTGGGCGGCGAACCCGGCGAGCTGGTCGACGCTGCCCAGGTAGCCCGTGACACCATGCTCCACGATTTCCGGGGCAGCACCGAAAGGGGTCCCCACAACGGGCGTTCCGGTGGCAAGCGCCTCAATCATCACGAGGCCGAACGGTTCCGGCCACTGGATCGGATTCAGGAACGCGAGCGCGCCGCCCACCAGTTCATATTTTTCGGCGTCGGACAGCGGCCCGGTGAACTCCACGTCGGGCCCCAGCGCCGGCCTGACGACGTCGTCGAAATAGCCCTGCTCCTCGGGTCCCTGGATCCGGGCGCTGATGCGCAGCGGGATTACTGCGGCACGGGCGATCTGGATGGCCTCAAGGATGCCCTTGTCCGGGGACAGCCGTCCGACGAAGCACAGGTAGCCACCGTTCCCCTGCCCCACCGGAACTGACGCCACATCCATGCCATGGTGGATCACCTTCGTCACCGGGACTTCCGGCGAACGGCTGACCTGGTCATGGGAGATGGCAATGATGCCCGTGGTCTTCCCGATGGCGCTGTACAAGTCCACGGCCTGCGGGGCCAGGCGGATGTGGATAGTGGTGACCACCGGGACCCGGGCCGGACGGTGGGCATAGAGCGGCCCGCTCATGGTGTGGTCATGGATGATGTCGACGCCGGCCATGCCGTCGTAGGCCCTGATGATGTGGCTCAGCTCCGACAGTGCGAACCCCATGTCAGCCGGTTCCGAGGGCCGCATCCGCGGGGCCAGGGGAACGGGACAGGTACTGTCGGACGGGGCTGCCAGCAGGACGTCATGCCCTGCTGCTGCGAACCCGCGCGCGAGGCTGTCCACCACCCGTTCGGTGCCGCCGTACCCGGGCGGCGGAACCGGGATCCACGGTGCCGATATGAGTCCAATGCGCACTTTTGCCTCCCACGAAGGTACGGCCTGACCGCCGGGAGCTAGTCCACACAATATGGCCGGGCACACCGCCAGACAAGGGCTCGCGTGAAGCCGGGCTCCCAACAACAGTCAGCCGGCGTGACCAAAGCAACTGTCCCGGCAGGAATGCACGGCGGGATATGCGGGTTGTCGCAGGCATGAAGATCGAGATCTGGTCAGACGTCGCCTGCCCCTGGTGCTACATCGGCAAGCGCCGTTTCGAGACCGCCCTTGCCGAGTTCCCGCACCGCGACCAGGTGGAGGTGCAGTGGCGCAGCTACCAGCTGGACCCAGGCGTGCCCGAGCACTACGACGGCACCGAACTGGACTACCTCAGCAAGCGCAAGGGCATGGCCGCCAGCCAGGTGACGCAGATGTTCGAGCAGGTAGCAGCGCAGGCCAAAGGTGAGGGCCTCAACTACCGGTTTGACGCCGTCGTGGTTGCCAACAGCTTCACGGCCCACCGGCTGATCCACCTGGCTGCCGCCCACGGCAAGCAGGATGCGGCCAAGGAGCGGCTGCTCAGCGACCATTTCGAGCACGGCAAGGACATCGGCAGCCCCGACTACCTCACGTCGGTTGGCTCGGATCTGGGGCTCGACGCCGGCGACGTCGCCGAGCTGTTCAGCTCCGACAAGTACGCCGACGACGTCCGCAACGACTTCGCCGAAGCCCGCGCCCTGGGCATCAGCGGCGTTCCGTTCTTCGTGATCGACCGCAAGTACGGGCTGTCCGGGGCCCGGCCCGCGGCGAGTTTCACCATGGCCCTCGAGCAGGCGTGGCAGGAGTCGCACCCGCTCGGGATGGTGGGCTCGGAAAACAACGGCGCCCGGAAAACAGCGGCAGAAAACGCCGGGGCGTGCGGCCCGGACGGCTGCCCCGTCTGAACAGCTACCCCGTCTGCACAGCCGAGTTTTTGTCCAGATATCGTCCCCTGGAAGGCATTTAGGGCCCATTATCTGGACAAAAACTCGGAAGGGTTTGGTGACAGATCGCGGTAAAGTGTCCCTATGCCACGGATATCGGCCCCCAGCAACGCTGCGCAACGCGCCGAGACCCAGCGCCGCATCCTGAACGCCTTTGGTGAGCTCCTCTTCTCCCACGGGCTGCCCGGGCTCACCATGACGGATGTCGCCCGGCACGCGGGGATCGGCCGCACGGCTGTCTACAACTACTACGCCGACATCGAAGAGCTGCTCATCGCGTACGCCCTCGTGGAGACGGAGCGGTTCATGACCGGGCTGCGCGAATCGCTGTCCCGGCTGGACAACCCGGTGGACCGGCTGGCCCTGTACGTGCGGGCCCAGGTGGAGGATCTCAGCCGGCGCCATCTGCCCCCGGGACCGGCCATGGGCGCCGTCCTCTCGCCGGCGTCGTTTGCCAAGCTCGCGGACCACGTGGACGGGCTGAGCGAGATGCTGCAGGACATTCTTCGCGACGGCATGGACCAGGGCTATTTTCCGGTGGCCGATCCCCTGCAGCAGGCGCAGCTGATCCACGGCACGCTCTCCTCCAGCGCCGCCCGCGGCGCCGACGCCTCCGAAGACCTGGAGGAAAGGGTCTCCCGGACCGTCCGCTTCATCCAGTTGGGCGCCGGGGCAAGGTTCGACGACGGCGGCCGCCCCCTCCGCCTGCAGCCGCCGGCCGCTGCGGCCGGCTAAGAATCACCCGGCTAAGCATCACCCGGCTGGGGTTCAGCGCTTGGCGCCCTGGGTGGGCATGACCGGCCACTGCGAGTCGTCGGCGACGCGCCGGCTTTCCCGCGGGCAGCTGAGCTGGCCCGGCGTCTGGTCAACGAGCTGCGGCTTGACCAGGCCGCGGTAGTCGCTGGTCAGGATCACATCCACGCTGGCGTCCTTGCGCCCGTCCTGGAAGTAGTCGGAGCCAGGCAGATTCCGCTGGACGGTAAAGGCCGCCGACTGTCCGGCAGCACCCGAGACGATGGCCGCCACGCCGCGGTAGCCGGTCTGCGTGTTGGCCACCTTGGCAACAGCAAACTTCCGGGCCTTGAATTCATTGGCCGCCGCCTTGGCCAGGCCGTTGCGGCTTGTGGCGTTGAAGACATTCACCGTCACCTTGGCGGGCGGCGTGTAGTCGAAAGTTGTGGCGGGGCAGACAGAGGAATTCTCCTGGGCCTGGATGGCGGACGGAAATTTGATCTGACCGCTCATCACGCCCATCGCACCCATGATGCCCGCGACAATGAGGCCCAGCAGCAGCACGAGCACCACACCGTGCAGGATCCGGCGGCGGAGCCGGCCCGGGTTTTCCGCGTTCTCGTCATCTTCGACGAACGTGGCCCTGAGCTCGGGGCCGGTAATCACGCGGTGACCGTGGAGAACGGTCAGGTCTTTGGGTCTTCTAGCCATCGATCACAAGCACCCTTGCGTGTATCGCGGTGCGCTGGTGGAGTGCCGTCCTTACCGCCCGGTGCAGGCCGTCCTCCAGGTAGAGGGTGCCCTGGTACTGCACCACGTGCGGAAACAGGTCGCCAAAGAAAGTGGAGTCCTCGGCAAGGAGCGCTTCAAGGTCCAGGGTCCGCTTGGTGGTCACAAGTTCATCCAGCCGCACGGGACGGGGCGGAAGCGCCGCCCAGTCTTTGGGGGTACTGAAACCATGGTCGGGGTAAGGGCGTCCCTCGCCCACAGCTTTGAATATCACCCTGCAAGCGTAAGCAACTGGCCGGTCCAAGGGAATGTGGAATCAGCGCGCCGCGGGAGGTTGTAGCCAAACAGTAACTATGTGTCACATGCTGGCCGCCGCCCGCAGTCTGGGCGGAATGGCCGGTGCCGGCTGACAGAATGGAGCCATGACTGCACCTTCAGCGAACCCCGCCACCGGGTTCGGCGCCCACACTCCGTCGGCACCCGCACTGGCTCTTCTCCTGGACGTCGACGGGCCGGTCGCCAGCCCGGTGAGCAGGGATGTGAAACCGGAAATCATTGCCGATCTGGTGGCTCTCGCGAGCGCCGGGGTACCGGTCATCTTCAACACCGGGCGCTCGGACGCGTTCATCCGGGAGCAGGTCATGGAGCCCATGATCGCGGCCGGAATGCCCGGGGGAACGCTGATCCACGCCATCTGCGAAAAGGGCGCCGTGTGGTTCAGCTACACGGCGGCCGGCCCCGGCCCCATCCACGTGGACCACGAGCTTGCCGTGCCGGCGGCCTACGGCGACGATATCCGGCGCATGGTGGCCGAGGACTACGCCTCCCACATGTTCTTCGATGAAACCAAGCGCGCCATGGTGTCGGTGGAACAGCACATCGAGGTGCCGAGCAGTGAGTACCTCGCCGAGCAGAAGCTGTTTGATGCGGAGGCCTTGGAACTCATGGAGCGTCACGGTTTCGGCGTCGTGCGGCTGGAGCACCACGCACCGAACTCCGACGACGAAATCGACTACCGCGTGGACCCCACCATTATTTCCACGGACATTGAGTCCGTCCGGCTGGGCAAGGACCTTGGCGCGAGCCGCGCCGTGGAGCTGCTGGCCGCCCAGGGCATCACGCCGCAAGCCTGGCGGACGGTCGGCGATTCCCGCACGGACTACGCCATGGCCGACTGGCTGCACCACAACGACCACGCCGTGAAGCACGTCGACGTCCGCCCCGCGGACGGCGTCCCGGCCAAACCGTACGACGTTCTCACCGCCGTCGACCTGGGCCTGCCGGAGACTGTCATTCACGACGACGCCGGGGCGGCGTTCCTGTCCAGCTGGCGGCAGGCTCTGCTTGGCTAAGCCCGCTGCCGCGGGATAAGGGCGGGAACAGCCCGGAGGGCGGGCCACCGCCCGGCCGCCTGCCCGGCATGTTTTACCGGCAGGACTATCATGCAAGTAAGACTTCACCCCTCGAGGCTTGGGAGAAACACCATTACGGACGTGACGGTTCAGGACGACATCTACTACGGCGCTCAGGCGTCCGAGGACGCGCCCGCACTCGCGGAAGAAACGTCGCCGGCGGCTGTGGCGCGCCTCAAGCACCGCCCCGACGTCGTTCGCCGGTCAGGCCGGTATGCGCTGATCAACGACACCCGCACGCCCTACCAGGCCATGGTGGAGGACCTGCTCTTCCTGCGGAACGTGCTGGACGGGGCCGGCCTGGACTACCTGCTGGTCCGGGGCAACAACGACCGTCCGGTAGTCGCCCTCGACTGGAAGGACCGAAAGAAGCTGCGGTCCGCCCTCGTTGACGCCTGCCGGAACGAGCCGTTCTACTCCATGACCGTGGATGCGAAGAAGAAGACGTCCGTCCTGGTGGCCGACGGCGAACTCTCCGTCAACCGGCAGGCACGCATCTTCCGGCTGTACCGCCCGCGGGTTGAGCCCGAGGGCGGCTTCGAATTCGGAGCATCCGCCGGCGTCCAGGTGGAGCTGTGGAGCTTCCTGGGCGACGAGGTGATCCTGCCCATCGAAAACTCGCTCACCCGCCGCACCATGATGGCGCACGAGGCCGTCCGCGGAACGGTTGAGCGCTACGGCCACACCTGGCCCACCATCGAGAACATGTTCGCTGACCACGCGAGCGATATCAGCTTCGACATCGACATGGTCTTCTCCTGGGTGGACGGCACCTCCCCGGAATACATCGCCGCCCGCCGGGCCCGGCAGGCAGGGGCTGTCCTTGGCTCGGGCGACGACCACGAGGCGCGCTACCGGCAGATCAACGAGCTCAAGTATGCACTCCGGTCGGTGTACATGTTCGCGCCGTGGGTCCGCCGCATCTTCATCGCCACGGACTCCCCCGCGCCGGAATGGCTGAACGACCACCCGTCCGTGACCATTGTCCGGAGCGAGGACTTCTTCGCTGACCCCTCGGTGCTGCCCACGCACAACTCGCAGGCCGTGGAGTGCCAGCTGCACCACATCGAGGGCCTCTCCGAGCACTTCCTCTACTCCAACGACGACATGTTCTTCGGGCGGCCGGTGGGCCCGGACATGTTCTTCACCCCGGGCGGGATCACCAAGTTCATCGAGGCGGAGACGCGCATCGGCCTCGGCGACAACGACGCCGAACGCAGCGGCTTCGAGAACGCGGCCCGGGTCAACCGGAAGCTGCTCTGGAACCGCTTCGGCCGCATCACCACCCGCCATCTTGAGCACACGGCGGCGCCGCTGCGGCGGAGCCTCGTGGCCCAGATGGAGCAGGAGTTCCCGGCGGATTTCGCGAACACGGCCGCCAGCACGTTCCGGGCCGCGGACAACATCTCCGTCACGAATTCCTTCTACCACTACTACGCGCTGCTGACCGGCCGGGCCGTGACCCAGACGGCAGCCAAGGTGCGGTACGTGGACACCACGCTCCGGTCGGGAGTGAAGTACCTGCCCAAGCTGCTGAACAAGCGCAACATGGACTTCTTCTGCCTCAATGACGGCAGTTTTCCGGAGGTTCCGGCCGACGAGCGGGCGGAATTGGTCACCGAGTTCCTGGAAAAGTACTACCCCATCAAGGCGCCCTGGGAAAAGTAAGCCCTCTCCATGCAGAAAAACCCCGCCGGGAGCTGACCAGTCCAGATCCGGCGGGGTTTCCTGTAGCTGAAGACGCTACTTGCGCGTGAGCATCGGGCGTTTGCCCCCTTCCGGGATACGGATTCCGGCTGCCGCCAGGCGGCGTTCCGTCTCCTCGGGGCTGACGTACTCGCCCACGGTCGGAGTGGCGCCCAGCGGCACCACCGAATGCACCACCGTGTGCTCATAGACGTGCACCAAATTGAAGGCCTGCCCGCCGTCGCGGCCGCGGGTGCCGCCCACAGGAACATTCAGGTCCTGGGTGTAGCACGTCGCGGAGGCCACGGAGACGGGGATGCCGGCGAAGCTCGCCGTCGTGGAGTAGTGCAGATGGCCGGCCAGGATGCTGCGCACATCCGAGTTCCGGACCACGGCTGCCAGGGACGCCTGGTCGCGGAGCTCCACGAGCACGGAGAGGTCCAGGACCGACGGAACCGGCGGATGGTGCAGGGCCAGGATGGTGCCGTCCGGCGCGGGGGTCTCCAGCTGCCCGGCGAGCCAGTCCAACTGGTTGTCGCTGAGTTCGCCGTGGTGGTAGCCGGGCACGGACGTGTCCATGGTGATGACCCGCAGCCCGTTGACGTAGTAGCTGTGGTCGACGGGGTCGTCGTTGCCGTGCTGGCCGAACAGGCCCGCCCGGAAGTTGGCGCGGTTGTCGTGATTGCCCATGGCCCAGATGACCTGGGCGCCGAGATCGCGGCACGCGGGCTCCACGACCGCGCGGAGCTTGGCGTAGGCTTCGGGGTCGCCCTTGTCCGCCAGGTCGCCGGTGAAAATCACGGCTTCCGGGCGCGCGCCGGAGGCCTGAACCTCGTCGAAGAGCTGGATCAGGCGGGCTTCGCTGTCAACTGCGCCGTATAGAGGGTCCGGACCTCCCAACAGATGGGTGTCACTCAGGTGGAGTAGAAAATGGCGTGGCCGGGGGTGCTCGGCCTCGATGAGCTCCATTGCTGCCTTCGTGGTAGTTAGGAAGCGGGGCGCCTCCTGTGTCCCTCTCAGTACCTTCCATCCAACCAGATAAAAAGCGAACTAGGGGGAAACGGGAGTTGGCATGTTGAAAAATTACAACACCGCCGCCGCCTTCGGGCTACCTTCCTCGCTTTCGTTTCCTTGCACGGTCATCGCCGATGACCGCTTTATTTAATTGCCGCGCATGGTTTGATTTGCCGCATTCCGCCGGTATCTGACGGAGAGAGGGCTATGCGCCCGGCAGTTTCGCCGCAGTGAAGAATGGGGAGCTTCCCCTGGCTGTTCCGGGCGGAATGCTCTTCCGGAACGTGCCCGGCCTACCGCGCCTGGGGCCGCTTGAAAGGACGACGACGGCGTGCGGCCGCGCTGGGCAGGCCACCCGTCCAGCAGATCGGGAACAGCCCGTACATCCGCAGTCGGCGGACGCATCCGCCGCCGCCACGTCATCCCCCGCAGGGCAATCGAAACCCGGGCGGGTTCCGCCGGGTGTCGGCGGAATCGTCTGGAGGGAAGTCACATCGTGCTCTCTCGCCGGGTACATGACTGTCACTAGTGACAACGGTTCTAGCCTCCGTTGCATTCCCTGGACCTCCTCACCTGTTGGCTTTACCCGGTAAGCGAACAGCCCGACGGCGGCTGCCCGCCACTGTTTACGGCGCCGCCGTCGGAACGGCTCCTGCTGCGGCCTTGGCCGCTGCCGCGGCCTCAGTTGGCGCGGCGCTTGGCGAAGTCGCGGTTGCCGGTTCCGACGTGGGAACTGGCGCCGGTGCCGGGACAGCCGGAGCCGTGGTGACAGGGGCCGCCGTCGTGGGGACCGGATCCGGCACGGGTGCCGGGGCGGACTCGGTGGGGGCAACTTCCGTCGGGGCAGGTTGGGAACTCGTGATTGGCGCAGAGGGTGCTGCCGGATCGGTGGGCGCGGGCGGCGCGGGATCGGCCGGGACCGCCGGCTCGGTGGGAGTCGGGTCCGCCGGAACCGGGTCAACCGGAGCCGGGTCCGCCGGCGGCGTGGTGGGAGTTGGCGTCGGTGTGGGAGTAGGAGTCGGTGTTGGGGTGGGTGTGGGAGTCGGCGTCGGTGTCGGGGTGGGCTTGGGCTTGGTCGTTGCGGGAGGCGTCGGCTTCGGCTTGGGAGTCACCGTGACGGTCGGGGCTGCCGTCGGGCGGGAGGTCGACGAACCGGACGACGACGCACTGGATACCCGGGTGGGCCGCGCCGCTGTCGCCTGGCCAGGGCGATGTTTGGCGACTGCGGCTGCGGTGACCGGCGTCAGGCCGTCGTCTGTGTTGCCCGGCCCGCTGTTGCCGGGGATGTTGGGGATGGCCCACCCGTAGGTGGTGGCAGCGCCGCCTTCGAAGCTGGTGAATACGGCGGGTGTCAGTTGGTCGGTTTGCCGGATGGGCAGCAGGGTCCACTTCATCGGGTCCTCGTGCTGGCCGTTCTTGATCACCTCGAAGTGCAGATGGCAACCGGTGGAGGATCCGGTGGTGCCCACCTCCGCGATGATCTCGCCAACCCGCACATGGTCGCCTTTTTCGACGGCGATGCCCTGCAGGTGGTTGTACGTGGTGATCAAGCCGTTGCCGTGGTCGATTTCCACCCGGTTGCCGCCGCCCCAGGGGTGCCAGCCGGCGGCCCGGACCACGCCGGAGTCGGCGGCGTAGACGCGGGTGCCGCAGGCTGCAGCGAAGTCCTGGCCCCAGTGAAACTCTCCCGGTTCGCCGGTGATCGGGCTGCGCCGCTGGCCGAACGGGGAACTGGGAGTGAGCACTTCCAGGGGTGCCATCAGGAAGCCGGGCCCGGGCCGCTTCAGCGCGGTGGAGGCCACACCGGGAGATTTGGCTTTGGCTGCCTGGCCTGCCTTGACGGTCGTGTCGGCCACGGTGCGTCCGGTGGGACCCTTCGCCGGTGCGGCGATGCCGGACCCGCTGATCGGATACCCGGGTGCGGTCGTGTCGGGATCCAGGAGCGCCGGCCCGACTACTCCCGAGGGAGCGGCAATTGGGACGGCAGCACCCACGGGCTGCTGGATCGGGGCGGCAGGACCCTGGAATCCGAAAGCAAAGACGGAGAAGCCGACAACCACCGCCGCGGAAAGGCTCCGCAAGGCGATCCGGCCTGGGCCGGTCACCCCCGGTGCGTGCTTGGGTCCCCCATGATTTGCCACAAAATTCTCCTGGATAAGTACCCGCCAAACTCCTATCTCGACGAGCGTGTCCTCCATTGTGGCCACAGCCCAAAGCACGGCGAAACCCCTAAAACTGGGGGGCCAAGCCGTCCGGGCTCATAGGCTTAGCCGGGCAGCTTCCGGCGCGGGAGAATGAGTTATGCGGACTTTCCTGACGGAATGGCAGGCGGAACTGAAACGCACCCTGACCGGCAGCCCGGATGCGCTGCCGGACTGGGCGCGGAGGTTTGCCCAGGGCGACGACGCCGGGTACTTCCTCCCCGGCTCTGCGGTCTGGGCGGTCCATGGCGGCGTGGCTACCATCATCGGCGGCATCCGGTCCCTGCTGATGCAGACTCTCCACCCGGGCGTCCTCGCCGGGGTGCACGACCATTCAAATTTCCGTGCGGACACGCTGGGCCGGCTGGCCCGGACCACTGCCTGGATCCACGCCCTCACCTACGGGTCCACGGCGGAAGCCCAGGCGGCCACCACAAGGGTGGTCCGGCTGCACGAGTCCGTATCCGGGAACTACGTCGACGGCGGCGGCACGGCCAGGGCGTACTCCGCCAACGATCCACAACTGCTCCGCTGGGTGCATATAACCTTCACGGACTCGTTTCTCCGCTCGCACGAACTCTGGGGCGGCCCCATCCCGGGCGGCCCGGATGCCTACGTGCGCGAATGGGCGGAGGCGGGCAGGCTGATGGGCGTGGAGTTCCCGCCGGAAAGCAAAGCCGCCCTTAACCGGGAGCTCGGGGAATGGCTTGCCGCAGGGATTCTCCGCGGCGATGAACGGGTCGCGGAAACGGTTGCGTTCATCCGGAATCCGCCCCTGCATCCCTTGTTGAAGCCAGGCTACCGGATCCTGTTCGAGGCCGCCGTCCTGAGCTGGAGCCGGACTACCGCCAGCTGCTCGGACTGCACACTGTCCGGCTCGGTCCCCTGCCGCTGCCGGTGAGGCTGGCCGCCCGGGTGACCCTCGCCGTCGTCCGTCTTGCACTGGGCCCGGCCAGCCCGAGCCGGCTGGCCGCCCACGAGCGGCTTCAGAGGCTGGGCGTGACATAACCCCTCCCGCAGCGGACGGCGAGAAACAAAAAACCCGGCCCTGACGAAGTCAGGACCGGGTTTTCCGATGGCGGAGAATGGGGGATTTGAACCCCCGAGGGCGTTAACCCAACACGCGTTCCAGGCGTGCGCCATAGGCCGCTAGGCGAATTCTCCAGCTGCTCTTGAACCAAAAGCAGATACTAGGATACCTGAACTTTCCGGCATCTCCCAATCGGCCGAAAATGGTGCCATGTCCCAGCTGCACGCGCTCGTGATCTACGTTCCCGATTCCCACGCCGAGGCGGTGCTCACTGCCGTCGGAAACGCCGGCGCCGGCCGCCTGGGCGACTATTCACACTGCTCTTTCAGGGCGCCTGGCACGGGACGTTTCACCCCCTCGCCAGGCGCCCGTCCCTTCATCGGCACCACAGGCGTCCCGGAGGAAGTGTCCGAGGTCCGGATCGAGTGCATCGTGGAAGAGGACGTGCTCGACGCCGTCGTCCTGGGATTGCGGCAGGCCCACCCCTATGAGGAGCCGGCGTTCATGAGCTGGCCCGTGAACGGGCACCGCTAAGACGACGGCGGGTGCCCGCGGCAGCCCCACCGGAGCCGATTCGGGCCACGCCAAAAGTTCGGGTAAAGTATCTGACGGCCCCTCATGTGGCGTCATCCTGTTGAACTCCCCCAGGACCGGAAGGTAGCAAGGGTAGATGGGCTCTGGCGGGTGCATGAGGGGTCTCTTATTTAATGTCAGTCCCTATAGGTAGGTTTTCCCTGTGACTGTTACAACTGCCCTTTACCGCAGGTACCGCCCGGACTCGTTCGCGGACGTTATCGGGCAGGAACATGTCACGGAGCCGCTGATGACGGCGCTGCGCAAGAACCGCGTGAACCACGCCTACCTTTTCTCCGGCCCGCGCGGCTGCGGCAAGACCACGTCGGCCCGCATCCTGGCCCGCTGCCTCAACTGCGCGAAAGGCCACACGGACACCCCGTGCGGCGTCTGCCCCAGCTGCGTCGAACTTGCCCGCGGCGGTGCCGGCTCCCTCGACGTCATCGAGATCGACGCCGCCAGCCACGGCGGTGTGGATGACGCCCGCGACCTCCGCGAACGGGCCACTTATGCCCCGGTGCGGGACCGCTACAAGATCTTCATCATTGACGAGGCCCACATGGTCACCTCAGCGGGCTTCAACGCGCTGCTGAAAATCGTCGAAGAGCCGCCGGAACACATCAAGTTCATCTTCGCCACCACCGAGCCGGACAAGGTCATCGGCACCATCCGCTCGCGCACGCACCACTACCCGTTCCGGCTGGTGCCGCCGGAGCCGCTCATGGCGTACCTCGAGCAGCTCTGCCACCAGGAAAACGTCCCGGTGGCCCCCGGAGTGCTGTCGCTGGTAATCCGGGCCGGTGCGGGGTCCGTGCGGGACTCGCTGTCCGTGCTGGACCAGCTCATGGCGGGCGCCGGACCCAACGGCCTCGATTACGAGCTTGCCGTGGCACTCCTCGGTTACACCCACGCCTCGCTGCTGGACGACGTCGTCGAAGCCATCGCCGCATCCGATGCCGCCACGGTCTTCCGCGCCGTGGACCGCGTCATTCAAACCGGGCACGATCCCCGCCGCTTCGTGGAAGACCTGCTGGAGCGCTTCCGGGACCTCATCATCGTCCAGGCCATGCCGGAAAGCGCCCAGGCCATCCTCCGCGGCATGCCCGCGGACCAGATCGCCCGGATGCAGAGCCAGGCCCACAATCTCGGCGCGGCCGAGCTGTCGCGCGCGGCCGACGTCACCAACACCGCACTGACGGAGATGACGGGTGCCACGTCGCCGCGGCTGCACCTGGAACTTCTCTGCGCCCGTATCCTGCTGCCCAGCTCCGAGCAGACCGAGCGCGGCATTGCTGCCCGGATCGACCGCGTGGAGCGTCGCCTGAACTATGCAGGGTCCGACGCCGGAGCTCCCGCCGCCGCTGCGGTTGGGCCGGCCGCTGCGGCGCCGGCAGCCGCCGCCCCTGCGCCTGCAGCGGCTCCGGCGGCTCCGGTTGCTCCCGTGGCTCCGGTTGCTCAAGCAGCGGCTTCTGCGGCTGTTCCGCCTGCCGTTCCGGTTACTCCCGCTGCCTCGGCCGCTCCCGCGCCGGCCTCGGCTCAGGGCGCGCCGCAACTACAGGGACCGCCCAGCATCCAGGCCGCACCCGCCGCTGAGGACGCGCCCGGACGGGAAGCCCTGGCGGCACCGCGAATCACCACTGGTGACTGGCCAATGGATGACGCCGCCGCACTTGACCGCCGCCCAGCCCCGGACTCACACGGCGGCGAGAACCGCGGGCCGGCGGCCCAGCGGCCAGCCGATTCGCCGGCATCCGCCGCAGGTCCTGAACAGGCGCAGCGCCAACAGACCCAGCACGAACAGACCCAGCACGAACAGCGCCAGCGGCCGGAGCCGGCGGCGGCACAGGCGGCCCCGTCTGCCCCCGCCCCGCAGCCCCACGCACAGCCTTCTTCCGGCGCAGCCACTGCCGGTGCGGCTCCCGCCGGGTCGCATGCCGACGTCGAGGTACTCCGCCGCGCCTGGCCCGAGGTCCTGCAGACCCTGGCAAAGATCAAGCGGAGCACGTGGGCACTCGTGGAGCCCAACGCCCAGGTGGGCCAGTTCGACGGCCAGGTCCTGACGCTCGTCTTCAGCACTTCCGGGCTGGCCGGCGCCTTCGGCAGAGCAGACCACTCCGAGAATCTGCGCCAGGCCATTCACAAAACGATCGGCATCGACTGCCAGATCACCGCGATGGCAGGCGCCGGCAGCTCAGCGAGCTCTGAACCAAACCCAAAAGCGCCTACTAGCCGGGATATTCCGGCTACCACCACCGACGCCGACTGGGGCTTGGCACCCAACGCGGATGGCCCCGGACGGCAGGAGCCTGCCCCGGTACACGCGGAGGCAGCAGCGGCTGCGCCGGCGTCGCCAGTCCCGGCTGCCGTGCCCGCCCCGGGGAATGCTTCTCCGTCTTCGTCGGCCACCCCAGCGGTATCCGTGCCGCAGTGGTCCGGGCCAACGATCACGCCGTCCCTGCCGGACGCAGCAGCCCCCGCCGGCGCCGGAAGCGCTCCGGGCGCATCCGGCACTGCTGCGACCGCTGCCCCGGCCGCATCTGTCGGCACCGGCAGCCCTGCCGGAGCGTCGGGCCGTGGACTGTCCGCACCCGCCGCGCAGCCTGCACCGTCAACCGGGGACACACAGCAAACCGCCGCACAGCCCGATACCGCCCAGCAAACCGTTGCGCAGCCCGTTTCCGCCCAGGAGAAGACGGCACACGGTCTGCAACAGCAGGAATCCGGCGACTACTCCTATCCAGATGACGACTGGGGACCTCCTCTGGACGAGGACGCCCCTCCGCTGGATGAAGAGCCTCCCATGGACTGGGAGCCGTCACGCCAGTGGCAGGGCAGCCCTGCACCATCGGCGGGGCCGGAGATTAAGGCGCCGGCGCCGAAGCCGTCTGTCGAGTCCGCACCGTCCGCTGCGCAAACCCATGCAGAAAGTGCCGCCCCGGTCCAGGCAGACCGCCGGCCGGCTCCAGGCGCCACGGCCGATCCATGGACCCGTGCTGTGGAGCAGACACCTGGTGTGTGGGCCCTCAGTTCCGAGAGCAACGTGGGCAAATACCCGGGGGCTGGCAACGAACGCGACGAGCAGCCCACCGGCTCCGCTGCACCGGTGTACCCACCCGCCGCCGCGCAGCCGCCTAACAACGGCGGTCCTGCCGCTGGAGGCCGGCCCTCCGCTGCGCCGGGTGAAAGCGCCCGGGGCGAGCGCGCCCCGGACCCTGCCGTGAGCGCCCCTGCGGAGAGTGCGCCGGAAATTGCCGGGCGCGATGTCCCGGAGTTCGAACCTGCCTACGCCATGGCGTCCGCGCCGGCGACTGCCAGCCACGAGTACGGTGCACCCACCCCGGCCCAGGGTGTCCGCGCGCCTGCCGTGACTGCTGCCACCGACGCCGCCCCGGTCCGGGTCCCCGTGTTCGCGTCCGGCCCCGGACCGGCGATTCAGGCAGGACCCAAAGCTCAGCCAGGGTCTGCAGCTCAAGCCGGGCCGGCGGTTGCCGCTGCCCGCACCGCTGCACCGGAGCCAGCATCCGAGGCTCCCGCCAGGGGCAAGCTGAGCCTCTACCAGAGGCTCTCCAACAGCCCGGAGGCCGAGGCGGGCAGGGCCAAGGCGCCCGTGCGGAGCACGGAGGAACCTGCGCCATACGTGCAGGACATCCCCAGCGCCGACGACGAAACCATCGAGGAATCGGGCGTCTTTGGCCGTGCCGCCGTCGAGCGTATTCTGGGCGGAAAGCTCATCGAAGAACGGTCGCTGGACGGCAGCCCCCTGGCGCCCCGGTATTAGGCGGCGGCACCCGGCCGTGAAGCGGCTCCCGCCCGAAGCGAGGACCCGGGCCGGGCGGGCCGCCCCGCGACGTCCCGGTGCCCCGCCTGGTGGCACCGGCCAACTTCAACCAAGCAATCGAGGAAAAAGTGTACGAGGGTGCAGTTCAGGAGCTGATCGACGAGCTCGGACGCCTTCCCGGTGTGGGACCGAAGTCTGCGCAGCGGCTGGCGTTCCACATCCTGGAGGCAGACCCCCAGGACATGAAGCGCCTGGTGGAGGCCATCACCACCGTTAAGGAACGGGTCAAGTTCTGCACCGCCTGCGGCAACGTGACCGAGCAGGAACTGTGCAACATTTGCCGCGACCCGAGACGCGACCCTTCGGTCATCTGCGTCGTGGAGGAGTCCAAGGATGTACTGGCTGTGGAGCGCACCCGCTCATTCCGGGGCCGCTACCACGTGCTCGGCGGTGCGATTAACCCGATTGCCGGCGTCGGCCCGGAGCAGCTGCGGATCCGCGAACTCCTCAACCGGCTCAGTGACGGCGCCGTCCAGGAGATCATCATCGCCACCGACCCGAACCTTGAGGGCGAGGCCACGGCCACCTATCTGGCACGCATGCTGCAGTCCATAGGAATCGCGGTCACCCGTCTCGCTTCCGGGCTGCCTGTGGGCGGCGACCTCGAGTACGCGGACGAAGTCACCCTGGGCAGGGCGTTCGAGGGCCGCCGGAACGCCCTCAGCTGACAGCAAGGGTCATAATTCCACAGCGGGCGGACGGCGGCGATAAACTGGTCAAACCAGTATGCCGCCGTGCCGCAAGGCCGTCTGGCCTCCAGAACTCCAATTTGATCCAGTGAGGGTGCACGCATGAGTATGCCCAGTACCGATGTGAAAACCGAACCGCGGCCGCAGGAACTGCCCGCAGATGCTGCTGTCACCGCGCAGCTTATTGTGCAGAAGTTCGGCGGCTCCTCGGTGGCGGACGCTGAAGGCATCAAGCGTGTGGCCAGGCGCGTGGTCGACGCCCAGAAGGCCGGCAACGAAGTCGTCGTCGTCGTCTCCGCGATGGGTGACACCACCGACGAACTCCTTGACCTTGCCGGCCAGGTCACCGACTCGGCACCGGCCCGCGAGATGGACATGCTCCTCTCCGCCGGTGAGCGCATCTCCATGGCCCTGCTGGCCATGGCCATCAACAAGTTCGGCGCGTCCGCGCAGTCCTTCACGGGTTCCCAGGCCGGCATGATCACGGACGGGATCCACGGCAAGGCCCGGATCATCGACGTCGATCCGCACCGCATCCGCACCGCCCTGGACAAGGGGCACATTGCCATCGTCGCCGGCTTCCAGGGCATGAGCCGCTCCACCAACGAGATCACCACGCTCGGCCGCGGCGGCTCGGACACGACGGCGGTGGCCCTTGCCGCAGCCCTCGAGGCCGACGTCTGCGAGATCTACACCGACGTCGACGGCATCTACACCGCTGACCCCCGCGTCGTTCCGTCAGCCCAGAAAATCGACCGCATCTCCAGTGAGGAAATGCTGGAACTGGCCGCCTCCGGGGCCAAGATCCTCCACCTCCGGTGCGTCGAATACGCCCGGCGGTTCGGCGTGCCGCTGCATGTCCGTTCCTCATTCAGCCAGAACGAAGGCACCTGGGTCCTGCCCGGCGCCGATGACAAGATCACGACTCAAGAGGGAGTTGCCTTGGAGCAGCCAATCATCTCCGGTGTTGCACACGACCGCTCGGAAGCAAAGGTCACCGTTGTGGGTGTTCCGGACATCCCGGGCAAGGCGGCCGCGATCTTCCAGGTCATTGCGGACGCCCACTCGAACATCGACATGATCGTCCAGAACGTCTCCACGCACGGCACCGGCAGGACCGATATCTCCTTCACCCTGCCCATCGTCGAGGGCGCCGACGCCCTTGCCGCCCTCCGTGCTGCGCAGGCCGAGATCGGTTTCGAAAGCATCGAGTACAACGAGCAGATCGGCAAGCTGTCGCTGATCGGTGCCGGCATGCGCTCCCACCCCGGCGTTTCGGCCACGTTCTTCAAGGCCCTGTCCGCCGCAGGCATCAACATCAACATGATCTCCACGTCGGAAATCCGCATTTCCGTGGTCACCCATGCTGACCTGCTCGATGACGCCGTCCGCGCCATCCACAAGGCATTCGACCTGGACAGCGAAGCCGTCGCCACCGTCTACGGCGGCACCGGGCGCTAAAGCGCCTCGAAGACAGAAGCCCGGTGCGTTCGCGCACCGGGCTTCTTCATTTGATGACGCTTGTCACTTATCCAGATCGCCCTTGCGGACAGCATAGTGGTGCCCTTCCGAGTCAGTCTCGACTTCGAACTGGGCCAAATCATCTTCGGAAGCATGCTCATAAGTGTCGTGCAGGTGAACCACCGGCGTAGCTGAATCGCCTACGGCGGCAGGGCCGAATACGAACCGGAGCCTGTCTGTCAGGTTCATGAAGCCAGTGAGCACATGTGCCACAAGTCCCACCCCCTTCCCTGCTTGAAGGCGTCAGAGCGTCTGCCCTTCGATTGCCAGTGCCCTTATTTTACGCCGGGACCCCGGAAATGAACCCCGGCCGGAATGGTTCGGCAAACGGCCTGGTTCAGCAAACGGCCTGGTTTAACGGCTGGCACTTCAGCGCCTGCTAGCGCAGCGACTTGTCGTCCGGGTTGCGCGGCACAACGTATGTGCTGCCGTCCGGGCGGTGGATAGTTTCCCACTGCTGGGTCTCGGCCTCGCGCTGCGCGAGAAGTTTGCGGTTCTCCTCGGTCATGTCGTGCACCAGCGAACTCCTGTGGGCGGGGCCAAAAACCGCCCTGAGCCTGCCTGTTGCCCGCATGAACCGCTGTGCGGCGTTCTCTTTTGCCACGGTATCCACTCCATTTCGGGACTGCTGCCACTATCAATGATACACGAACGATTAGTGCACTAACGATCATGCAACCTGCGTTTCCCAGTTCCGGCATCCTGGCGTTAAAGCACGACGCCGGGACTCACAACCAGCAGTGAGTCCCGGCGTCGTACGTCCTGGGATCAGATGCACTACGGCACCGGGCGCACCGCCACCGGTGAGCGGACGGTGTTGTCGCCTGAGGTCCACGTCAGGGACCCGGTGGAGTACGCATTCAGCGCAGCCCCTGCGGTAGTGAAGGTGATGGTGAACGTGGCACTTTCACCCTCGGCCAGCGTCACTTCTGCCGGACTGACGGTGGCGGTGATGCCCGGAACCTTAATCGTCGCCCGGTACGTTCCTGCCGTCACCGCCGTGACCGACCGCGTGACGGTCTGGCTGCCGGACATGGCGCCCAGCGCCACAGACGGAAGGTTGACGTCCTTGGCTGCGATGGGGGCGACGCCAAGGTCGATTCCCTGCCCCTGGAGGAAGCCCATCCAGTCACTGATGCCGGCGTCGTACACGAGTCCCGGGGAGTCGAACCGGGCGGGATCAACATGGCCGGCGCCCTGGGCAAAGACGTCATGCGAGTCGGCGCCCTTGGCATCAACCAGGTCGTAGGCCGTGGTCATGATTGCGGACTTCACGGCTGCGGGGGACCATTGCGGGTTCTTGCCCAACAGCAGGGCTCCCGAGCCGGCGATGTGCGGCGACGCCATGGACGTGCCGGACAGGAAGCCAAAGCTCTCGCCGTTGAAGCCTATGGGCGAAACAGCAGCCAGCACTGCCACGCCGGGAGCTGCCACGTCCGGCTTGAGCAGGTCTCCGTCGGAGGCCAGGGTCGGGCCGCGCGAGGAGAATTCGGCGATCTGCGGCACGGGCGGGGGTTCGGCCCCCGTGGTGTCGGTTGCCTTAAGGCTTGCCGTCATGCCCGGCGTTGCAGCCACCACGTCCTTGATCTTCGGGTCGCCCACATGGACAGTGGGCACGCTGTGCAGGTCGGCGTCGAGCGAGCCCGGCGTCAGGTTGACCAGGACCATGCCCACACCGCCTGCGCGCTTGACCTCGGCGCTCTTGTCAACGCGTGCCACCACGCCGCGGTCGCAGACCACGATCTTGTCGGCAACCTTGGCGGGGTCCAGCGAGTTCGGCGCACACAGTGCCGCGTCCGTAGCCAGGGCGGCTGCCGCCTTCACATCCACAGCCAGCACAATCGGCTTGGAGTCCACCTCGCTGCCCATGACGCTTGCACCGGCGAATTTGCTTCCGTCCGACAGTTCCGCGGTTCCGCGCAGCGTGTTGTCGAACGTCGAGGCGGCCACGCTGGTGATCCAGGGGCCGGCATGGTTGACCGTTGAGGCCGTCGGGCCGGAGTTGCCGGCGGAGGCAGCCACGAAGATCCCTGCGGCCGCGGCGTTAAGGAAAGCAAGGGAAACGGCGTCGGTGGTGGAGTTGTTGTTTCCCGAGATGGAGAAGTTCAGCACGTCCACGCCGTCGAGGACGGCATCCTGGATGGCGTTGAGAATGTCTGATTCAACGCACCCGGTGGCCTCCGGAATGGCGCCCTCCCAGCAAACCTTGTAGACGGCGATCTTTGCCGCCGGCGCAACGCCGGAGCTCTTGCCGAAGTCGCGCCCGCCGGCCGTCTGGGTGACATCGTTGTTTCCGGCTGCGGTGCTGGCCGTGTGTGATCCGTGGCCGCTGACGTCCAGCGGCGAGAACTTCTCATTCGGGGAAATGAATTGCGGGGGAACCGCGGCCCTGTAGGCCTTGTCGTAGAACCGGGCACCGATGACCTTGCTGTTGCATTCCGTGCCGTCGAACCCGTCACCGGCCACGCAGTCACCCACGAAGGTCCCGCCGTTGGCCTTGCGCATCGCGATCACGTTGCCCTGAAGGTGGTACGGCTCGCCTACACTCGGTGTGCCGGACAGCGGATCAACCGGGTCACCCGCGAAGAACGGGTTGTCCGGCGTGTAGCCGGTGTCAATCATGCCAACGACGATGCCCTTGCCAGCCTCATCCGGACCACCGAACTGCTTGTCCCACACGCCGTCGCCGCCGGGCAGTCCGAGGAAGTCTGTGCTTGAGTAGTCCGGTTTGCGCATGCTGTCCGGGACCACGGCCAGGACGTCGCCGTCACCCGCGAGCGCCTTCGCCTGGGCCGCGGACAGGATCGCGCTGAAGCCGTTGAGGGCCAGGGTATAGCTCCTGCTGATGGTCACGCCCCTGGACGCTGCCTCCTGCCGCTGCTTGGCCTTCAGGTGGGCATCGTATTTGCGTGAGTTGGGACCCGACGGGTTCAGCTTCTTTCCCTTCGGCACCGCCGTCCCGGGGATGCCGGGGACTCCGCCGGCGTAGGTGGCCAGCGGTTTGTCCTTGAGCATCACGATGTAGTGGCCGTCGTCGAGCGGGGTTGCCGCCGGCTGCGCGGCGGTTGGCTGGAAAGCGGCCGGCTGCGCCGATGCCGGCGCCGGAGCCGCCGCCGTTGGTCCGGCGGGGCCCTGGCCGATGACCATGGCAAGGGCTACGGCGAATACGGCCGGCAGCCTTCGGCTGTGTCCGGGGCGGGTAGTGGATTGCTGGGGGATCATGGGGGATGCCTTCCTTGGTTCAGGACCTGTAGACCTTCGGTCCCACGAACTGGACGCTCTGCCCCCCATGGGCGTCATCACTATATGGTTATGCCGCGCACCCGTTGATGTCAGAAAGATACCGCGGACGCCCCCAAGAATCGATACCCTTCCGTTAGCAATTGCCGGGTACCGTTATCCGCCTGTACCGGACCGCCGGGGGCCCCGACGGTAGAATGGGAAAAACTTGAGGAGACCCGGCATGCGCAAGCAACTGATTTCTGTGCTGCTCGCCCTCGCAGCGATGGGCGGTCTCGCGGCCTGCACCCCGAACAACGGAACCGGCCAGCCTTCGGCCACGCCGGGAACCACCACCGGCTCCCCCGGGACCTCGTCGCCAGGGACTGCAACCCCCGGCACCGAAACCCCCAGCACCGGCACTCCCGGTACCCCGTCGCCCGGTATTACACCGCCCGACGCCGAAACGACAGTCCCGGCGCCCGCGCCCCCTTCCGCTTCTCCCCTGCCGTCCGGGCCCGGCGCCGGCGATGCCGAACTGTCCATCACGGTCAAGGCGTCGAAGGACGGCAAGGCCGTCAACTACACGCTGGTCTGCAAGGACGGCGCGCCGATGGCAGAGAGCCAGCACCCCAACGCAGCCGCAGCCTGCACGGCCCTGAAGAACAACGCCGCCATCGTGAACGCCGCCGCCCCGCCGAAGGGCATCTCCTGCACACAGCAGTACGGCGGACCGCAGGTGGCCACCGTGACCGGCGAAGTCAACGGCACCCCGGTGGAGACCTCCTTCGCCCTGCGGGACGGCTGCCAGATCGGTGCCTGGAATGCCGCGAAGGACATCCTCGGTGCTGCAGGCGGGGCGCTTTAGCACTGTGGCAGGCACCCTATTGACGATCCCCGCTGTCCGGGTCCTCTCCCCCGGCGGCTGGAGGGAACGGGAAGCCGCCCACGTCCACAGGGTGCGCCGGTACGCCGATCCCTACCTTGCCCGCCGCTCTGCGGGGAGGAAACACCCCGTAGAGGACTTCCTCTTCACGTACTACACGCAAAAGCCCGGCCAGCTGCTGCGCTGGCATCCCGGGGACGGCGCAGTGCTCGCCGGAACTGAGGCTGCCGCCCGCAAGGACTGGAAGTACTACAAAGCGCTCGACGGCGCCGGGCTGGCCACCGCGGGCCTGCCGGCCGGCAGCACCGCGGTGGCGTTCGACCGGGAGGCTTTCCTGGCCGAACGGCGCGACGCCCTCGTGTTTGCCCGGATCATTCTCGCCGGAACGGCCGCCCGGCCGGCACAGTTCGGCTGCTTCGGCCTGCATGAATGGGCCATGGTCTACCGGCAGGAGAAATTCGAGCTGCGCCACGAGTACCTCAAGCTCCGGCTGGGTGGTACGGGCACGGACAAGGTGGTTGAGGACAACAGGATCCGCTGCTCGCACTTCGATGCGTTCCGGTTCTACACACCCGACGCCGTGCCCCTGAACGAGCTTTCGCCCAGCCGGGAGAACCAGCGGACCATGGAGCAGCCGGGCTGCCTGCACGCCAACATGGACCTCTACAAGTGGGCGTACAAGCTCTCGCCGGCCCTGCCGAGCGAACTTGTGATGGACTGCTTTGAGCTGTCGTGGCGGGTGCGGGCGATGGACATGCAGGCCTCCCCCTATGACCTCACAGACTGGGGCTACCCCGCGATTCCGATCGAGACGCCCGACGGCAAGGCTGCCTACGTGGAGCAGCAACGCGCCTTCTCGGCCGAAGCCCAGGAGCTGCGCAGCCGGCTGCTTGCAGCCCTCACGCCGCTCTTCGACAGCCTGGGAACGGAGACGGAACGATGAGCGATACACCCGCATCGCCGGGCCGGGGCCCGGACACCGGCCCATACCTGGCCCCGGACCTCGACCTGACCGTCGCCCTCACCCACTCGCCCGGCGGTCCGGAACACGTCTTTGTCCTCGTCAGCCGTTCCGGCCGGCTGGTGGAATCAACGCTGCCGGATCCGCCGGCGGCGATTGCCGCCGTCGAACGCTTCGGCGAACGGATCTTCTTCCCGGAACCCGGCCCGCCCAAACTGTGCACCCAGCAGTACGGCGGCCCCCAGGTTGCAGTGGTCACCGGCACCTTCAACGGCCGCACGGTCAACTCCCGGTTTTCCCTGACGGACGGGTGTGAAATTGGCCGCTGGCGGGCGCTGTCCCCGCTCCTGGGCGGGGTGGCGGGGTCCACGGGCGCCATCTGAGCTGCCCGAATCTCCCTAAGTTCCTGGCCGCGGTCCAAGACGAGTTTTTGTCCACATATCGCGACTTGCGGGGCGTTTAGCGCCATTATCTGGACGAAAACTCCAACCGAACGCACAGCGAAGGCCGGCGGGACTCTGGCATGTTGCGCCACGCCCGCCGGCCTTCGCTGTGGGGCCCTTTCGGGGCCCGGTTCCGGGACCTTCCTAGATGGAGTTATCCGGTGACCGCGTCAGGTCCTCGTTCTGGACCTTCCCCTGTTCCTTCTTTTTCTTCGGATCTTCCGAAGCCGGTGCAACCGCGACGGCGCCGCCCTCTGCCACCACAACGCTCACGAACGTCGGGGAACTGGCCCCGTCGAAGGTGATCCGTCCGATGTAGGAGCCGGGAGCCAGGTTTTTCCAGGTGAGGGCGAGCTTCCCGCTGAGCCCGTTCGCAAGGCGGACCGGATCAGGAGTCACGGTGGCGTTGCCCTCATTTGCCCCCAGGACGGCAGCGTCCACGGAGGCCTTGGTTGCCTGTTGGTTGGGACTGTCGTAGAGATTCACGAACATCCGGTAGGTGCCCGCAGCGGGGTTCGGAATCGAGACGGACTCGCTTGCCGACGACGTAGCGACGACAATTCCCTGCCCGTCCGGGGTGACCACCACCATGTCGAAGTCGGCGCTCTCATCCGCGGAAATCACGGACAGCTTGGCCAGGGGCACGCCCGCCGGAACTTCCACCGTCTTAACGAAGTTCGACGCGTCCGCCTCGTACCGGAAGGGACCGGGCACGAGTTCGATGGCGGAGGAGTCCGCTTTCGACAGGCCGTCGAGCGTCACGTTCGTCGGCGAGTTGGTGCCCGAGACGATGCCGATGTTCCCGGAACCGTTGGCCCCCTGGGAGGTGAACGCAATGTTCTTGGGAGCCACCACCGACTGCGGCCGGACGGCGATCGGTGAGGTCACCGTCTTGTTGGCACCCCGCCACGTGAGCGAACCCGCGGCGAACGCGCCCAGCTTGGCGCTTTGGTTTTCAAACGCCACCTTGAACGTGCGCTTCTCGCCGGCCGCATTGAAGGACAGGACCGACGGCGTCACCGTCACCTTCACTCCGGGCACGCTGGCCTTGGCGCTGTAGACGCCCGGCGTCAGCGCTGTCACCGTGCGGGTGACCTCGATCCTGCCGGCCAGGTTTCCGAGTGAGAAGGACGGGACGTTCATGTCACGGGGCCGGGTGCTGCCGAGGCCTGCGATGCCCAGGTCCATGCCGGTGCCCTGGATGAACCGCAGGTAATCGTCGGTGCTGGCGTCGTACACGAGGCCCGGGTCCAGGACGCGGGCGGGATCGACCTGCCCTGCGCCGGTGGCGAGGACGTCCGTGTTCCTGCTGCCGTCTGCGAGCTTGACGTCACTGGCGGTGGTCATCATGGCGGACTTCACGGCGGCCGGGGACCAGGTGGGGTTCTTGCCCAGGATGAGGGCACCGAAGCCAGCCACGTGGGGTGATGCCATGGATGTGCCGGACATGAAACCGAACTGGTCGCCGCCGGACCCGATCGGCGATACGCCGGCCAGGACAGCCACGCCGGGTGCGGCGACGTCGGGCTTCAGCAGGTCGGAGTCGGTGGCGAGGAGCGGTCCGCGCGAGGAGAAGCCGGCGATCTGTGGCTGTGCCTCCGCGGGGAGTCCCGTGGTGTCCTTGTTGACCAGGGAAACCGTGATGGCCGGGTTCGCCGTCACTTTGGCTTTGATGGCCCCCGTGGCGGGCGGGTTCACGTGCACGGTGGGGACTGAGTGCTTGTCGGCGTCCAGCGATGATGCGGTCAGGTTGACGAGGATCATGCCAACACCGCCGCCCCGCGCAACCTCGGCGCTCTTGGCCACCCTGTCGTAGACGCCGCGGTCACAGACCACCACCTTGCCGGCAATCTTGGCGGGGTCGAGTGAGCCGGGGGCACACAGTGCAGGGTCGGCGGCCTGTCCGGAAGCTGCGTTGGCGGCAAGCACAACGCCCGCGCCGGCCACTTCACGGTTCATGATGCTGGCGCCGCGGTACTTGCTGCCGTCGGAGAACTCCACGGTGCCCTGCAGCTCCTGGGAGAAGCTGCTGGCCGCAACGGTGGTGACCCACGGTTCGCCGTGGTTCACCGTGCTTGCCTCAGGACCGGAGTTGCCCGCGGAGGTGGCCACGAAGATGCCGGCCGAAGCGGCGGACAGGAACGCCATGGACACCGGGTCCGTGGTGGTCGAAGTGGTGCCCGAGATCGAGTAGTTCAGGACGTCCACGCCGTCGAGTACGGCCTGGTTGATGGCGTCCACTGAGGACGACGTGTAGCAGCCGCCGGTGCTGGGATCGTTGTCCTCCCAGCAGATCTTGTAGATGGAAAGCTTGGCTGCCGGTGCGATGCCGCCGGTCAGGCCGAAGCTGCGGCCGTCAACGAAGGTTACGACGTCGGCGTTGCCGGCCGCGGTGCTGGCCGTGTGGGTTCCGTGGCTTCCCACGTCCACGGGCGAGATCAGTTCCTCCGGCGCCCGGTCCGGCTTGGCCACGGAATCCTCGAAGGCGTCGGAGAAGTACCTGGCACTCAGGACCTTGGAGTTGCAGGCTGTTCCGTTGAACTTTTCACCCTTCTGGCACTCGCCCTCGAAGGTGCTGCCGTCGGCCTTCAGCATCGCGATGTTGCCGCCGGCGGTGCGGTAGGGAACACCCACCTGCGGATTGCCCTTGAGCGGCGCCACATCCTGGCCGGCGAAGAACTGGCTTCCCGGCGTGTAGCCGGAGTCGATAACGCCCACCACTACGCCTTTGCCGGCGCCCGCCTTGCCGCCGAACTGCGTGTTCCACGTGCCCTTGGTGCCGCTGAGCTTGAGGAAGTCCGTGGTGGAGTAGTCCGGGGCCTGCTGGGTGTCCGGTGCCACCGCGAGGACCCCGGGGTCCTTGGCCAGGTTCACGGCCTGGTCGGCGGTGAGCGTGGCGCTGAAGCCGTTGAGTGCCGCCGTGTATTTGCGGCGGATCTGCACGCTTTCCTTCTCGGCCAGCGCGGCCTGCTTCGCCTCAAGGTGGGCCTGGTACTTGCGCACCTCTGCCCGGTCGGCGTCGAGCTTGCCCCCGGACCGCGGCTTCGTGGCCTGCAGGCCCGGCGTGCCGCCCTCGTAGGTGGCGGCGGGCTTCTCGGTCAGGACCACGATGTAGCGGCCGGCGGAGTAGCTGTTGGGGTCGACGTTTTTTTGCTGTGCGGCCGGTGCCGCAACCCGCGACGGCGCCGCGGCTGCCGGCAGCGCGCCGACTGACGAAAGGAGCAAAGGCAAGCCGACAACCAGTGCCGCTGCTTTCCGGGCCCCCCGGCTTCGGAAGAAGCTATTTCCTGCTGATTTCACGAGTGGTTTGAACCTTTCATAAAGGAACAGCCCCGGCTACATTGCCGGGCGCAGGCGGCAACGACACGTGAAGATGACAGGTCCTGTCGATCCCAGCAATCGTCGACCGATCCCCACAGTACCTACTGAGAGCCGCATATGACATAGGCGACAATCCAGAATTTACTTTTTTGTCATTGCCTTCGACAGCGGCATCAAAAAGCAGGCGGGCGCCCGGAAAGGGCACCCGCCTGCGGAGTGAAAACTTGTTCCGGCGCCCGCTTGCGGAGCGAGAGCGCCGATCTACGGCCGGGCAGCTACTGCCGCGGTGTGCGGACCACCTCGCTGATCCACTGGCGCGTCTTCTCGTCCACGGGACCGGCAACCCGGTCCTGGCCCCGCCCAACACGGGCCGGGCCTCCGCTGTTCCGGCGGGCCGCACGGTCGGCCTTGATCTTCTGGATCACCATCCTGCCGAGGCCGGCGAACACGGCGACGGCCAGCACCGGCAACAGGACGGATTTCGGTTTCTCAGCCATTCCGCAATCCTACTGAGGCTGCCCACGGCGGGCCAGAGCCGGCGTCGTTCTTCCCTTGCTCCGGCGTCCGCCGACCCGAATACGAAAGTGGTGCGCCGCGGCCGGTAGAATAGGCATGCAAGCTCGCGGAGCGCCCGTCCACACCATGCCATTTGAATGCCCAGCCATTTGAACCGGCCAGGCAACTTCAGGAATGGCGTGAGACGGCACCACTCCGCTGCGCCCTTACCCAATGCACATGCACAGGAGTTACCGGATGCCCCGGATCGTTGTCGACGTCATGCCCAAGCCCGAGATTCTGGACCCGCAGGGGAAGGCCATCGTGGGAGCACTCCCCCGTCTGGGCTTCACCAGCTTTAGCTCTGTACGCCAGGGCAAGCGTTTCGAACTGACCGTTGACGGCGAGGTGACCGAGGACATCCTGGCCCAGGCCCGCGAGGCCGCCGAAACCCTGCTGTCCAACCCCGTGATCGAGGACGTCGTCAACGTCGAGGTCGTCGAGGCCTGAAATGACTGAACTTCCCCTGATCGGCGAGGCAGTCGCCGTCGCCGCCGACGCTCCTGGTGCTCGCAGGCTCGCTGGCGCGCGGATCGGCGTCGTCACGTTCCCCGGCACCCTCGATGACCGTGACGCCGCCCGCGCGGTCCGCCTGGCAGGCGGCACACCCGTGGCGCTCTGGCACGCGGACACGGAACTGGGCGACGTGGACGCCGTCGTGATCCCCGGCGGGTTCTCCTATGGCGACTACCTGCGCGCCGGGGCCATCTCGCGCTTCGCGCCGCTGATGTCCAGGATCATCGACGCCGCCAACTCCGATGCGAAGCTGCCCGTGCTCGGCATCTGCAACGGCTTCCAGATCCTGACCGAGTCGCACCTGCTGCCCGGGTCCATGATCAAGAACGACCACCTGAAGTTCATGTGCCGCGACCAGGTGCTGCGGGTGGAGAACAACAGCACCGACTGGACGCTTGACTACACGGCGGGCCAGGAGATCACGGTGCCGCTGAAGAACCAGGACGGCCAGTACATCGCCGACGAGAAGACCCTGGACGCGCTCGAGGCGGAGGGCCGCGTGGTGTTCCGCTACGTAGGCTTCAACCCGAACGGCTCCCGCCGCGACATCGCCGGCATCTCCAACACCGCCGGCAACGTGGTGGGCCTCATGCCCCACCCGGAGCACGCCGTGGAAGTGGGCTTCGGCCCCCAGTCGCTGGACGGCATCGGCGGGACGGACACCGACGGCCTGGGCTTCTTCACCTCGGTACTGAACAAGATTGTGGGAGCGAACAAATGACCGGGATCTCGACCAGCTCGATCACCGAGGCCAAGAAGTTCAACATCGACACCGTCGAGAACGCGGCCAAGACGCCGGACACCGAACTGCCGTGGGCGGAACTGGGCCTGAAGCGCAATGAGTTCGACGAGATCGTCAAGGTTCTGGGCCGCCGCCCGACCGGCGCGGAACTCGCCATGTACTCCGTGATGTGGAGCGAGCACTGCTCCTACAAGTCCTCGAAGAACCACCTGCGCCAGTTCGGCGAGAAGGTGACCGACGAGATGAAGAAGGACATGCTGGTGGGCATCGGCGAAAACGCCGGCGTCACCAACCTGGGCGACGGCTGGGCCGTGACCTTCAAGATCGAGTCCCACAACTCGCCGTCGTTCGTGGAACCCTACCAGGGTGCCGCCACCGGCATCGGCGGGATCGTCCGAGACATCATCTCCATGGGCGCACGCCCGGTTGCCGTGATGGATCCGCTGCGTTTCGGCGCCATCGACCACCCGGACACCGCCCGCGTCATGCACGGCGCGGTCGCGGGTATCGGCGGCTACGGCAACTCCCTGGGCCTGCCGAACATCGGCGGCGAAATGGTCTTCGACTCGGTGTACCAGGGCAACCCGCTGGTCAATGCCCTCGCCGTGGGCGTAATGCGCCACGAGGACATCCGCCTCGCCAACGCGTCCGGCAAGGGCAACAAGGTGGTGCTGTTCGGTGCGCGCACCGGCGGCGACGGCATCGGGGGCGCTTCCGTGCTCGCCTCGGAGTCCTTCGACGACACCAAGCCGTCCAAGCGGCCTGCTGTCCAGGTGGGCGACCCGTTCGCTGAGAAGGTCCTCATCGAGTGCTGCCTTGAACTGTTCAAGGGCTCGCTGGTGGAGGGCATCCAGGACCTCGGCGCCGCTGGCATCTCCTGCGCCACGTCCGAGCTCGCCTCCAACGGTGACGGCGGCATGGACGTTGAACTGACCTCTGTCCTGCTGCGCGACCCCACCCTGACCCCGGGTGAGATCCTGATGTCCGAGTCCCAGGAACGCATGATGGCCGTGGTGACGCCGGAGAACGTCGAGGCGTTCGAAGCCGTCATGGACAAGTGGGCCGTGGAGTACGCCTGGCTGGGCGAGGTGACCGACAGCGGCCGCCTGATCATCACGTGGGAAGGCGAAGTCATTGTCGACGTCGACCCGCGCACCGTGGCGCACGACGGTCCGGTCTACGACCGCCCATTTGCCCGCCCGGAGTGGCAGGACGCCGTCCAGGCCGATCAGTTCACCGGTTCCGTGCAGGACGCCGGCCGCCCCTCCGCCCCGGCGGAACTGGCCGCGGCCGTCACCGAGCTCGTTGCCTCGCCGAACATGTGCGACAAGTCCTGGATCACCAACCAGTACGACCGGTACGTCGGCGGCAACACCGCCATGGCGTTCCCGGACGACGCCGGCGTGGTGCGCGTGGATGAGGAATCCGGCCTGGGCGTGGCCCTGGCCACCGACGCCAATGGACGCTACACCTACCTGGACCCGTACCACGGCGCCCAGCTGGCACTGGCTGAGGCCTACCGCAACGTGGCCACGTCCGGCGCTGTGCCGATGGCCGTCAGCGACTGCCTGAACTTCGGTTCCCCCGAGGACCCGGACGTCATGTGGCAGCTGGCCGAGGCCATCCGCGGCCTCTCCGACGCCTGCATGGTGCTGGGCATCCCGGTCACCGGCGGCAACGTCTCGCTGTACAACCAGACCGGCACCACGCCGATCCACCCCTCCCCCGTGGTGGCAGTGCTGGGCAAGCTCGACGACGTCGCCCGCCGCACGCCGTCGGGCTGGCGGGAAGACGGCGCAGCCATCTACCTGCTGGGTACCACGGCCGCCGAACTGGACGGCTCGGAGTGGTCCAACCTGCGCGGCCACCTCGGCGGCCTGCCCCCCAAGGTTGACCTCGAGGCCGAACGCGCACTGGGCGAGATCCTGATCAACGCGTCCCGCGACGGGATGGTGGACTCGGCCCACGACCTCTCCGAGGGCGGCCTTGCCGCAGCCCTCGTGGAATCCTCGCTGCGCTACGGCGTGGGTGCCCGGATCGCGCTGCAGGATGTCCTGGACCGCGACGGCGTGGACCTCTTCACCGCACTGTTCTCCGAGACCCAGGGCCGCGCCGTCGTGAGCGTTCCGCGTTCCGAGGAGGTCCGCTTCAAGGACATGTGCACCGCCCGCGGCTTCGAGCACCTGCGCATCGGCGTGGTGGACGCAGCCAGCGGACAGCTGGAGATCAACGGTGTGGACACGCTCTCGCTGGACGCGCTCCGCGAAGCCCACGAGGCCACGCTGCCGAAGTACTTCGGCTAGGAGCCCCCTCCCCATCGATTGCTCCGTAACTGCCCTTTTGACCCGTCAGAACGGCAGTTACGGAGCAATCGATCGTTAACGGCCGGGCCGCCAGCCGGCCTGGACCAGTGCGCTGCGGACCTTGGCTACGGCCGACTTGCCGTCATTTAACATGTGGCGCTTGGAGATGCGGACTTCCGTCCAACCCAGCGCTGAGTACCGTTCCGACCGCGCAATGTCCCGCTCAATCTGCAACCCGTCACCGTGGTGTTCGCCCTCATACTCGACGCCGATGCGGTACTGCTTGTAGGACAGATCCGGCTCATGGTGACGCCTGCCGTCTTCAGAAAGAATCGGCACATTCAGCTCCGGCTCCGGAAGCCCCGCGCGGATAATCGCCATCCGAAGCAGGGTCTCCTGCGGTGAGTCCGAGCCAACCCGGATGAGCATGATGGCCTCTTTTGCCTTGCGCAGCCCCCGCTTTCCCTTATGCCGGTCGATCATTCGCTGCAGGTCCGCCAGCGTACACAGCGGCTGGTCCCGGCCCTCCAACTCCGGACGCGGAACACGCACACAGCTGTCACCCGCCACAACAAGCTCATCCACGCTCAGCATTTCGGCGAGATCCAGCCACGTTCGTTCCGGTGTGGTGACGGGGATGCCGTCCAGAACCGTGACTTCATCGTCGTAGAGTTTCATCCGGTGCACGATGACGTGCGGCCGGTTCAGATGGGCCGCCCCCTCGGGTCTGATGATGTCGAACATGTCGGACGCCCCCTTCTGCCGTCGTCGCGGCAGGTTGAGGAGCTCCGCCGCCGTGAGGTGCGATGCGGCGCACCGCTCATTGACCTCGATGAAGGGCCGCACCCTGACGCACAAGGCGAGCTCCGCCGTCGGGCTTTCGGCACGGATCCCCCTGCCCAACGTGGTGAGCGAGCGGTGCCGGAGCCGTTTCGAAGTGATGCCCGCGCGGCCGGCCTCACCAACGGTAAACGGCCGGTCCTGGAATCTGTTCGGTAATGGGCGTGCGATCTTCATTGGTACATAAGAACAGAAAGGACTCCAGCCCTGCAGGAGTTATCCACAGCCTCCATCCGTTGCTCCGTAACTGCCGTTTTGAGCGGCCAAAACGGCAGCTACGGAGCAGTCGATGAGATTAGTCCTCGCTGTGGATCTCCCGCTGCCGGGCACTCAGCAGCTCGAGTTCGGGGCGGTAGGCCACAAAGCGCTCGACGGCGGTGAGCACCTCCACGAGGTGCGCGCGGTCCGCGGCGACCAGGCCGGCGCCGATCCTCGTGCGGCGGTACTGGTCGTGGTCCCCCACCTCGGCCACGGAAACGTCGTAGCGCCGCTTGACCTCGGCCAGCAGCGGCCGCACCACGGACCGCTTCTCCTTGAGGCTGTGCACGTCGCCGAGGAGGATGTCGAACTCGATCCAGCCGATCCACATGCCGTTAATGCTAGCGACGGCGCTCAGATGGTGAGTTCGCCCATCGCGTCCCAGCCTTCGCCGTCGAGCTGCCGGCTGATGATGCGCGGGGTCTCGGCGAGAGCCTGTGGCATGTCCGCCATGGCCTTCTTGAAGTGGGCGCTGCTGACGTGGTCACCGGCGGCATCGTCCTTGAACGCCTCCACCAGGACAAACTCATTGGGGTCGTCCACGCTGCGGGACCAGTCGAACCACAGGTTGCCCGGCTCCTGGCGGGTGGCCTCGGTGAAGTCGGCCACGAGCCCGAGCCACTTGTCGGACCAGTCTGGCTTGACCTTGAACTTGACGACGATGAATATCACGGGGTTATGCCTTTCGTTCGGTTTGTAGATGCGGCCCGGCGGCCAGCGCCTGCTCGCACTCCTCAATGGCCTCGCGGGCGTACTTCTGCTGGGCCGGGGTTCCGACGCGTTCGGCCCACTGCTCGGCCAGCTGGAACTCCACGAGCGCCTCGGTGAGCCGCCCCGCGCCGTGCAGCGTCCAGCCCAGGTTGTTGTGCAGCGCCACCATCCAGCGCTTGGTGCGCTCGTCGTGGACCGTGGAGGCGTACTCCAGGGCGCTGCGGGTCCAGAGCTCCGCGTGGGCGGAGTCGGCGATGGCCAGCATGTGCAGCGCGTCCACCGCAAGGAACTCCTCGCCAAGGTGGTCGCCGAGCTCGGCCGCCTGCTCAAACAAGGGCACCGCCATGGCCGCGTGCCCGCTCGAGTTCAGGACCCGCCCGCGCTCCAGCAGGATCCGGACACCTACCGTCGGTTCGTCCCCGTCTATCGCGTCGAGCAGCGCATCGGCCTCCTCGAAGCGGCCCTGGAGCCCGATGGCCCGCCCCAGCTGAGTGGAGAGCTCGGCCCGCTCGTCGGCGTCGTAGCGGGGGTCGGCCAGCGCATCCCGGAAGCGCTGCTCGGACAGCTTGGGATCCTCGAAGTTCCACAATAGGTCAAGGCTCTTTTGGTCCAGCATGTACCTCTCCTGATCAGCTTTCACCTGCGGCGAGTTGGCGTGCACCTTCAATGTATCGGGAAGTCATGAGGCGCTGCGCACGGCGGGCCAGCGCGCCGCCCGCCGCGTAGAACCAGTTGGACGGCCGGCTGAACGCCGTGATGCTGACGTAGACCCGGCCCTGGGCGTCGATCTCCGCCTCGAAGGACTCCTCACCTCGAACCGGATGGCCCGGCAGCGAGCCGTAGCCGAATCCGGCGGACTGCGGTCCGCCGCCCGCCACGGGCTGGTGCACCCACACCACCTCGCAGGGCACGTTAAGGCGGAAGGGCCCGACGCCGAATCCGCTCACCACGCGTGCGCCGGGAACAACGACGCCGGAGTCGGTCCGGACCCGCAGGCCGGACCGCCGCTGCAGTTCCCAGGCCAGGATCCCCTCCGCCACCCGGCGGTAGACGTCCGCGCCCTCGCCCAGATAGGTGCGGGACGCGACGCGGCGGTAGCCAGCCGGTGACCCGCCGTGCTCGGTGGCACCGATCTCCGCATAGTTGAGGGCGCCCTGCGCCAGTCGCTTTTCAGTCATTGCCGACCTGCCTGGCCCAGCCCAGCTGCTCCCGCTGTTTCCGGCTCAGCGAGGCAACCACGAGGTCGTAGGAGTCCTCCACCATGTCCCGGACCATGTCGTCGGGCAACGCCCCGTCCAGCCGTACACCGTTCCAGTGCGTCTTGTTCATGTGCCACGCCCCGGTGATCTCCGGATGCACTGCCCGCAGCTGTTCGGCCAGGGCAGGCTCACACTTGAGGCTCACCGACCAGTCGTCAGGATCCATGGCGGATGCGGCGAACATCTTGGCCTCCTGCCGTGCCCCGCCGGACACGGCCGCCCTGACCTTGAACACCGACGTTTCGGGACCGAACGGGAAATCCTCGAAGGCGCCCGGAAACGACAGGCAGATTTTTCTCAGTTCGGCGGGATCCATGCAGCGAGCCTACAAACCCTTTCCGGGCGGTGCTAGTCTGCGAAGATGGCAGCTGCCCAGGAGACCATACCTGTGCTCGATCTCGGCTCCGCCCGCCGGGCCGACGGCTCGTTCAGTCCGGAATTCATTGAGGAGCTCCGCGACGCCACGCACCGCGTCGGTTTCTTCCAGGTCATCGGCTACGGCGGTGCCCCCGGCCAGGCCAGGGAGCTGCTGGGGACGATCAAGCGCTTTTTCGACCTGCCCCTCGAGGAACGGATGAAGCTCGACAACCGGCTGTCACCGCATTTCCGTGGCTACACCAGGATGGGCACGGAGGTCACGCAGGGAAGGGCGGATGCGCGGGAGCAGATCGACTACTCACCTGACCGGGAGCCGGTGAAGGATTATCCGACTGGACAGCCGTACTGGCTCCTCCAGGGCCACAACCTCTGGCCTGAAGAGTCCATGCCGGAGCTGATGCAGGTGGCCATGGCCTGGGCGGAGCTCATGTCCCAGGTAGGGGCGGAGCTCATGCGGGCCATCGCCGTGTCCCTCCAGCAGCCGGAGAACTATTTCGAGGAACCGTTCAGGGATGCTCCGGCATGGATGGGCAAGCTGGTCCATTACGTCGGCGGAGTGGTGGAAGCGGCGGGCGACCAGGGAGTGGGTTCCCACGCGGACTACGGGTTTGTGACCCTCCTCCTCCAGGATGAAGTGGGCGGGCTTGAAGTGCTGCCGCCAGGTGCAAGCGCGTGGGTCCCCGTGGAGCCCACCCCTGAAGCGCTGGTGGTGAACCTCGGCGAAATGCTCGAAGTGGCCACCGGGGGATATCTGGCCGCCACCATCCACCGCGTCAAGGCCCCGCCACCCGGCGTGGACCGCTACTCAGTCCCGTTCTTCTGGTCACCCCGACTCGACGCGGTAATCGATCCGGTACCCCTTCCGGCGGAATTGAAGATGCAGGCGCGCGGCATCTCCGACGACCCGTCCAACCCGATGCTTGCCTCGTTCGGCCTGAACATGCTCAAGGGCCGGATGCGTGCCCACCCGGATGTCACCGAGCGTCACTACCCAGAGCTGATGAGGCCCTGACCTGATGCCCTAAAAAGGCTAAATGCCCACGCGCCACCCTTCGCGGGCAGGGCAGGAATCGACGACGACGTCGAGCCCGGCGGCCTTTGCGCGCTCTACGGCGGCCTCGTCGAACACGCCCAGCTGCAGCCACACCGCCTTGGCACCGACGGCGATGGCCTGGTCAATGACGGATCCCACCTTCTGCGAATTGACGAAACAGTCCACGACGTCGATCGGGTGCTTCGCCGCCGGAATCTCGGTGAGGGAGCGGTATCCCTTCTCGCCGTGCACGTCGTCACCGGGCAGGTTGACCGGGATGATCTCCATGCCCATGCGGTCGCGGACATACAGCGAGACGTCGTACGCCGAGCGCCACTCATTCCGGGTCAGGCCCACAATCGCCCAGGTGCCCTTCGTTCGCATGAGTCGGTCGATAACCGCCGGATCGTTTTCGTGAGCCATGCCTCAACTCTACTCCCGCGGTGATTTGGCGGCCTTTTCCGAATATGTGAATGCCTGGCGGGCATCACAACGGCGATGAACGAATGCCACATCCCGCAAGTCCGCGATTTTGAGAAACCGGTGAGGTGAGACGACCATTCCCGATAGAGTGCTGCAATGACCCCAGAGCATACTTTTGCCCTGCCCACCCTGGCCCGGATTTCCGCAGCCGCCGGGGAGGTCGCAGCGTAATGGCTGATCGCAAGTTCGGGTTCCGCACCCGCGCCCTGCACGCCGGCGGCACGCCCGACGCCGAGCACGGCGCCCGCGCGGTGCCCATCTACCAGTCGACGTCGTTCGTCTTCAAGGACACCCAGGACGCCGCCAACCTGTTCGCCCTGCAGAAGTACGGCAACATATACTCCCGCATCGGCAACCCGACCGTGGCCGCTTTCGAGGAGCGCATCGCGTCGCTTGAGGGCGGCCTTGGAGCGGTTGCGACGTCGTCGGGCATGGCCGCGGAGTTCATCACCTTCGCGGCGCTTACCCAGTCCGGCGACCACATCGTAGCGGCAGCCCAGCTCTATGGCGGTACTGTCACCCAGCTTGACGTCACCCTGCGCCGCTTCGGCGTGGACACCACTTTCGTCCCCGGCACCGACCCCGCCAACTATGCGGCGGCCATCCGGGAGAACACGAAGGCGATCTTCGTCGAGGTGGTTGCCAACCCGTCGTCGGAGGTTCAGGACCTGGCGGCCCTGGCCGAGGTGGCGCACGAAGCCGGCGTCCCCTTAGTTGTCGACGCCACCTTGAGCACGCCGTACCTCGTGCGGCCGATGGAGCACGGGGCGGACATCGTAATCCACTCCGCCACTAAATTCATTGGCGGCCACGGCACCACACTCGGCGGCGTCATCGTCGAGAGCGGCCGGTTCAACTGGGGCAACGGCAAGTTCCCCACCATGACCGAGCCGGTAGCCTCCTACGGCAACGTCTCCTGGTGGGGCAACTTCGGCGAATACGGGTTCCTCACCAAGCTGCGCTGCGAGCAGCTGCGCGACATCGGCCCGGCGCTGTCCCCGCTTGCAGCGTTCCAGCTGCTGCAGGGTGTGGAAACTCTCCCCCAGCGCCTGGACGAACACCTGAAGAATGCACAGGCCGTGGCCGAATGGCTGGAAGCGGATCCGCGCGTGGCCTACGTGAACTTCTCCGGTCTGCCGTCCCACCCGCACTTCGAGCGGGCACGCAAGTACCTGCCCCTGGGGCCGGGCTCCGTCTTCTCCTTCGGCGTGAGGGGTGGCCGTGCCGCCGGCCAGAAGTTTATCGAGTCCCTGCAACTGGCTTCGCACCTGGCCAATGTCGGCGACGCCCGCACCCTCGTGATCCACCCCGGATCCACGACGCACCAGCAGCTCAGCGATGAGCAGCTGGAGTCCGCCGGCGTCCCGGATGACCTGGTCCGCATCTCGGTTGGTCTGGAGGACCTCGAGGACATCCTGTGGGACTTGGACCAGGCGCTTACCGCTGCTGCGGAGGTCGCCGCCGTTGGAACCGCATCCCCTGCAGGCCCAACCACCGCGACTGATTCCTGCACGATTGGAGTCCGGGCATGAGCATCACTCAGCGAACTTGGACGGGTCCCTCTGCTCCGGAGCGCCTGAATCTATTGCGTGAGGCGAAGTCGGTTGCAATCGTGGGCGCCTCGGACAAGCCGTCGCGGGCCAGCTACTTCGTGGCCACGTACCTGCAGTCCTCAACGCGGTACAAGGTGTATTTCGTGAACCCCGTGGTCAAGGAGATCCTGGGTCAGTCAACCTATACCTCGCTGGCCGACCTGCCAGAGAGCCCGGACATCGTGGACGTATTCAGGAAGCACGAGGACCTGCCGGGCGTGCTGGACGAGGCCGTGGCCGCTGGTGCAAAAACGCTGTGGCTGCAGCTCGGCTCGTGGCACGAGGGCGTCGCGCAGGATGCCGAAACAGCGGGGCTCAACGTGGTGATGGACCGCTGCGTGAAGATCGAGCACGCACGCTTCCACGGCGGACTACACCTGGCCGGGTTCGACACCGGGGTCATCTCCTCGAAGCGGCAGATCCTGGCCTAGCAACAGGGCAGCCGGATCCAAGGCATAAAAATGCCGGGCTGGAATTTGATGGGGGACAACTTCCAGCCCGGCACTCTCACTTTGGTAATCGACGGGGAACGCCAAAGGGTTACGCCGATTCCAAAACTTTTTCAAAAACTTTCGTGCCGCCCGTGGAGCCCGTCCAGGCAGGCATTCTCCCGGGGAGTTTTTGTCCACGTACCGTGACTTCAGCAGCGGTTTGGGCCCAATATATGGACAAAAACTCGGTTGCTCCCTCTACGGCGTGCCTGGTAACTACGGCGTGCCGGCGACTTACGGCGTGCCGGGGACCGGCTTGGCCGGGACTGTCGGGACACCGCCCGGCAGCGTGGGCACTGCCGGTAGCGGCTTGGCCGGAAGCTTGGGCGCGACGCCCGTCCCGGGAACCGTCGGCAGCTGGGTGGGGCGGCCCGGCGTCTGGGTCTTCGAGGCTCCGTGCGAAGCAGCTGAACCGTTCGCCGCCGATGAGTTGGACGAAGCGTTTGACGAAGCCGGGTCCGTTTGGGCCGGCGTCGCGGGTGACGACGGCGATCCAGCCGTTTCCGTGACGGCGGGTTTTGGGGCAACAACAGTTGGAACCGGAGCCGCCGGAATGCCGGCAGGCGATGTGGGCACCGGCGTCGGTGCCGAAGTCTCGCTGGTGGGCTGGAAGATCCGGACCACGGTATGGCCTACGCTGTTGCGGAAGTCCTCGCTGGAGGCTGCGACGGCGCCAGCCCCAAGTCCCATGGCACCGACCACTGCGGCGCCCACCACGATGCCCATCCTGCGCTGCCGGTTGCGGCGATGCAGCTCAAGGCTGGAGACCCTGGACGCACGTCGCATGGCTACACCCTGGGCGGGGACAGCTGAAGCCGGTACCCCTGAAGGGGTCGCCCCATGTGAAGGGGATGCCCCGTGGGCGAGCAGTGCGGCGAGATCGGCCCGCGGCTGGGGTGCGCTGGCCTGGGCGAACCCGCGCAGTTCTTCGAGGGACCTGCGGAGATCGGCGTCGTCTTCGAGCCCGGAATCCAGGAGGATCGCCTGGATCTCGCCTGCTTCGCGGCCTTCCGGCGTGACACTCATGATGCTGCGGGGTCCTTTTCCTTGACGAGTTCGCGCAGGGCAATGAGCCCGCGCCGCTGGAGCTGTTTGATGGCCCCCGGGGTTTTATCCATGATGCCGGCCACCTGTTCAACCGATAGGTCAGCGACGATCCGGAGGACCAGCACTTCCCGTTGGTCGTCGTTAAGCATGGAAAGTACAGCAGACATACCGCCCAGCGACCCGAGAACCTCGTCCTCTGCGGAACTCGACAGCCGGTCATCCGTGAGCGGGTCAAATTCGGTGAGCTGCGGCGTCCTCGCGGACCGGCGGCGGTAGTCCACCAGCCGGGCGTGCGCCACGGAGAAGATGAAGGTTCGCAGCCCGGAGTGGCCGCCCCTGACATTGCTGAGCTTGGGCAGGACATCGACAAAGACGTCCTGGGTCAGTGCTTCGGCGTCGTCCACGCCGCGGGCCCGGAAATAACCGAGGACGGCGGGGGAAATGAGGCTGTAGACAGCGCTGAAGCCGGAGGGGTCGCCAGAAAGGGCTGCTGACAATTCGTCATCGGTCAGCTGAGCTGCCAAGGAGCGGTCCTTCCCTTTCCTGCAGATGTGCGGCGGTAGTAAGCCTAACCGCCGCACACCTCACGCCCCTATTCGGGGAACGCCCTGTTTCGCGTGCTGAGAACTACTTGCCGGCGGGCAGGTCGGCAGCAGCGTCAGCCTCGACGTCGGCATCTGCAGCGACGGACGGAGCGGCCGGCTTGGCCACGTGGTCCGCAACGTTCGGCACAGCCGGGGTGGCGGGAACGGCCGGGGTGGCCGGAACGCCGGGGCCACCGGGAACGGCCGGGGTGGCGGGGATTGCTGCGGTCACGTTGGCGCCGGCAGCCTTGTCCCCGGCGGAGACGTTGGCGTTCGCGGCGGCGTTTTCCTTGTCAGCTTCCACTGCGGCGTCGGCTGCGTCAGCAGCTTCGCCGGCGGCCTTGGCCTTGGCGGACGGGACGGCAGGAACCGTCGGGGTGGCCGGCGTGGCCGGGACGGCAGGCACTGCCGGAACCTCGGGGGCGGCGGGAACGGTCGGGGTGGCGGGCGTAGCGGGGGTCACCTCTGCGTGCTGCGCGCTGGAAACCTGGGCGGCGTTGGCCAGTCCGATGCCGGAGAAACCTCCAACAGCGACAATGGCGGCTGCGACAGCAATCTTGGTGGTCTTGCTAACACTCTTCATCAGAAAAAAGTCCTTTGGTTGATTGAAGGCCGGGCCGGAGGCCGATGGGGGACAACCTTCGGCCCGGCGCTTACATATACGTAATCGCCGCGGCGGGCCGGCAGGTTACGCGGTTCCGGAAACTTTTTTCTGACGGGCATGCCTGGCCCCAAGGACGACTGAATAACGACGACGGCGGCGGGCCACCGTAAGGT
>NZ_JBHTXX010000010.1:0-159014 GCF_042791415.1 Arthrobacter sp. NPDC056691
GGACACGGGGTCTGCCGCCCTTCGGCGTTTTTGGCGGGCCGTGTTTGCCGCGGCCCGCGCGCGGTTTACTTGGCCAGTTCGTGCTTGACGGCGATCTCGAGGGCAGCGCCCACGATGCCGGCCTCGTTCTTCAGCTCGGCGGGAACGATCGGGGTGCGCAGCTTCATGTGCGGCAGGTATTCATCGGCGCGCTTTGAGATGCCGCCGCCCACGATGAAGAGCTCGGGGGAGAACAGGAACTCGACGTGGGAGAAGTAGCGCTGCAGCAGGACACTGTATTCCTCCCAGCTGAGGCCGTCCCTTTCACGGGCCACAGCGGACGCCTTGCTCTCGGCGTCGAAGCCGTCGATCTCCAGATGGCCGAGTTCGGCGTTGGGTACCAGGCGGCCGTTGAAGATGAACGCGGATCCGATGCCGGTGCCGAGCGTGATGACCAGGACGGTGCCGTCCATTCCGGCGCCGGCGCCGTAGCGGGCCTCGGCCAGGCCGGCCGCGTCGGCGTCATTGATGACCTCCACGGGACGGCCCAGGCGCGCCGTGAGCAGCGCATCAATGTCCGTGTTGAGCCAGCTCTTGTCCACATTGGCGGCGGAATGGACCACACCGTGCTGGATGATGCCGGGGAACGTCACGCCGATGTGGCTGTCAGCCTCGGGCGCGTCGGGACGGGCCGAGAGTTCCTCGACGACCTTGGCCACCACCTCGACCACTGCTTCCGGCGTGGCCGGCTGCGGGGTCGCCAGGCGGAAACGCTCGCCGATCAGTTTGCCCTTCTTCAGGTCGACAATGCCGCCCTTGATTCCGGTTCCGCCGATGTCGATGCCGATCAGCGGGGCGTTCTTGCGGGTCTTTTCGTCCTTCTTGGCCAATGGAATTCCGTTCGTGGCAGGGTAGGGGCTTGGGCTGGGCAAGCGGGACTTGCCCGAATGACGCGGGCGGTTGCCTGGCGTCAGGGAAGGGTAAGGATCTCGGCACCGGATTCGGTGACGAGGAGCGTGTGTTCGAACTGCGCGGTGCGCTTGTGGTCCCTGGTGACGACCGTCCAGTCGTCGGCCCACATGTCCCATTCGATGGTGCCGAGGGTCAGCATGGGCTCGATCGTGAATACCATGCCGGGCTCGATCACGGTGCTGTAGGCGGGCGCGGCGTCGTAGTGCGGGATGATCAGCCCGGTGTGGAAGGCCTCGCCTACACCGTGTCCGGTGAAGTCGCGGACCACACCGTAGCCGAAGCGCCTGGCGTAAGACTCGATGGCGCGGCCGATCACGTTGATCTGGCGGCCGGGGGCAACGGCCTTGATGGCGCGGTTGAGGGACTCCCTGGTCCGTTCAACCAGCAGCCGCGACTCCTCGTCCACATCGCCCACCAGGAAGGTGTAATTGGTGTCGCCGTGCACCCCGCCGATGAAGGCGGTGATGTCGATGTTGAGGATGTCGCCGTCCTGCACCACCGTGGTGTCCGGAATGCCGTGGCAGATGACCTCATTCAGCGACGAGCACAGGGACTTGGGGAAGCCGCGGTACCCCAGCGTGGACGGGTAGGCGTTGTGGTCCAGCAGGAACTCGTGGCCGATGCGGTCCAGTTCGTCGGTGGTGATGCCGGGCCGGATGTGATTGCCCACCTCCACGATGGCCTGCGCGGCGATCCTGCTGGCCACCCGGATCTTCTCGATGGTTTCCGGTGATTTGACCTCTGACCCGGTGAATTTGGCCGGGCCTGGCTTGCCGACGTACTCCGGCCGCGGGATCGCCGCGGGAACAGACCGCTGCGGGCTGACGGTTCCCGGGGTAAGCGTGCCGGTGGGTGCGGTCGAGGCTAAGGAAGGCATAGATTGATCATATAAGGCAGCACAGAACGCCATGTAAATTAATGCGCCCGGCGGCGACCGTTCCGGGTTACGTTACGTGGATCACGGCGGCAGTGCGCCGTTAACCGGAAAGCGAGGAGCTCCGATGCCCGAGTACTGGTACAACGTCAAGACCCACATGGTGGAGGAAGACGCGATGTCGGACTGGACCCAGCTGATCGGTCCCTACAAGACCCGGGAAGAGGCGGAACACGCCCTCGAGAAGGTCAAGGCGCGCAACGAATCCTGGGAAAAGGGCGACGACGACTGACCCTGGAAGACGACTGACCCTAGAACGAGTGCTCCGGTCCGGGGAACTGTCCCGACCGGACGTCCTCGCCGTAGGCCTTGGCCGCGTCGCTCAGGACGGTCCGCAGGTCCGCGTACTGCTTGACGAACTTGGCCATCCTGCCGCCGCGGAGGCCGGCCATGTCCTGCCAGACCAGAACCTGCCCAGTGGTGGCATTGCCTGCGCCGATTCCGATGGTGGGCACGGAAATGGCAGCGTCCACGGCCTTTGCCGTTTCCGCTGGAACCATTTCCATGAGCACGCAGAACGCGCCTGCGTCGGCCAGTGCAGCGGCGTCCTCGACGAGCCGCGCGGCGTCCTCGCCCCTGCCCTGCACGCGGTAGCCGCCCAGGGAATGCTCACTCTGGGGCGTGAAACCGATGTGGCCCATGACCGGAATGCCGGCCTGGACCATCGCCCTCACCGTGTCGGCGTAGAACTTGCCGCCCTCGAGCTTCACTGCGTGCGCCAGGCCCTCCTTGAGGAAGCGCACTCCGGTGGCCACGGCCTGCTGCGGCGAAACCTCGTAGCTGCCGAAGGGGAGGTCCGCCACCACCAGGGCGCGCTTCGCGGAGCGCGTGACGGCCCGGCATAGCGGTAGCAGCTCGTCGACGGTGACGGGAAGGCTGGTTTCGTTGCCAAAGACATTGTTGGATGCGGAGTCGCCCACCAGCAGAACCTCGATGCCGGCCTGGTCGAAGATCTCTGCCGTGTACTGGTCATACGCCGTGAGCATGGCGAAATGTTCGCCGCTGGTCTTCGCCTGCTGCAGGTGGTGCGTGCGGATCCGGGAGAGCGGCTTCCGTGCGGATTCCGACGGCGGCGCTGCAGCTGCCGAGGGGCCGTTCCCGTAGGGTGCAGGTACTTCAGCGGACGTGCTTGGATCGGGACTGCTGCTTGGGGCCATGGCTAGAGCGTAGTCCGGGACCCGCCGTGCTAGCCACCGGCCGCCATGGGATGCCGGGTGATTCGCGTCATAGCGGGATTGTCCGGGTGGGGCGGTCTGTTCTCCGGTCGAGTGTTAACGCTGTGTTACACGGCGCAGCCGCGCCAGCATCATGCCTAAATGCTTAGTAAAGTGATTCGTGAGCTGCCGCTGCTCCGTCGTGGACGGACCGGGGCATGAACGTAGACCGGAGAAGAGGCCTTCATGGACCGCCAGCAAGAGTTTGTCCTGCGCACGATCGAAGAGCGCGACGTACGTTTTGTGCGCCTGTGGTTCACCGACGTCGTGGGCTCGCTCAAGTCGGTGGCGTTGGCGCCTGCGGAGGTCGAAGGTGCCTTCGACGAGGGCCTCGGCTTCGACGGCTCGGCCATCGAAGGCCTTGCCCGTGTCTTCGAGTCGGACATGCTGGCCCAGCCGGACCCGTCCACCTTCCAGATCCTTCCCTGGCGCGGTGAGACGGAGCAGACGTCCCGCATGTTCTGCGACATCCTGACTCCCGATGGCGAGCCCTCGGCAGCGGATCCCCGCAACGTCCTGAAGCGGACCCTGGCCAAGGCCGCCGATATGGGGTTCACCTGCTACACGCACCCCGAGATCGAGTTTTACCTGCTCAAGTCGCAGGAGCCCGGCCCCGACGGTTCACCCATTCCGGTGGACGAGGGCGGCTACTTTGACCACGTCCCCGGCGGCGTGGCCCAGGACTTCCGCCGTACCGCCGTGACCATGCTGGAATCCGTGGGTATCTCCGTCGAGTTCAGCCACCACGAGGCCGGCCCGGGCCAGAACGAAATCGACCTGCGCTACGCGGACGCCCTGCAGACGGCGGACAACATCATGACCTTCCGGACCGTCATCAAGGAGGTGGCGCTGCAGCAGGGCACGTACGCCACCTTCATGCCGAAGCCCTTCACGGCCCACCCGGGTTCGGGCATGCACACGCACTTCTCGCTCTTCGAAGGTGACACCAACGCCTTCTTCGAGGCTGGTGCGGAGTTCCAGCTCTCCAAGACGGCGCGCCAGTTCATCGCCGGCATTCTCAAGCACGCCCCCGAATTCACCGCTGTCACCAACCAGTTCGTGAACTCCTACAAGCGCCTCTGGGGCGGGGGAGAGGCACCCAGCTACCTGAGCTGGGGGCACAACAACCGCTCCGCCCTGGTCCGGGTCCCGCTGTACAAGCCGGGCAAGGGACAGTCCGCACGGATCGAATACCGCGGCATCGACTCGGCCGCCAACCCGTACCTTGCCTACGCCGTACTCCTGGGCGCCGGGCTGAAGGGCATCGAGGAAGGCTACGAGCTGCCGGCAGCGGCGGAGGACGACATCTGGTCGCTGAGCTCCGCGGAGCGCCGGGCCATGGGCCACGACCCCCTACCCGCCAGCCTGCACGACGCCATCCGTGCCATGGAGGACTCGGAACTGATGCCGCAGATCCTGGGCGAACAGGTCTTCGAGCACTTCCTGCGCAACAAGCGGGCGGAGTGGCAGGACTACCGCCTGCAGGTGACCCCCTATGAGCTGCAGCGCAACCTCGCCATCCTTTAGGCGGCTGGGGTGAGCTTGGCCCGCCGGCTCATTACCGCCGGCTTCAGTGACCTCGAAAAGGGCGAACGGTTCCTTGCTGCCCCCGAGCTGGAAGGCATTGACCAGGACATCCTCTTTGCGGGCCTGCAGCTGGCGGCGAACCCGGATGCCGCGCTGCAGTCCCTGGTCCGGCTGATCGAAAAGCATCCGGACCTGAGGAAGCTGGCGGCGGCGGACACCGAGGTGAGCGAACCGCTCTACCGGGTCCTGGGCGCCAGCGAGGCGCTGGGTGAGTTCCTGATCCGGCACCCGGAGCACCTCGACGCGTTCAGCGTGACCGCCAGCCCGGAACCGCTCCAGGCCGATCCGGCCGAGCTGCGTGCCCAGCTGCTCAGGTCGGTCCGCGCCGATCCGAACGCGGCCCGGCCGGTGGCGGGGATCTCGGGCCCTGAGGCCTACGAGGCGCTCCGCACCGCCTACCGCAGGGGCGTGGTGGATCTTGCCGTCAAGGACCTCTGCGCCGCTGACCCGCTGGACTTCATGCCCGCCGTCGGCGCTGAACTCGCGGACCTGGCCGGGGCAGCCATTGAGGCGGCCCTGGCGGTCTCCCGCACCGAAGCGGCGGGGAAGTTCGACGCCGGGGAGGTCGCCGACGTCGCACTGTCGGTGATCGGAATGGGCAAATGCGGAGCCCGGGAACTGAACTACATTTCCGACGTCGATGTCATCTATGTGGTGGAGGCAGGTGAGCTGGACGACGCCCGCGCCAACACCATCGGCACGGCGCTGGCCTCCGGCATCTCGCGGGCCATTTCCTCCCCGGCGCGCGAGCCCGGCCTTTGGGAAGTTGACGCCAACCTCCGGCCGGAAGGAAAGTCCGGCCCGCTGGTCCGGACCCTGGCTTCGCACCAGAGCTATTACGCCCGCTGGGCGGAAAGCTGGGAGTTCCAGGCGCTCCTGAAGGCACGGACCATTGCGGGCGACGCAGAGCTGGGCGCCCGCTACGAGGAGGCCGTGTCACCGCTCGTGTGGACCTCGGCGAACCGCGACGGATTCGTTGAATCCGTGCAGGCAATGCGCCGCCGGGTGACCGAACACATTCCGCCGGCCGAGGAACAGCGGCAGATCAAGCTGGGCCGCGGCGGACTTCGCGACGTCGAATTCACCGTCCAGCTGCTCCAGCTGGTGCACGGCAAGTCGGACGAATCCCTCCGCCGCCGAGACACGACGTCGGCCATTGCCGCGCTGTCCACCGGCGGCTATATCGGCCGGGCTGACGCGGCCGCGTTCGACCAGGCCTACCGGTACCTGCGGTTGCTTGAGCACCGCATCCAGCTTTTCCAGCTCCGCCGCACCCACCTCATGCCGGTCAAGGAGGAGCCCCTGCGCACCCTGGCCAAGGCAGTGCTGGGCCCCTTCTCCACGGACCGGCCGCACCCCGACGCCCTGCTGGCCGCGTGGCAAAAGACCAAACGCTCCGTCCGCGAACTCCACGACAGGATCTTCTACCGTCCGCTCCTGAACACGGCCGCCAAGCTCAGCAGCGAGGACGCACGCCTGACTCCGGAGGCCGCGCAGGGCCGGCTCGCGGCGCTGGGTTACCGGGACCCGCAGGGCGCACTCCGCCACATCGAGGCCCTGACCGCCGGGGTCAGCCGGCGGGCCGCCCTGCAGCGGCAGCTGCTGCCCATCCTCCTCGGCTGGCTGGCCGAGGGCGTGGACCCCGACGCCGGCCTGCTCGCCTTCCGCAGGATCAGCGAGGCCCTCGGCACCACGCACTGGTACCTTGGCATGCTCCGCGATTCGGCGGCGGCGGCCGAGCGGCTGTGCCATATGCTGTCCAACTCCCGGCTCATTGCCGACCTTCTTGAAGTCTCGCCGGAATCGGTGTCGTGGCTGGGGACGGATAAGGAACTGGCGCCGCTCAGCTTTGAGGCGCAGTGGCACGAGATCACGTCCAAGATGTCCCGGCATGCGGACCCGGAAAGCGCCATGCGCCTGATACGGCTCATCAGGCGCCGTGAAATCCTGCGGATCGCCATCGCGGACAGCGCCGGCCTGCTCCGGCAGGGACAGGTGGGGGCGGCGCTGGCCGAGACGGACCGCGCCGCCATTCTGGGCGCGCTGCGGGTGGCCGAAAACATTGTCTCTGCCGCCGGCCCGCTGAAGACGTCGGTGCTGGTGGTGGCCATGGGCAGGCAGGGCGGGCTGGAGATCGGCTACGGGTCCGACGCCGACGTCCTGTATGTCCACCGTGCGCTGCCCGGAGCCACGGACGATGAAGCCCAGCAGCAGGCCGCAAAGATCGTGGGCCATCTGTCAACGCTTCTGACGCAGCCGCTCAAGCCCGCGATCATGGCCGAGCGGGTCCTTGCCGTGGACGCAGACCTCCGCCCCGAGGGCAAGAACGGGGCCATGGTCCGGTCACTGGAGTCCTACGGCGAGTACTACCGCCGCTGGTCGCTCATCTGGGAGGCGCAGGCACTTCTCCGCGCCCGGCCGATCGCCGGCGACGACGGGCTCGCGGCCGACTTCGTGAAGCTGATCGACCCCATCCGTTACCCGGACGCCGTCTCCGACGCGGACGTCCGGGAGATACGCCGCATCAAGGCGCGGGTGGAATCCGAGCGGCTGCCCCGCGGCGCCGATCCTGCCAGGCACCTTAAGCTGGGACGCGGCGGCCTGAGCGACGTGGAATGGCTGGTGCAGCTGCTGCAGCTCCAGCACGCCGGCAACCACCCCGAGCTGCGCACCACGTCCACCCTGAAGGCTCTTCACGCGGCCGCCACGCTGGGACTGCTGGAAGACGACGACGCCCGCCTGCTGGCCGCCGCGTGGCGGCTGGCCAGCAGGATCCGTTCCGCGAACGTGATCTGGACGGGCCGCGCTTCCGACCTGCTGCCCTCCTCGCGGCGCGACCTGGAGGCCGTGGCCAGATGGTGCGGCTTTGAGGAAGGGATGGCCGCGGCCTTCGAAGAGGACTATCTGAGGGTGAGCCGGCGGGCCCGTGCCGTGTTTGAGAAGGTCTTCTACGGCCACTGAACCGGTGCTAGGTTTGGGCGCATGGCTACCCAAATCTTCATGAACCTGCCCGTCAGGGACCTCGATAAATCCGTGCAGTTCTTCACTGCGCTTGGCTTTACTTTCAACCAGGACTACACGGACGAGAACGCCACCTGCATGGTGATCAATGACGACGCCTTCGTGATGCTCCTCGTGGAGAAGTTCTTCAAGACGTTCACCGCCAAGGAGATCGTGGACGCCACCTCGGCCACCGAGGCCATCATGGCCTTTTCGGTGGACAGCCGGGATGCCGTGGACCAGATGGTGGGCAAGGCCCTGGCCGCGGGCGGAACCGAATCGCAGCCGGCCCAGGATTACGGCTTCATGTACAGCCACAGCTTCCAGGATCCGGACGGGCACCTTTGGGAGGTCATGTGGATGGATCCGGCGGGGCCGCCCGCCGACGGGGCGGCACCTGCCTCCTGACGGATCATGAGGCCGGACGTATGGCTCATTCCATTGCGGGACCTGGATGCCGATGCCCGGGCCATCCAACTGGGTGCCGTGGCGGAACTGGAACTCGCCCCCGGTCAGCGGGAGTTTGTGGGCGAGCCTCTGCGCATGATGCTGGCAGGGCTCGAAGACGGGTCCCGCAGGCCCTATGTCATCGAGGCGGGCGGCAGGGCGGCCGGTGTGCTGACTCTGCAGTCGGGAGCAGCCGGGCTCGCCGGCTGGCCCGACGACGAATCCGCCTGGCTGCTTCGCGGGTTCCTGATCGACAGGCGCCGGCAGGGCCAGGGCCTGGGCCAGGCGGCCGCCTGTGCGGCAGTGGCGACGGCCGCCAAACTGACGGCCAGGCTGGGAGGCGGCCAGGCCGGCGTCGTGCTTTCAGTCAACGAGCGGAACCCCGCCGGGCAGGGCGCCTACGTGAAGGCGGGTTTTGCGGACAAAGGCGTCTATCTGGGCGGCGACGCCGGTCCGCAGCGGACCATGTACGCCGCCTTCTGACGGCTGGTCCCGCGCCGAAACGCCGCCGGACCGTTGCGCCGGTACGGGGGCGTGCCTACGCTGTGTCTTGGCAGTGCACTTCAAACCTTGTTGGGGGGAAGGCTTGAAAAGGTCTTCGTCTCGGAGGCACTCGCCGGAACAGGCTGGCTCCCGGTCTCAGCACGCCTGGAGCCAGCTTTCGGCGCGTGAGCTTCCGCAGCGCCAAAGGCTCCGCGATGCGGCACGCCAGGATGCGGACCATGCCAAAGCGGAGGCGAAGGGCAGCCGTGCCAGGAGGCTCAGGAGGGCCGAGCTGCTGCTCATCGGAGCGGGCGTCGCGGCCACGCTCATCGCGGCGGCGTACCAGTACGTGGGGATCAGAAGCACTTTGGAAAGCAGTACTGCCTCCTCGCTCTATGCCCAGCAGCAGGAGATCGACAGGATTTTCGTGGACAACGTCGAGCTGCAGCCGTACTTCTGGCACCGCCAGGAACTGCCCGACCCGTCGGTAATCCCCGACCCTGCGGCGAAACTGGAGGCACAGCACCTGGCGGCCCGGGCCGAAGCGACAGCCCACCGCATCCTTGACCACTTCGCCCACCTCAAGTACCAGATGGGCACGCAGGCCTTCACCTCCGAACGCACGGACTGGGAGGCCTACATGCAGCGGAGTTTCGCGGACTCCCGAATTCTGTGCCGCGCGCTGCGGGGAGACCAGGAAGCCTATGGCGGCACCGGTCCGGACTCCCTCTGGGGACGGTACGCCGAGGAACCCTGCGGGGGAACGTGACCGAAGCCGGGGGGAGTGACCGAAAAACGTCCATGTACCAGAGAACGGCCAAGGGCGGCCACCGGTCAGTAACCGGTGGCCGCCCTTGGCGGTGTCAGGAGGGTCTCCCGAGGGGTCGGACTAGACGCCGTAGTAGAGCTCGAACTCGTAGGGGTTCGGGCGCAGGGACAGCGGGCGGATCTCGTTCTCGTACTTGTACTCAATCCAGGTGTCGATCAGGTCCTGGGTGAACACGCCGCCGGCCTGCAGGAACTCGTTGTCCTCGGCCAGTGCTGCCAGTGCTTCCTCGAGGGTGCCCGGAGCCTTGGGGATGTCCTTGGCTTCTTCGGCCGGGAGCTCGTAGAGGTCCTTGTCGATCGGAGCCGGCGGCTCGATGCGGTTGCGGATGCCGTCGATGCCGGCCATCAGCTGGGCAGCGAAGGCCAGGTACGGGTTGGAGGAGGGGTCCGGAGCGCGGAACTCGATGCGCTTGGCCTTCGGGTTCGAGCCCGTGATCGGGATACGGATACCGGCGGAGCGGTTGCCCTGCGAGTAAACCATGTTGACCGGGGCTTCGAAGCCCTTGACCAGACGGCGGTAGGAGTTGACCGTCGGGTTGGTGAACGCGAGAACAGCGTCGGCGTGCTTCAGCAGGCCGCCGATGTACCAGCGGGCGGTGTCGGACAGGCCGGCGTAGCCCTTCTCGTCGTAGAACAGCGGCTCGCCGTTGCTCCAGAGCGACTGGTGGCAGTGCATGCCCGAGCCGTTGTCACCGAAGACCGGCTTCGGCATGAACGTGACGGACTTGCCCCAGGCGTCGGCCGTGTTCTTGATGACGTACTTGAACTTCTGCAGGTCATCAGCCGCGTGGGTCAGCGTGGTGAACTTGTAGTTGATCTCGGCCTGGCCGGCGGAGCCCACTTCGTGGTGGCTGCGCTCGACCTCGAGGCCGGCCTCGTCCAGCGCAACACACATAGCGTCACGCAGGTCGGCCTGCTTGTCGGTCGGGGAAACCGGGAAGTAACCGCCCTTGACGGGGGTCTTGTAGCCGAGGTTTCCGCCTTCTTCCTCGCGGCCGGTGTTCCAGTGCGCTTCTTCGGAGTCGATCTTGTAGAAGCTGCCCTCGGGGGAGGACTTGTACTGGACGTTGTCGAACACGAAGAACTCTGCTTCGGGAGCGAAGAACGCGGTGTCGGCGATGCCGGTGGAGGCGAGGTAGGCTTCAGCCTTTTCAGCCACGCCACGCGGGTCGCGGTGGTACGGGTCGCCCGTACGGGGGTTCACGATGGAGAAGTTCAGCGCAAGGGTCTTCTCCATGCGGAACGTGTCCAGGAACGCGGTGGTGACGTCCGGGATGAGCTGCATGTCAGACTCGGCGATGCCCTGGAAGCCGCGGATGGAGGAACCATCGAAAAGCTGGCCGTTGACGAAGAAGTCCGCGTCGACGCTCTTGGCGGGCACGTTGAAGTGCTGCTGAACGCCGGGGAGGTCGGTGAAGCGGATATCGACAAACCGAATGTCTTCATCTTTGATGAACTTGAGGACTTCGTCCGCAGTCTTGAACATCTATGCTCCTTACGCATATGTAATATCTGGCTAGAAAGCCAAGTGGTCCAGCGCAATCCAATGGGGCGGAAACACAAAAGTGCCCCGCTCCTGGCTCGCTAGCAACTGGTACCACCCTAGGGATTCGGGGTTTCCCGTCCGTGTCCGCTTTGTTTCCGGCAGGTTACAGAACCTACTGATATGTAAACGCTATACGGTGTCCACACTGTGGTCCATGCCTATCCAGAGTGTGAACGTCCGCGGCGTCGCGAGCGGCTCGGTAAACTTGGCGGGTGGTAGATCGCAAAGACATCGGTTCGTGGCTCAGCGGGCCGGACACTTCCGGCATTTCCAAGTACCCGGGGGAACGGCTCGGCTTTCCCGAGTCAGGCCCGCGGTCCATGGCCCGCGCAGGCCGGCGGATCCTGGCGATCACCATCGATTGGACCATCGCGCTGCTGATCAGCAACGTGTTCCTGGCCGGCAATTCCATGGCCACGCTTGGCGTCTTTGCGGCGGAGCAGATCCTGCTGATTGGAACCCTGGGCTACAGCATCGGCCACCGGGTGATGGGCATCCATGTGGTGAAGCCGGACGGCTCAGCGGCCGGCCCGCTGGCCGCCCTGGTCCGCACGGTCCTGCTCTGCCTGGTGATCCCGGCGGTCATCTTTGACCCCGACCAGCGCGGACTCCATGACAAGGCCATGAACACGGTCCTCGTCCGCAGGTAGCCGCCCGGGGGAGAGGTGTCCCCGGCGGAGCGCCCACCGTTCAAACAGGACCGTGGCGAAGGGGAAAACCGCCGAGAGGCCGGCGAACAGCGCCACCTGGAACGGCCAGCGCTGCAGCCGCCACAGGACAAGGGCTGCCGCGGCGTAGCCGATGAACAGCGCACCGTGCACCGGGCCGGCAATCTCCACGCCGAGTTCGGTGGTCCCGGCGACCCACTTGAAGTACATGCCGGTGAGGAGCGCGGCCCAGCTGAAGGCTTCGGCCACCGCCAGCAGGCGGAAGACCCGGACGACGGCGGACGGGAGTTTCACAGGAGGCTCCGGCTTCTGTAGGGGCTGGGGTCTGGCTGGTTTTCAAAATACCGATCACACGGGCAATGCCGCCCAAACGAGAAACGCCCCGGGGCCGGCGCAGGTGCGGCGGCCCCGGGGCGGATCAGGCGGATTAGCGTCCGCGCTGGGGACGGGCCTTGTAGGGGTCCACGCCCTTGGGGATCGGCAGGCGGCTGCCCAGCGACGAGATGCGCTTGGACACGGCGCTCACCTCGGTCTTGGTGAGCTCGTTGTTGAGCTTGTTCATCTTCTTCGCCACCTGGCTGATGGGGACCTGGCCCTCGCCGCGCCCGGTTTCGATGACGTGGATGGTGACATTGGGAAGGATGCGCGCCAGCTTCTTGCGTTCGCCTTCGATCAGCGGGCGCACGCGGTGGGTGGGGCCTTCAGCAACGAGCACGACGCCGGGACGCCCGACAGCGCGGAAAACGGCGTCCTGGGTCCGTGGGTTGACAGCCACGGGCTGCTCCTCGGTGATCCAGCCGCGCTTCAGCGTGCTGAGGGCAGCGCCGGACGCTCCTGGCTGGTTCTCGATCTGCGCGAAGGCAGCCCGCTCGGCCCGGCGGGACAGGATGAATGTTGCCGCCAGGAAACCCAGCGGGATGCCGATGATCAGGCCTGTAATCCAGTTATTCAGCAACAGGCCAACAATGAGGCTGACGGCCACGACGCCCAGGAATGCCAGCAGCATGAGCCACGGGACCATGGGGTCGTGGCGGCGGGTCATGTTGAAGACCTCGCGGATCTGCTTAAGCCGGCTGGGCTTCTTTTCCTTCACGGCCTCCGGCTTGCGCCCAAAGAGACCGCGCTTGGAGCCATCAGCGGCTGCAGGAGTGTTGTTGCTGGAGTCAGGGGAGTTCGCCATAGTGCCTTAATTCTACGTGATCCACGACAAAGGGCCGGACGCCGAAAAGTTCCGGCATCCGGCCCTTGGCCATGGGAAATACCTAGTGCTACTGGTGCGCCGCGAGCAGGGTGCTGGCTTCCTGGCGGGTGGTTCCGGAGTCCTGGATGGCGTCGGCGATGTGGGCGAGTGCGGCGGGGATGTCGCGGCCTTTTTTGCGCATCGCGGTGGCCCAGAGCCGGCCGGCGCGGTAGGAGGAGCGGACCAGTGGGCCGGACATGACGCCGAGGAAGCCGATCTCTTCGGCTTCGTGCTGCAGGTCGACGAATTCCTGGGGTTTGACCCAGCGGTCCACGGGGAGGTGGCGTTCGGAGGGGCGCAGGTACTGGGTGATGGTGATCAGGTCGCAGCCGGCCCCGTGGAGGTCGCGGAGGGCCTCGGAGATTTCCTCGCGGGTTTCGCCCATGCCCAGGATCAGGTTGGACTTGGTGACCATGCCCAGGTTGCGGCCCTGGGTGATGACGTCCAGGGAGCGTTCGTAGCGGAACGCGGGGCGGATGCGCTTGAAGATCCGGGGCACGGTTTCGACGTTGTGCGCGAAGACCTCGGGTTTGGAGTCGCAGATCGCGGCGATGTGCTCGGGTTTGCCGGAGAAGTCCGGGATGAGGAGTTCGACGCCGGTGCCGGGGTTCAGTTCGTGGATCTTGCGGACCGTTTCGGCGTAGAGCCAGACGCCTTCGTCTTCGAGGTCGTCGCGGGCGACGCCGGTGACGGTGGCGTAGCGCAGCTGCATGGCCTGGACGGAGCGGGCCACCTTGGTGGGTTCGAACCTGTCCACGGGGGAGGGTTTGCCGGTGTCGATCTGGCAGAAGTCGCAGCGGCGGGTGCATTCGGAGCCGCCGATCAGGAAGGTGGCTTCCTTGTCTTCCCAGCATTCGAAGATGTTGGGGCAGCCGGCCTCTTCGCAGACGGTGTGCAGGCCTTCCTTTTTGACCAGGTTCTTCAGGCCTACGAACTCGGGGCCCATCTGGACCTTGGCCTTGATCCAGTCCGGTTTGCGTTCCACCGGGGTGGCCGCATTGCGCTGCTCGATCCGCAGCATTTTCCGGCCTTCTGGTGCCAGTGTCACAGGAGAGCTCCTTCGGGGGTTGCAACTAGGGCGTCTTCATTGTTGCGCAGTTCCTCGGTGATCCGCGAAACGAGATCGGCGGGGGACACGTCGCGGCCCGTTTCCAGGGCGATGGTGGTGACACCGGCATCGGTGATTCCGCAGGCGATGATCTGGCCGTACGGTGCGAGGTCGTTGTTGCAGTTGATGGCGAAGCCGTGCATGGTCACGCCCTGGCTGACCCTGATGCCGATGGCGGCAATCTTGCGGGCAGGGCCCTTGGCGTCCTCTTCGATCCAGACACCTGCACGGCCCTTGATCCGGACGGCGGTGATGCCGTAATCCGCGAGCACCGCGATGATCACGGCCTCCAGCCGTTCCACGTAGTCGCGGATGCCGGCCTTGTTCTTCAGCTTGATAATCGGGTATCCGATGAGCTGGCCCGGCCCGTGCCAGGTGAGCTTGCCGCCGCGGTCCACGGGAACCACGGGGGTGCCGTCGAAGGGCCGCTCGTGATCCTCGGTCAGCTTTCCGGCCGTGTAGACGGCGGCATGTTCGAGGAGGAGTACGGTGCTGGGGGCCTTGCCGGCCAGGACATTTTCATGGATTTCGCGCTGGATCTCCCAGGCGTGGCTGTAATCGACGAAATCCGGGGCAAGACCGAGCTTTGTGAACTCAAGAGTCATGCGTTCCAGCTTAGACCTCAGCCGGCGTCCTGCCCGGCAGTGTGCCCAAGCTCTCACCCCGGCCCTGGTCACATTCTGCGCCATTCCTAGTCGGGGCCGCGCGCCCGGGCCTGCCTGTGGATAACTTCTGCAGGAATTGCCGGTTTCCGGTACTCCTTAACCCATGGACGAGCACAGCCTGGATGATCACAGCCGGGAAAACCACAGCTTGGATGACCACAGCCTGGACATGCGCAGTCAGGAAAATCACAGTCTGGAAAACCACAGCCCGGAAGTCCGCAGCGCGAACACGCACGGTTCGGCAGGGGCGGCACCTGCCGTCGCAGGCTACTCTGTATGCCGCCGGCTGGGCCGTGGCGGCAGCGCCGACGTGTGGCTGGTTTCGCAGGACACCACCGGCGTGAAGCTGGCCCTCAAGTGTTTCGGCCGGCCGGGCAGTGGTGAATCCGGAAGTGGTGAAGCCGGCAGCGGTGAATCAAGCAACGCTGCTGACGCACACCCGGCCATGGCCCGGGAAGAGGATGTCCGCCGTGAACTTCTGGTCATGTCTGTCCTGGACCACGAACACCTGGTGAAGGCTTACGGCGTGGTCGAAACGGATGAACCTGCAGGGGGCGGCTTTGGTCTTCTGATGGACTACGCGGCCGGGGGTTCGCTCCAGCAGTTGGTCACGGCGAGGGGCAGCCTGGGTGTCGGGGAAACGGTCACAGTCCTGACGCCGATCGCGCAGGTACTGGGCTATCTGCACGGCAAGGGCTTTACGCACTCGGACGTCGCACCCGGCAATGTACTCTTCACCGCCCATGGAAAGCCGCTGCTGGCCGACCTCGGCGTCGCCCGGATGGTGGGCGACGCGTCCGGTGTTCCTGCCGAGCACACCGACGGCTTTGCGGATCCGGCTCCTGTGGACGCGGTCCGGGCTGGTCTTCAGCCGGAGCGCGACGTCTATGCTGCTGCCGCCTTGGGTTGGTACTGCCTCACCGGACAGCCCCCTCCGCCGTCAGCCGTGAGGCCGCCGCTGTCCCTTCTTGTGCCGGACGTGCCGGCCGAACTCGCGGCGGCGCTGGAAGCGGGACTCAGCGATGACCGGCGGCAACGTCCGCCTGCCGCCGAGCTGGCCACTGCTGTGTACCGCAGCGCGGCCGCGGCCCCAGTGGACCTGTCCCGCTCGGTGCATGACACCGTTCTGCCCGAGTTGCTGACGCGCAGGCCCGTAGCGCCGTCCGGCGGGAGGCTGAAGAAGCGCCTGTTCGCGTGGGGAAGGCGGTTGAAGACCGTCGGCTGGGTAAGGGCGTTGGGCCGGCTGTCATCGCGTGGGGCGCCGGCTGCATCGCTCCCGCGCCCGGCTGCCAGGGATGCCGGAGACAGGCACGGTGTCAGGCACGCTGCGGTGCGGCCAGCTGCGGCCAGGCGAACCGTCAGGCACGCTACGGTGCGGCCAGTCGCAGCCAGCCAGGCGCCAAGGCACTCGACGGTTAGGCACTCCGCGGCGCGGCCAGTCGCGGCCAGCCAGGCGCCAAGGCACTCGGCGGCCAGGCACTCCGCGGACGGGCAGCACGCCGGGGACACCAGCCGCCGGCTGGTAGCGGCGGGCGGCGTGCTCACAGCAGCGGTGCTTTCCGGCGCTGTGCTCCTGGGGCTTCCTGGGGCGGCAAGGGATTCAGGCCAGGCGGCTCCGGACTCGGCGCCGGCGGCGCCCGAGTCAGATCAGGCGGCGCAGGAGGCAGTCCTTCCAACCGGCAGCCCCGGATCCTCGCAAGGCGCTGCGGCACAGGAGGCCGGCCTGCCCGATGATGTCCGGCGGCGGCTCGCGGCGAAGGATCCTGTGGAAGCGGTCCTCGGACTGGCGCAGCTGCGTTCGCTGGCGCTGCGGGAGGGCAGGCTGGACTTGCTCGATGCCGTCAACGCCCCGGACACCCCGGCTCAGGCCGCAGATGAACGGATCCGGGCCGGCCTGGCGAAATCCGGGACACTGCTGGCCGGCTTCAGCACAAGCCTCTCAGCCGTCCGCCGCCTGCCCGAAAGCACGGCTGCGAGGGCCGTGGTGTCGGTGACGTCATCGACCTCGGCCTATAAGGAGCAGTCGGCGGCAGGCGCCGTCGTGGCCACCGGCGCGCGGCAGCAGGGCATCCGGCTGCGGCTGGTTCTTGTGAAGGCCGAGGGACGCTGGCGCATCGCCGATATCCTGCCGGCGGCCTGAACTACTCGCCACCGGCCACCCATTTGGCGGCAAGCGCCACCGAGGGATGCCGCCAGGTGAACCCGCTCTCCCTGAGCAACGTTGGCTCGATCCGCTGGCTCGCGAGAAGGAGTTCGTCCGTCAGCCTGCCCATGACGAGGCGCAGCGCCGGGGCGGGCACGCGCAGCAGGGCAGGACGGTGAAGCGCCCTTGCCAGCCCGGTCACGAGGGTGTTGAGGTCGGCGGCTTCGGGCGCCCCAACATTGACAGGGCCCGAGTTGCCGGATGTGAGGAGGAATGCGAACGCGGAGGTGAGGTCGGGGAGGGTAATCCACGGCCAGTACTGCCGGCCGTTGCCCAGCGGGCCGCCAATCCCGGACCGCAGCATGGGCAGCAGGCGGCCCATGGCCCCACCCGACCTGCTCAGGACCACTGCCGTCCGCGGGGTCACGAGGCGGACTCCGGCGGGAGCCTCATGGGCTGCCGCTTCCCACTCGACGCAGATGCGCGCCATGATGCCCTGCCCGGCGGGCGAGTCTTCAGTCAGCATGGCGTGCCCGGCGTCTCCGTAGTAACCTGCGCCGGACTGGCTGATAAAGGTCCGGGGCGGGGAGTCGAGGTGGCGCATCGCCGAGGTCAGCGTGCGCGTGGGATCCAGGCGCGACCGGAACAGCTCATCGATCCGGCGCGGTGTCCATGGCCTGGCCCCGATGTTCGCGCCCGAAAGGTTGATCACGGCGTCGGCGCCCTCAAGGGAGGCCGGGTCCAGGGTACCGGCGGCGGGATCCCAGGGGATTTCCGACGGCGACGAGGGCGGCCGCCTCACCAGCCGGACGACGTCGTGCCCGTCGGAGGCGAGGCGGGATGAGAGTGCGGTTCCAATGAGCCCGGAGGCGCCGGCCATGACAATGCGCATGATCCATCTCACCATGTCCGGCACGGCAGGGCACCTCCCCGATGGCACATGTCACGTTGACTATGATCGAACGATGACCTCTTCGAGTTACCTCCGGTTCCCTCATGTTCACGGCGATCTGGTCACGTTTGTGGCCGAGGACGACGTCTGGATTGCCCCCCTCGGCGGCGGCCGCGCCTGGCGTGTTTCCTCGCTCCAGCTGCCGGCCCGCAACCCGCGCTTCACGTCGGACGGAAAGAAGCTGGTCTGGACGGTCGTGCAGGGGACGGCTCCCGAGGTGGTTATCGCCGATGTCGACGGCGGGGGATACCGCCAGCTGACCTTCTTCGGGCACAGCACTACCCGGGTTAAGGGCTTTACCCCTGCCGGGGACATCGTGGTCACCAGCGCGTTCCGTCAGGCCGAGAGCCGCCACACGCATGCCTACCGGCTGTCCACCGACGGCGGCTGGGCCGAGGAGCTCCCGCTGGGGCCGGTTGAGTCCGTGGCCTTCGGGCCGGAACTCGGGGACGAAAAGCCCGTGGTTGTGGGCAGTGTGCTGTCCCGCGAACCGGCCTGGTGGAAGCGCTACCGGGGCGGCACCGCCGGAAAGCTCTGGATTGACGGCGACGGAAACGGCGAGTTTGAGCGGTTCCTGCCGGAGCTGGACGGCAACCTCGCCGATCCCATGTGGGTGGACGGGCGCATCGCCTTCCTCTCCGACCACGAAGGCTACGGTAACCTGTACTCGGTTCTGCCCGGCGGCGGGGACCTGCGCCGCCACACCGACCACGAGGACTTCTACGTCCGCCATGCCTCCACGGACGGCAAGCGCGTGATCTTCGAATCGGCCGGTGAGCTTTGGCTCCTGCATGACCTTGGGTCCGAGGCCGTCCGGCTGGACGTAACGCTCGGATCGGCGTCCCAGGGCCGCCGTCCCTCACTTCTCAAGGTATCCAAACACCTCGGTGACGTCCGGCCGGACACCACCGGGGAAGCAAGCGCCGTGGAGTCCCACGGTACGATCCACTGGCTGCGCCACAAGGATGGGCCGTCCCGCGTTGTGGAAGCGACGGCCGGCGTCCGCGCCCGCCTGCCGCGTCCCCTTCCCGGCGGCCGGATCGCCTACGTGGCAGATCACGACGGCGACGAGGCCCTGATCATCAGGGAAATCGCGCCCCAGGTCACGGCCCGCGGCGGCGCAGCCGGAAAGGCCGCGCCAGCGGCCAAGACCACGGCCGCGCCGGACACCAAGTCCGCCGGAGATGAGCAGGAAACCGCGCCTCCTGCAGTTCCGTTGCCCAGCCCCGTCTCCGCCGCGGGCGTGGCGGGGCCCCGTGCCATCCATCCAGTGGCCGATGACGCCGCGGCCGACCTCGCCCCCGCCGGGGCGGCAACCGAAACTGCGGCCAGCCACGCGACCGCCGGCCCTGAGGGCGAATCAAGCCCGCTCACGGTCCGGTTCCCCAGGCCTTCACGCGCCAGCGCCATCGAAGCCAGCCCCGACGGCCGCTGGATCGCCATCGGAACCGCCTTTGGCGACCTGTACGTCGCTGACACCCGGGACGGCACGCTGACGGCGGTGACCAGTATTGGCGAGGGCAGCATTGAGGATCTCGCCTGGTCGCCGGACTCCGTCTGGCTCGCCTGGTCCGAACCGGTGACATCCTTTGGCTCACGCAGCCGGCTGCGGCTGGTCCGCGCCGACGCCCGGGAAACCGGTGCCGGAGAGCCGGCTATCGTGGAGGTGACGGACGGGCGCTTCCGGGACGAATCGCCGTCGTTCTCCCCGGACGGCAAGTTCCTTGCCTTTCTTTCCAACCGCAGTTTCGATCCGGTCTACGACGGCCATTCCTTCGACCTGTCCTTCCCCAGCCCGATCAAGCCCTACCTCGTGGCGCTGGCGGCGGACACTGCTTCGCCGTTCGGCCCCGGCGTTGCCTTGGCAGACGAAACAGGGGCGGAGGGTACGGCCGCCGAGGGCGGGACGGCACCGGCGGCCGTCAGGGTGGACGCCGCAGGCCTCGCACACCGGGTCATCAGCGTCCCCGTTCCGCAGGGCAACTACTCGGCGCTGACCGCCACCGACGGTGCGCTGCTGTGGCTCGACAGCGCCCTCGCCGGAGTCACCGGGGAGGGCAGGGCAAGCCTGGAGGACAAGGACGCCGCCCCGAGCCTGGTCCGCTTCGACCTGGCAAAGCGCAAGAGCACCACCCTCGTGGACGCCCTGGACAGCTACCGGCTTTCCGCTGACGGCAAGAAAGTGGTCCTGGTCCACGACAAGCAGGTCCGGGTGGTGCCCTCCGACGCCAAGGCCGACGAGGACTCCGGCCAGCTGGTCAAAGTGGACCTCACCCGCGTCCGCGTGCTGATGGACCCGCTGAGCGTGTGGGGGCAGGCCTTCGACGAGGCGTGGCGGCTGCAGCGCGACTTCTTCTGGAGAGAGGACATGGCCGGCCAGGATTGGGACTCCATCCACGCCCGCTACCGTCCGCTCGTGGAACGGCTCGGATCGCATGACGACCTGGTGGACCTGCTGTGGGAGCTGCACGGCGAACTCGGCACGTCGCACGCCTACGTGCGTCCGGCGGCGGCCACCGAAAACGGCAGCAACGGCCAGGGCCGGCTGGGCGCCGACCTCGCGTTCACCGGCGAGGGCTGGGAAATCGAGCGCATCCTGGCCGGCGAGTCATCGGACCCGCTGGCCACATCGCCACTGACCCGGCCCGGCGCCGACGCCAAGGCGGGCGACGTCCTGCTGGCCATTGACGGCGTGCGGCTCACGGAGTCGCTCACCCCGGCCAGGCAACTGGTGGGCGCGGCGGGGCGCGCGGTGGAACTGACCATCCGCAACGGCGCCGGCCACGGCGGATCAGCCGGAGTCCAGCGCCGGATCGCCGTCGTCCCGATCCGGGATGAGGAACGGCTCCGCTACCAGGACTGGGTGAATGCCAACCGCCGTACGGTCCGCGAGGCCTCGGACGGCAAGTTCGGCTACCTGCATATCCCGGACATGCTGGCCAACGGCTGGGCCCAGCTCCACCGCGACCTGGACACCGAGACCGCGCTTGACGGCCTGATCGTGGACGTGCGCCGCAACCGCGGCGGGCACACCTCCCAGCTTGTGGCCGAACTGATCGGGCGGAAGGTGACGGGCTGGAGCATGCCCCGCGGCGAAAAGCCGCGGACGTATCCGCACCACGCGCCGCGCGGCCCGGTCATCATCCTGGCCGACGAATTTGCCGGGTCCGACGGCGACATCATCACCCAGGTGTCCAAGCTGCGTGGCATCGGACCGGTGATCGGCACCCGTACGTGGGGCGGCGTCGTCGGCATCGACAACCGCTTCACCTTGGCCGACGGAACGGGCGTGACCCAGCCCCGCTACGCCACCTGGTTCAGTGGCGGCGTGGGCTGGAGCGTCGAAAACCACGGCGTGGCTCCGGACATCGAGGTGACGTTCCCGCCGCACGCCTATGCTGCCCGCCGGGACCCGCAGCTGGAATCCGGCATCACAGCGCTGAAGGAGATGGTGCAGGAGCTCCCGACGGACCGGCCGCCGGCCCGCGAGGGCTACCGCCGGCTGCGCCCGGAGCCGCTGCCGGCCCGCCGCCACACGGACGCCTAGCAAAGCAAAAAGGCCCTGTTCCCGACTGGATTTCTCCAGGGGAACAGGGCCCTTTCTGATCCTAAAAGACCAGCGCCTTAGATTCAGGAGGCCAGTGTGGCGTCCAGGGTGATCTCGATGCCGGTCAGGGCCTGGGATACCGGGCAGCCCTTCTTGGCGGATTCGGCGATGCGCTGGAAATCCTCTTCGGAGATGCCGGGAATGCGGGCGTTCAGGGTCAGGTGGCTGCCGGTGATGCCGGTGCCGGGCTGGAAGCCGACCTCTGCCTTGGTGTTGACTTCGTCCGGGGTGAAGCCGGCCTGGCTCAGCTCGTGGCTGAAGGCCATGGAGAAGCAGGCGGAGTGTGCCGCGGCGATGAGTTCTTCGGGACTGGTCTTGCCGCCTGCCGCTTCGGTGCGGGCCTTCCAGGTGACGTCGAACGTGCCGAGGCCCGAGCTGTCCAGGGTCGTGTTGCCTGAGCCCTCTGTCAGGCTGCCGGTCCATACAGTGTGCGCGGTGCGTGTTGTAGCCATGTCACTCCTCAACGTTGATTCGATCCGGGGGCCGGCACCTGCCAACGCCCCCGCCGCTACCAATCCTATGGATTCGGTGCGGCCGGTGCACGGGTTGTCCGCTGTCAGTGGATTATGACCGGACTGCGGGTTTTGCGGCCTAGTACCGATTAGTTCCATAGGGTGGCGATGGCGATGTTGATCAGAGCCAGCCCGCCAACGCCGTGTGCGAGGCCGGTTGAGACGGGCTGCCCGTTCTTGACCTTGCGCGCTCCAATGACGGCCAGGACTGCAACAACGACGGCGATGACGAACTTGATGCCCAGCTTGGCGTAGTTCGGGTGGGCGTCGGGCAGCAGCGGAAGGAGGCCCATCATGGCGATGCCCGTGAGCAACTGCAGGAAGGCTCCGTCGCGCTGGCGGGGGTGCACGGTGGGCTGCTTCATCGTGGCGATCCAGTAGCCCACGATCATGGCGGCTCCGACAACGTGCAGGAACACCAGAATGCTAAAGAGAATAGTCATGGCACCAGCTTAGCCAGTCTGTTCTACGTCCTGTAGCAAATCCACGCGTGAGCTCGGTTAACACTGTGCCGGCGGTGTTAACCGGACAGCGGAGCGCCTTAAATAACGACGGCGGTACGGGCTTCCGGTGGCAATCCACCGGTGCCCGCACCGCCGTCGTCATTGGCTGCTGGTTACAGTCCCAGGTCCGCTTCGAACGCGCCCTCTTCGAGGCGGGCCTTCAGCGTCTGCAGGAAGCGCCCGGCGTCCGCACCGTCCACCAGGCGGTGGTCGTAGGTGAGGGACAGGTACATCATGGAGCGGATGGCGATCGAGTCGTCACCGTTCTCGTCCTGGACCACGACGGGGCGCTTGACGATCGCACCGGTGCCCAGGATGCCGACCTGCGGCTGGTTGATGATCGGGGTGTCGAACAGCGCACCGACGGAACCGATGTTGGTGATGCTGAACGTACCGCCGGACAGCTCGTCCGGACCGATCTTGCCGTCGCGGGTACGGCCGGCGACGTCGGCGATCTTGCCGGCGAGGCCGGCAAGGTTGAGATTGCCGGCGTCGGAGATGACCGGAACCAGGAGCCCCTTGTCGGTGTCCACCGCAATCGCCAGGTGTTCGGCGTTGTGGTAGGTGATCTCCTGCTTGTCTTCGTCGTACGCAGCGTTGAGCTTCGGGTGCTGCTTGAGGGCCTCGGCCACGGCCTTGGCAATGAACGGCAGGAAGGTCAGCTTGACGCTGTTCTGGGCCTGGAACGAGTTCTTGGCCTTGAGGCGCAGCTTGGCGATCTTGGTCATGTCGACCTCGTGCACCTGCGTGAGCTGGGTGGAGACCTCGAGGGACTCGCGCATGCGGCGGGCGATGACCTGGCGGATCCGCGGAGCCTTCTGCACGGTGCCGCGCAGCGAGGAAGCAGCGGCCGACGGGGCTGCCGAAGAAGCGGCAGGGGCTGCCTGTGCTGCGGGAGCGGCCTTGGATTCAGCAGCGGCCAGGACGTCCTGCTTGCGGATGCGGCCGCCAACGCCGGTGCCGGAGACGGCGGCGATGTCCACGCCGTGCTGGTTGGCGAGCTTGCGCACCAGCGGAGTGACGTAGCCGGACTCGCCGCCTGCGGCGGGAGCAGCCTGCGGTGCCGGTGCGGCCTGGGGAGCGGGCGCTGCCTGCGGTGCCGGTGCAGCCTGGGGAGCGGGCGCGGGCGCCTCTTCCTTTGCCGGGGCAGCTGCCGGTGCCGGCTTTTCTGCAGCGGGAGCGGCGGGAGCCTCGGCGGGCTTCGCCGGAGCCGCGGCAGGGGCAGCGGCGCCGGAGCCGATGACGGCGAGGACGGAGCCAACCTCGGCGGTCTCGTCCTCGTTGACGCGGATTTCCTGCAGCGTACCTGCCACGGGGGACGGGATTTCGGTGTCTACCTTGTCGGTGGAAACCTCGAGCAGCGGCTCGTCAATTTCCACGGTGTCGCCAACAGCCTTGAGCCAGCGGGTGACGGTGCCTTCGGTGACGCTCTCGCCAAGGGCGGGCAGGGTGACCTCGTGGCCCTCGCCGGAGGATGCGGGTGCTGCTTCGGCGGCAGGTGCTTCCTGGGCCGGTGCCTCTTCAGCGGGAGCGGCAGGTGCCTCTTCGGCGGGTGCTGCCGGTGCTTCCTCGGCGGGCGCTGCTGCCGGTGCTTCGGCGGCGCCGCTACCCGAGCCGTCACCGATGCGCACCAGCGGAGCGCCAACTTCAGCGGTCTCATCTTCGGCGACGAGGATTTCCTCGATGACGCCGGCGATCGGAGAGGGGATTTCGGTGTCTACTTTGTCGGTGGAAACCTCGAGCAGCGGTTCGTCCACCTCTACCCGGTCACCTACCTGCTTGAGCCAGCGGGTGACAGTTCCTTCGGTGACGCTCTCACCGAGGGCGGGCAAGTTAACGGATTCAGACATGTCGTCCCCGTTCTCCTTATTGATGTAAAAGTGCGGATGAATTGCTGCAGTGTTCGAGCCCGGTGCACCGTGCTGTTCGAGCCGGTGCACCGGGCCGTTGGTGTCTTGCGGAACGAATTAGCCGTGGAGGGGCTTTCCTGCCAGCGCCAGGTGCGCCTCGCCCAGGGATTCGTTCTGGGTCGGGTGGGCGTGGACCAGCTGGGCCACGTCCTCGGGGTAGGCTTCCCAGTTCACGATCAGCTGGGCTTCGCCGATCTGCTCTCCCATGCGGGCGCCGATCATGTGGACGCCGACGACGGGGCCCTCTTTCTGGCGGACCAGCTTGACGAGGCCGCTGGTGCCCAGGATGGAGCTCTTGCCGTTGCCGGCGAGGTTGTATTCCTGGGTTTCGACCTGGTCGTCGCCGAACTTGGCCTTGGCGGCCTTCTCGGTGTAGCCGACCGTCGCAATTTCCGGCTCGGAGTAGGTGACCTTGGGGATGTTGACATCTTCGACGATGACGGGCTTGAGGCCGGCGATTTCTTCGGCGACGAAGATGCCCTGCTGGTAGCCGCGGTGCGCCAGCTGCACGCCGGGGACGATGTCGCCGACCGCGTAGATGTTGCCGACGCCGGTGTGCAGGCGCTCGTTGGTGATGACAAAGCCGCGGTCGATGTTCAGGCCGGCCTCCTCGTAGCCGAGGTTGGCCGTGACGGGTCCGCGGCCCACGGCCACGAGCAGAAGGTCGGCTTCGAAGGTCTTGCCGTCGACGAGGGTGACCTTGACGCCGTCGTTGTTCTGCTCAACGCCCTGGAAGAAGACGCCGGTGGAGAACTTGATGCCGCGCTTCTTGAAGGCGCGCTCAAAGTTCTTGACGATGGTGGCGTCCTCGTTGGGGACGAGGGAGGGCAGGCCCTCAACGATCGTCACGTCAACGCCGAAGGACTTCCAGACAGAAGCGAATTCGACGCCGATCACGCCGCCGCCCAGGATGATGGCACTCTTGGGGATGTAGTCCATGGTGAGCGCTTCGTCTGAGGTGATGACCTTGCCGCCGATTTCCAGGCCCGGCAGCGTGCGGGAGTAGGAACCCGTGGCGAGGACGATGTTCTTGCCCTTGTACGCGGTGCCGTTCACGACGACGGTGTCGGTTCCCTGGAGCTTGCCCTCACCCTCGATGACGGTGATGCCCTTGGACTTGATGAGGCCCTGCAGGCCCTTGAACTTGCCGGCAATGATGCCGTCTTTGTAGGCGTTGACAGCGGTGATGTCGATGCTGTCGAGCGTCACGTTCACGCCATACTTGGCGGAGTCGCGGGCGTGGTCTGCCAGTTCGGCCGAGTGCAGCAGCGCCTTGGTGGGGATGCAGCCGTTGTGGAGGCAGGTACCGCCGAGCTTGCCCTTCTCCACGAGGCCAACGGTGAAGCCAAGCTGAACGGCCCGGAGAGCCGTGGCGTACCCGCCGCTGCCACCACCGAGTACCAGGATGTCGAATTCTTGCGCAGTTGCCTGATCGGCCACTTAGACGCTCCCTCGCGTGAACGATGACACGAGAGTACGCATCATCTGGTCTTGGAAATTGCTCTGCCGTGATTATGCCAGCAGGCCTTTTCCCTTTCATTTGTGACTACCGTGGTTCACCTTAGCGAACCACTTATCCATGCTCCACCTTGCCGGTCCTTTTGTGGAGCGCTTGTGTCGAGTGTCACGCGGCTGTGTGGCGAGCGGATCACGCCGCCACACAGCCGCGGGGCACAACGGCTCAGGCCAGGAGATCCTCGACGTAGGCAACCAGCGTGCGCACGGTGCAGCCCGTGCCCTGCTTCGGCGTGTAGCCGTAGGGTGCCCCGTTGTTGAAGGACGGCCCGGCAATGTCGATGTGCGCCCACGGGATGGTCTGGCCGTCCTTGTCCTTGCCCACGAACTCGCGCAGGAACACGGCCGCCGTCATCATGCCGCCGTGGCGCTCACCGATGTTGGCGATGTCCGCCACCTGGGAATCGAGGCTGGGCCGCAGTTCTTCAGGCAGGGGCATGGGCCACACAAGCTCGCCGGCCCGGTCAGCGGCCGCCTTCAGCGGGCCGGTCACGCTGTCCGCGCCCATGATGCCGGCGGTCCGGTTGCCGAGCGCGATCAGCTGCGCACCGGTCAGGGTGGCAACGTCGATGATGGCGTCCGGGTACTCCTGGCTTGCGGCGACGATGCCGTCTGCCATGACCAGCCGGCCCTCGGCGTCGGTGTTCAGGACTTCCACCGTCTTCCCGCCGAACATGCTCAGCACATCGGCAGGACGCGAGGCCGCGCCGGATGGCATGTTCTCGGCGATGCACAGCCAGGCGGTCGCCTTGACAGGCAGCCCCAGGCCCGCGAGGGCCAGGACCGTATTAAGCACGACGGCGGCGCCCGCCATGTCGCTCTTCATGTCGCCCATGCCGAGGGCCGGCTTAATGGAGATGCCACCGGTGTCGAAGGTGATGCCCTTGCCGACCAGCGCGATTTTTCGTGTGGCCTTGGCGGGGGAGTACTCCACCTTGACGAGGCGGGGCTGGCGGGCGGAACCCTTGCCGACACCCATGATGCCGCCGAAGCCTTCCTTCTCCAGGCGCTTTTCGTCCCACACGGTGACCTTGACGGGCAGGCCCTTGGCCAGTTCCTTGGCGGCATCGGCGAACGACTCGGGGTAAAGGTGGCTCGGGGGCTGGTTCACGAGCGAGCGGGTGGCGTTGACGGCCTTGCCCAGCAGCCGCGCACGGTCGAGTGCGGCGTTCAGGTCCTTGTCGCCGGCGAGTTCGGTAAAGATCGCGACGTCCGCCACGGGATCCTTGAGGCCGTCCCTGCTGGACCGGAATTCGGTGAAGGAGTACGCGCCCAGCGCGGCACCCTCGGCGATGGCGGCAACATCGGCGACATTCGCCGTCGGGAACGCCAGCGTGACAGAGGACAGGCCGGCAAGCTGGCGTACAGCGGAGCCGGCCGCGCGGCGCAGCGCCTCCCCGGAGACCCTTCCACCGGCGTCGACCTTGCCCACGCCGGCCAGCACGAGGATTCCCGAGCCCGTCTCCGGAAGCCCGGGAAGGCGGACCGCCTGGTCCGGGGCGCCGGTGATGCCGAGAACCTTCAGCGAGTCGGTCAGGGCCTCAACAGATTTCGCGGTCAGCGGGTTTTCCAGCAGGAACGGGCCGTCCGGGCCCTGTCCGACGCCGATGACCACCGCGTCACTTGCCGCCTTCTTCAGGTCCCTTGCAATGGCACTAAGGTTGATTTCAGTATTCTTGACCACGAGGATCGGTCCTCAATTCTCTGTGATTGTTCGGGCAGGGAGCGCAGCAAGGCGCCCACTCGCGGGTGTCGGCCGCCGTCCATGCAGGGCAGCGGCGCCAACTTCCAAGGAAGCCAATTCCGATCGTAGTCTCTCGTTCCGCAACAGCGGGGGAGCGCCGGGGATCCGGGCCGGTTGAGAGGCTCGCCACAACGCCCCGAGGAATGACGCCGCTGTTCCGGGCGTTATGAAGAATAACCCCCGACCACGAAAGGAACTCGCCGTGTTTGAAAGGATCTCCGGCTCGCTGCTGGACCCCGACGCGCTCTATGCCAAGAACATTGGGCTGTTCCATAACCCTGAGCTCCGCGGGCTGAACCTGGTGATGGGCTTTACCGGCTTCGCCGACGCCGGCCACGTGGTCCGGCAGATCACCGACGAGCTGCTGGACACACTCGACACTGAACGTGTGGCCGTGTTCGACGCCGACCAGCTGATGGACTACCGGTCCCGGCGTCCGCATGTGACCTTTGTTGAGGACCATCTGCAGGACTACCAGCCGCCCACCCTGGCCCTCTACAGGCTGGTTGACGGGCTGGGCAAGCCTTTCCTGTTCCTCGCCGGCTTCGAGCCGGACCTGCAGTGGGAACGCTTCGCGCGTGCCGTGGTGCAGATCGTGGAGGCTCTGGATGTCAACCTGGTGACCTGGATCCACTCGATTCCCATGCCCGTGCCCCACACACGTCCGGTCGGGGTGACCGTGCACGGTAACCGGCCCGAGCTCATCGAGGGCATCTCCTCCTGGAAGCCGACCGTGGAGGTGCCGGCCGCCGTCGGGCATGTCCTGGAACTTCGCCTGAGCGACGCCGGCCGCAATGTTGCCGGCTACGTGATCCACGTGCCGCACTACCTCGCCGAGGCGGAGTACCCCCCGGCCGCCGTGGCTGGACTGGAGTACCTGGGCGCGGCCACCTCGCTGATGCTGCCGACAGACCGGCTGCGCGAGTCCGGCCGTGAAGTCGGCCGGCAGATTGCCGAGCAGATCGAGGCCTCCGAGGAAGTCCAGCAGGTGGTGGCCCGGCTGGAGGCCCGCTATGACGAAAAAGCCGAGGGCACGGTGCGCCGGTCCCTGCTCGCCAACGAGAACGACGAACTGCCCGACGGCGACGCGCTGGGCGCCGCTGTGGAGGCCTACCTGGCGCGGGAGAACCCCGCGCCGTAAGCCCCGTCACTGGGCGGCATAAGACTCGTCACTTGAGGGCAAAAACCGGGCAAAATAAATAGTATTTTTGTTCCGCCCGGGGATAATAAAAAGGTGACTGCACCCCGCGCCTGGCTCATTTGGTCCATCGGCATCTTTTCGTACCTTGTGGCTGTGACCCAGCGTACGTCGTTCGGTGTGGTGGGTCTGGAGGCGACCGAGAGGTTTCACGCCAGCGCCTCGGCCATCTCGTTCTTCACCGTGCTGCAGCTGCTGGTGTACGCCGGCCTTCAGATTCCGGTGGGTGTGCTGGTGGACAGGTTCGGCTCCCGGGCCATGATCGCCGGGGGCGCCCTGCTGATGGGCCTGGGCCAGCTGCAGCTTGCATATGCAGACAGCGTGCCGGCCGGTGTGCTGGGACGCGTGCTCGTGGGTGCCGGCGACGCCATGACCTTCATCTCCGTCATCCGGCTGATTCCGCTGTGGTTCGCGCCCGCCAGGGTTCCGCTGCTGACCCAGCTGACCGGCATGTCCGGGCAGCTCGGCCAATTGCTGAGCGTGGTGCCGTTTGCCTTCATCCTGCACACCGCGGGCTGGACCCCGGCGTTCCTTGCGCTGGCGGGATTCTCCGGAGTCGCCGTCGTGCTGGTGGTCCTGATGCTGCAGGACGTGCCGCCCGGCACGCCCAGGCAGGAGGCCGCCAAGGGGCTGCGCGCCACCGGCGTGTCCCTGTCCCGTGCGTGGAAGCAGCCGGGGACGCGGCTGGGGATGTGGAGCCACTTCACCATCCAGTTCAGCGGGACGGTGTTCGCCATGACCTGGGGCTACCCGTTCCTGATTTCGGCGCAGGGCCTTAACGCCGGCACCGTCGCCTCGCTCATGTCCCTCTACGTGGCCGGTGCCATCGGGGCAGGCCCGCTGATCGGGCGTTTCGTTTCGCGGCACCCCCTCCGGCGTTCCACCATGGTCCTCCTCCTCGTCGCCGCCACGGCAGCGGCCTGGGCGGCCGTGCTGCTCTATCCCGGCCGCTCGCCGCTGTGGCTGCTGGCCGTTCTCATCGTGGTGCTGGCCATCGGCGGCCCGGGCTCCATGATCGGCTTCGACTTCGCCCGTACCTTCAACCCGGCCCACCGGATCGGGACCGCTACCGGCATCGTCAACGTCGGCGGCTTCTTCGCAGCGCTCATGGCCATCTACCTGATCGGCGCCGTGCTGGACATCCTCAACTCCACGGGCTTTTCCCGCGGCGAACTCTATGGCCTCGAGCCCTTCCGCATCGCGCTGTGCGTGCACTTCCTGCTCCTCGGCGTCGGGTCCGTCGCCATGCTGGTGGTCCGCCGCAAGGTCCGCCGTCAGATGGCCGCGCAGGGCGTGGTGGTGCCGCCACTGCTGCAGGCAATGGCCCAGCAGCGCAGGCAACGGATTGCCCGCCGCAAGACCCTGTCCCGCGACTAGGCTTTTCCCCGCTGACGGCGCCTCCTCGGCAGACGGTGCCGGCTGACTGCCCGCGGGGCACTGCTCCTCAACAGACCCCCGTTGTCCACATGCACAATCTTCCAGTCGCGCCGGCAATAACCGCCGTCGGAAGCTGTTTCCATGACAGCACCGGAGCATCTCACCATCAGCGGACCCGAGGACATTCTTGGCTATATCCCGCACAGCCTGGGCTATCGGCCGTCCGAGAGCCTCGTGGCCATGACCATGCAGGGCAAACGCCTCGGAGCGACGCTTCGCGTCGACCTCCCGACGGGCGGCGGCCGCCGCAGCCGGGAGGCGTTCGCCAGGACAGTGGCGGAGTACTTGCTGGCTGACAAAGACGCTGATGGCACGCTGCTGGTCTTTTTTGCCGACGGCGGCTTCGACGATGACGGCAGGGAAGGTGGGGCGGCGTCGTCTCTTCGGCCGCTGCTCGCCGATCTGGAATGTGCCCTCGGGCTGGCGGGCATGCCTGTGCGGGACGCATGGCGGGTGGGCGCAGAGTACTGGCGCAACGTCTACTGCACCGACAACGGTTGCTGCCCGCTGCCGGGCCGCCCCGTGACCGAGATCCGGGACAGCCGGCTCAACGCCGAGATGGTGTATCTGGGCAGCAGCGTCGGCGCGCCGCCCGGTGCGGCGTCGCCCGGCAATGCAGATACGCCGGCAGCGGACGACGCCGACGTCATGGCAGCCGAACGCGCGTGGGATCTGGCCCTGGCCGGGAAGAGAACTCATCGGGCCCAGTTCGACGCGGTTCTCGACGCCTGGGCAGCTGCGTTGCAGACTGTTTCGCCTGATGCCATTCCGGAGGGAGCCGTTCCGCTTGATTCCGGTCCACTTGCAACTGGCGAGGGCGGCGGTCTCGAACCGGAACTCGCCGGGTTTCTGCGCGCATCGCTGCGTGTGCCGGCGTGGCGCGACGCAGTACTGGTCATGGCTGCCGCCGGGCGCGCCGCGGCGGCGGCCGGCGCCGAAGCCTTCGGGATCTTCTCTGCCGGGACAGGACAGGCCGTGTCGTGCCCGCCGCTGCCGGAGGTGCGGCTGTCTCCGCTCCTTCCTGAACAGTCCGAAGACAGCGTCGGCGACGCCGCCGCTTCCGGCTGCGGCCCGGATGCCCTGCCCGGATACGGCGAAGTCCTGCTGGGCCTGAGCCCACGGGTGCCGGACTGGGACACGCTGAAACGCTTGGAGCGCCTGATGCATGATCTGTCGTCGTGCGGCGGGGGCGAGGCGCAGGCTGCGGCGCTAACAGCGACCGGCTGGATCGAATGGTGCCGGGGGAGAGGTTCCTTCGCGGACGCGTCGTTGACGCGGGCGCTGGAAGCCAGTCCTGGTTACCGGCTGGCCGAGCTGCTGTCCGAGGTTGTCCGGCGCGGAACACTCTGCGGCTGGGCAGGACGCCGCGAGGCCGCGTGGCAGAAGTTCGGATCGGACGCTGCCTAGATCAGCTGCCTCGATCAGGGCCGCCGGCGCCGACATGACCCGCCGCCGGGGCGTCTTACGGTCCGGTCGGCCCCTGGCGCGGAAAATCATGAGACAATGGAGGCCGAGACCCGGTTGGGTCCGTGAATCAATGCTTGCAGTGATCCCAAACGGGAACATTGCGGCCGTCCCGGCAGTTCTACTTAGTGGCCCTGTCGGTCGGTTGCATCTGATGTCAATCACGGACTTGACAGGGTCATAGTGGTGTTGCCCGAAGGTGACTCCACAGACCGCCGCTAGAAAGGTTTTCTGTGACCCCGTCTTCCGCGAAGAAGGAACCCGCCGCCCTGGCCGTTGACACTGCCGAGGAGAAGCCGGCGGCATCCAGCGCCAAGCGTGCAACCACCCGTGCCGCTGGGAAGCCCGAGCCCAAGAAGCGCGGACCCAAGCCCGGAGCCAAGGCTGCAGCCGAAGCTGCCGGAAGCCGCTCAACCAATGACGATGCCGAGCTGGAGTCCGAGGAGGACCTGGACGACGCCCAGCCCGACACCGCTGATCTGGTCGATGAACCCGACGAGGCCGGCAAGGAAGCCGCAGCGCCTACCGGTTCGGGATTCGTCTACTCTGACGCCGACGACGACGATGCACCTGTCCAGCAGGTCATGTCAGCTGGCGCCACCGCCGACCCCGTCAAGGACTACCTGAAGCAGATCGGTAAGGTAGCCCTCCTCAACGCCGAACAGGAAGTTGACCTCGCGCTCCGCATCGAGGCCGGCCTGTTCGCCGAAGAAAAGATCGCCGCCGATGACGGCTCGATGGACCCGAAGTACAAGCGCGAACTTGAGTTCATCATCCACGACGGCAAGCGCGCCAAGAACCACCTCCTCGAGGCCAACCTCCGCCTTGTCGTCTCGCTTGCCAAGCGCTACACCGGTCGCGGCATGCTGTTCCTGGACCTCATCCAGGAAGGCAACCTCGGCCTCATCCGTGCTGTCGAGAAGTTCGACTACACCAAGGGCTTCAAGTTCTCCACCTACGCCACTTGGTGGATCCGCCAGGCCATTACCCGTGCCATGGCGGACCAGGCCCGCACCATCCGTATCCCGGTGCACATGGTGGAAGTCATCAACAAGCTGGCCCGTGTCCAGCGCCAGATGCTGCAGGACCTGGGCCGCGAACCTACGCCCGAAGAGCTGGCGCTCGAGCTGGACATGACCCCCGAGAAGGTCGTCGAAGTCCAGAAGTACGGCCGCGAGCCCATTTCGCTGCATACACCGCTTGGCGAGGACGGCGATTCCGAGTTCGGTGACCTCATCGAGGACTCCGAAGCCGTCGTTCCGGCCGATGCTGTGAGCTTCACCCTGCTGCAGGAACAGCTGCACTCCGTGCTGGACACCCTGTCCGAGCGCGAAGCCGGCGTTGTTGCCATGCGGTTCGGCCTCACGGATGGCCAGCCGAAGACTTTAGACGAAATCGGCAAGGTCTACGGCGTTACCCGTGAGCGCATCCGTCAGATCGAATCCAAGACCATGTCCAAGCTCCGCCACCCGTCCCGGTCGCAGGTGCTGCGCGACTACCTGGACTAGGCATCACCGGGCCAGTAATTCCTGGACTGGGAAACACGAACAAGGGCCAGGCCTTTCGCCGGAAACCGGCGGCAGGCCTGGCCTTTGTCATGCCCGCGACTCACGGTGTAGGCGCGCGTGGCCGGAGACGCTGTGGCCATGCCTGCAGGCTTGCGCCGGCGGGTCGTTTTTCGGGCAGCAGTCCGCAACATTGGTTGAGGTACCCAGCCCCCAAGGTACCCAGCCCCCAAGGTGCCTAGTCCCTAAGGTGCCCAGTCCTTAAAGTGCCCCGCCACAGGTCACCCGACTCGGGCTACTTACCCGGCCGTTCCGGATAGAGGGTTTCAAGGACCGCGGGAACCTCAGTGACCGATTCCACCCCGGCCGGTTCCCAAGAGGCCGTCTCCCAGTAAGCCGTTTCTGGGCAGGCTGGCTTCACTCAGCCGGGTTCCGGGCGAACTGGCTCCGGAGAGTGGCATTCCTGGCAGTGGCATTCCTGGCAGTGGCGTTCCTGGTAGTGGGGGTGCGGTGGATTGGTAGGTGTGGCCGGTGGGTGTGGTGAGTTCGATGGTGTGTCGTGGTCCGGGTCTGGGTTGGGCTTTCCAGCCGGGGAGTTCTTTGGTGTGGTTGCAGGCTTCGCAGAGTCCGGCGCCGTTGGCGAGGGATGTTGGGCCGTTGTTGTGCCAGGGGATGATGTGGTCGTGGTGGCGGATGGGTGCGTCGCAGTAGGGTGTGCGGCAGGTGTTGTCGCGGATTTGGATGAAGCGGCGCAGTGGTGCCGGGAAGAGCCGCCGCCGGGAATCCATGGCCACGAGGTCGCCGGTGTCCGGGGCGGTGTAGAGCCGGCGGAGCCAGATCTTCAGTTCCTGCACGGCGTCCTGCTGGCCTGCGTCCTTATGGCCGGTGCCTGAGCCGGAAATGTTCGAGCCTCCGGCGGCTGACCGGCCAGCTGCGGTCTGGAGATGATCCGGCGGGCCGGAATCGTGGCACCCGGGCAAGCTCTGGCCCGGAGCCCTACCCTGTCCAGCTCCTTGTCCTTCTCCCTGTTCGTCCTCCTGTTGAGCCACGAGCTTCCGGGCCCAGGCGGAGGGGACTACACCGTAGCCAGCAAGCCTTGCTGGTTCGCTGTCGCCCTGGAGGAGCGTGCGGTCGGTCATGACGAGGCTGATCTCCACCCCGGCGACGCCACCCTGTGTGCCGGTGGTCCATTCGACGAGGGTGTCGGCCTTGATCTGCCCGAGGCTGCGGGGGTCGCCTGCGGCGTGGACAGTGTCGGCCTGCCGGGTCAATGCCGCATACACGGCGACGCCCTGGTGGGCGGGCAGCATCGCTGTCAGGTAGGTCATGCAGTCCGGTGCCGGGCGCAGGCTCACGCCCCGTTCCGAGGCGGCGTGGCTGGCGCGTTGGGTGACCGAGCGCGGGTCCCTGCGGGTGGCGGCGGCCTTGAGAGCGGCGATGACGGCCCGGGTCCCGACCCCGTTGAAGGTTCCGGTGTCGGCGGCGAGTTCCTCATCGACGGCGGCCCGGTCTTCGACGGTCAGGGTGGCTGTTTCCTTCACGACATACATGGCGCGCTCTTCGTTGAGCTGGCCGGTGTCCAGTGCACCGAGGGTGTGGGGCATCTCGGTGACCAGGGCCTTGGCCATGCCGAGCAGCCGGCCGCCGCGGTGTGGTGACTCGCCCCGGGCCAGGGCGATCTGCTCGGCCACCCCCATGCTCTGTTCTTTGGGGCGTGGCTTGCCCAGGTCCCCGGCCGACAGAGCGCTGCGGTTGCCATGACCGGGACTGCTCTCGGCTTCGAGTTCAGCTTGTTCCTGACGCTGTTTCGCTTCGAAGGTGACGGCAAGCCTCGCTTGTTGCCCGGTAGCCCAGCATTTGAATTTCTCCAGCGCCTGGGTCTGGTCGATCAGTCCGGGACCGTCGGCGGTGAGGTCGGCCTTCAAGAAGACCTCGGCCGCCGCCAGTCTTGCGTCGAGACTCAGCCAAGGCGCATCAGCACTGGAGGGCGCGCCGCCGGCGAACACCGCGTCGTAAAACAGTGCCTCGGGAAACGGATCCACTGGAAAGGATTCCGGATACTCGTCGTCGTATGGAACCCCGTCGTCCAGGAAGCCGTCGTACCCGAACTCATCGAACAGAAGAGTCTCGTCAGAGAACCAACCGGCGGGATTCGCGTCAAAAAGAAAAACTGCATCCGGAAGCAAGGCCCCGGGACCCGCGGCAGCACGCAGGTCGTCGCCGTGCGGCGCCGCTCCTGTCAGTGCTGAATTCCCGAAGCCTTCCATGAACACAGTCTGCCAACAGGCACTGACATTAAAGGGCCCATCGGACGCCCGGGGCGGGTGGATCCAAAAAAGTTGTTTGGATCCACCCGAGGACGAAAAACTGCGTCGCAGATCAGGGCGTTCCCAGCGGTGAGAACGCCCTGATCTGGTACCCAGTTGGGCGCCCGAAGCCAACCAAGCATTCGGCTGGAAGCAAGCCCGCCGACTAGAAAGCCCGAGCCGCGGCAGCGCCGCCGTCGTACGGGGTTATCCCGTATGACCGAAGGGAATCCAGGTAGCAGATCAGGGCGTTCCCAGCCGTCAGAACGCCCTGACCTGCCTCCCAGTTGGGCCCTTGGCGAGTGGGAAGCCCAAGACGCGGGAGCATCTAGGAGGGGAGCCGGGCTGGCGACAAAGAAAAAGCCAGGACCCCCGGGCGGGGATCCTGGCTTTGAGCTTTGTTGTCTAGTCGACCGGAACCGGTGCCTTTTCGTTCAACCGGTCAGTCTCATCGTGCCAGTCGGAGCTGAGCGGCCTAAGGGTCGCTTCGACGGCCCGTGAATGGTGGGCGCAGAAGAGCAGCTCGCCCCCGGAGGACTCAAGTACAACCCGGACGTATGCCTGCGCGCCGCAACGGTCACACCGGTCAGCTGCGGTTAGCGTGCGGTCGGCAACTGCTGTTGTCATGTCGGCCTCCTTAGTAGATCTGTACATCTATATAACCAGCATTCGCCGCTAAACCATGGCAAGGATGGGTCACTTTCGCTGTCCGCGTATCACGTGTGCGTAACGAACGCCGGGAGCGGGGACCCGTGTCGGGAGTGGCAGTCCGGCATTTGGCGGCATCGGGACTAGGCTAGAGGGAGCTTTTTAACGCCTATCCGGCCTGTTCCCCAAAGGAGTTCACAACCTGTGGCACCGAGTTCTGATTACACCGCCCGCCACCTTTCGGTGCTGGAGGGGCTGGAGGCCGTGCGGAAGCGCCCCGGCATGTACATCGGATCCACGGACTCCCGCGGCCTCATGCACTGTCTCTGGGAAATCATCGACAACTCCGTCGATGAGGCGCTGGCCGGCTTTGGCCACGACATCAAGATCATCCTGCACGCGGACAACTCCGTAGAGATCCACGACGACGGCCGCGGCATTCCCGTCGACGTCGAACCTAAGACGGGCCTCACCGGCGTCGAGGTTGTCTTCACCAAGCTGCACGCGGGCGGCAAGTTCGGCGGCGGCTCCTACACCGCCTCCGGTGGGCTCCACGGCGTCGGCGCCTCCGTCGTCAACGCCCTCTCCGCGCGTCTCGACGCCGAGGTGGACCGGGGCGGCAAGACGTACAGGATGTCGTTCCGCCGGGGCGAGCCTGGCCGCTTCAACGACAACGGCCGGCCCAGCCCTGCCGCCACCTTCGCGCCGTTCGTCGAAGACTCTGTCCTCGACATCGTCGGGAAGGCCAAACGCGGCGTCACCGGAACACGCATCCGCTACTGGGCAGACACCCAAATCTTTACGACGGACGCCCGGTTCTCCTACGAGGAACTCACCGCACGGGCCCGTCAGACCTCCTTTCTGGTCCCCGGCCTGAAGATCACGGTGCGCGATGAGCGCAAGCTTCCCGGCACGCCCGGTGAGCTCGGGGCCCACGAGGAAGTGTTCCACCACGACGGCGGCATCTCCGAGTTCGTCGAATTCCTCGCCGCAGACTCCGGGGTCACTGACGTCTGGCGCCTGCACGGCGCCGGTAAGTTCAAGGAAACCGTGCCTGTGCTGGATGAGAAAGGCCACAGCAAGATCGCGGAAGTGGAACGAGACTGCGAAGTGGACGTCGCACTGCGTTGGGGAATCGGCTACGACACCTCTGTCCGCAGCTTTGTGAACATCATCTCCACGCCGAAGGGCGGCACCCACCAGGCCGGCTTCGAGCAGGCCCTGGTCAAGACGTTCCGGAAGACCGTGGAAGCCAACGCGCGGAAACTCAAGGCCGGTAACGACAAGATCGAGAAAGACGACATCTTCGCCGGACTCACCGCGGTCCTGACCGTACGGCTCGCCGAGCCGCAGTTCGAGGGCCAGACGAAGGAAATCCTTGGCACCTCCGCGGTCAAAGCCATCGTGGCGCGGGTTGTGGAGAAGGAGATCGCAGCCAAGCTCAGCTCCTCCAACCGCAACGACAAGGCCCAGTCGGCGCTGCTGCTGGAAAAAATCGTCAGCGAGATGAAGTCGCGCATCTCGGCGCGAGTCCATAAGGAGACGCAGCGCCGCAAGACTGCGCTCGAGACGTCGTCGATGCCCACCAAGCTGGCCGACTGCCGCACCGACGACGTCGCCCGTTCCGAATTGTTCATCGTGGAGGGTGACTCGGCCCTCGGCACGGCCAAGCTGGCGCGCTCCTCCGACTTCCAGGCACTGTTGCCGATCCGCGGAAAGATCCTGAACGTCCAAAAGGCATCCGTGGGCGACATGCTCTCGAACGCCGAGTGCGCGGCCCTCATCCAGGTGGTGGGAGCCGGATCCGGACGGAGCTTCGCGATCGAAGCGGCCCGGTACGGGAAGGTCATCCTGATGACCGACGCCGACGTCGACGGCGCCCACATCCGTACGCTGCTGCTCACCCTGTTCTTCCGCTACATGCGGCCGATGGTGGAGGCGGGCCGCGTCTTTGCTGCTGTGCCGCCGCTGCACCGGGTGGAAGTCATCAACCCCGGCCAAAAAGCCAACGAGATGATCTACACCTATTCCGAGGCGGAGCTGCACGGCCTGCTGGCGAAGCTTGCCGCCGAAGGCAGGAAATACAAGGAACCCATCCAGCGCTACAAGGGACTGGGTGAGATGGACGCCGAGCAGCTGGCCGAGACCACCATGGACCCCCGTCACCGCATGCTCCGCAAGGTCAACATCGAGAACGCGCAGCAGGCGGAAGCAACGTTCGACCTGCTGATGGGATCGGACGTCGCGCCGCGCAAGGACTTCATTATCGCCGGTGCCTCCAGCCTGGACCGCGAACGCATCGACGCCTAGGCAGGCTCAGCCAACAGACGGCCTTAGCCCAGCAGGCCCGGAACGATCAGCAGGGCGGTGGGCATCGCGAGCAGCAGCGTGCACACGGCGAGGACGGCTGCGCGGAGTCCGCCGGCGAGTGGGGGCTTGGGTGAGAGAAGGCGGCTGACGCGTGACGCCGTCGTACTTGCCGGGCCGGCGCCGCCGGCACCATCGGGCAGCTGCAGGCCTGCTCCCGCAAGGCCTGCCGGTTCGACGACGGCGGCCCCCTGGGGCGCCGCCGAGCCGCTTGCGACGATGGCTATGGCCTTGATCAGGGTTGCCTTGCTCTCTGTCTTGAGGGCAACGTCGTCTGCCAGCATTTCAATCAGCGAGTTCACGGATTCCTGGGCAAGGCGCGTGGTGGGCAGCCACGGCAGTGCCTGGCGCCAGGCGGCGAAGGCCCACAGCAGCAGGTGGTGGCGCTGGGTCAGGTGCGCGTTTTCGTGAATCAGGACGGCACGCAGCTCCGCTGGTTCCAAGGCGGCCATGAGGCCGTCGGAGAGGACCGTGACGGAGCGGGCGCCGCCGGGCAGGCAGTACGCCACGGGCGAATCGTGGCTGATGACCACCGTGCCGGGGCCGTCGTCGGACGGCGAGGCCAGAAGGGCCAGCAGTTCCCGGTGGCGCCTGCGCTGGCGCTCAATCTTGTAGTAGGTCAGCAGCAGCGTGAAGACGAGGTGCGCGGTCAGCAGTGCCGCCGCGGAGAGCGCGAAGAGATGCCAGAAACCCAGCGCGGTGGTGGGTGCTGCAAAAAGCACCATGCCTGCCAGCGCACGGAGGCCCGCAATCAGGTTGTCGCCGACGGGTTCGAGGCCGTAGACCAGCATGGCGCCGATCATGGAGAGGCCACCGGCGAGGGCGATGGCCTGCCACAGCACCATGGCCGTAAAAGGGTCGCGCGCCGGCCAGTGGGCGCGCGAAAGCAGGATAGGTACCGGCCAGGCCAGTACTATCGCCAGGACCGCCAGGAAATATGAGGTCCAGAACATTAGGTGCTAGCTGTGGCCAAGCAGTTTGCGCAGCGTCTCGGCTTCACTTTCGGTCACCGAACCGATGAAGCGGGCCAGCACGGCCTCGCGGTCCGGAGCGGATCCCAGCACTTCGTGCATGAGTTCGGCGGTGTGGTCTTCGCGGCTGGATACAGCCTGGTAGCGGTGCGGCCGGGTGCCGCGTTCGCGTTCCACGAGGCCCTTCTTTTCGAGGCGCGAAAGGACCGTCAACACGGTGGTTACCGCCAGGTCCTTGCCCTCGTGCCCCGCTGCTCCGCCATGCGCTGCCGTGCTCTGCGCAAGCAGGTCCCGCAGCGTGTTGGCCGTCGCTGCTTCGTGGCCCGCCCAGAGCAGGTCCATGACTGCGCGTTCCAGTTCCCCAAGACTTGCCATCTGTACATCCTTTTGACAACGCACTGCCAAGGGCCGGTTGCCCGGCCCGTGCCGTGATTCCAATACTGCAACTTCAAATCTATCGTGTTTGGCCGCTTGTTTCTACATGAGGTAGAACGTTCGGCGCGTCGCGGGTGATTGCGTTCCTCCGATGTGCATGCAACCGTGTTTACAGTGTTCGACCCGTGTTCTACACTCTGTAGAAGTTGAAGTTCTACGTTGCGTAGAAAACAACGCTGGAGAGCTAGACCCAACCGTAAGTAGGGACCGCCTTGGACGCCTTGGAAATCGCACGCTGGCAATTCGGAATCACCACCGTCTACCACTTCATGATGGTGCCGCTGACAATCGGCCTCGGCCTGGTGGTCGCGGTGATGCAGACCGTCTGGTACGGCACCGCGAATCCGGCCTATCTGCGGATGACCAAGTTCTGGGGAAAGCTCTTCCTCATCAACTTCATCATGGGTGTGGCCACGGGCATCGTCCAGGAGTTCCAGTTCGGCATGGCCTGGAGCGAATACAGCCGCTTCGTGGGTGACGTCTTCGGCGCCCCGCTGGCCCTCGAGGCGCTCCTGGCGTTCTTCGTCGAGTCCACCTTCCTGGGCCTGTGGATCTTCGGCTGGAAGCAGCTGAAGAAAGGCGTGCACCTCGCCTCCCTCTGGATTGCCGTCGTCGGCTCGTTCTTTTCCGCGTACTTCATCATTGTGGCCAACAGCTGGATGCAGCACCCCGTCGGCGTCACGATGGTTGACGGCCGTCCGGTCATGACCGACGCCTGGGCCGTCTTCACCAACAACACCGCCCTCGTGGCCGTGCCCCACACGCTCTTCGGTGCCCTCGCCGTGGCCGGCGGGTTCCTGCTGGGCATCGCCTGGTACCACCTCTGGCGCAGGCGCCGCGACGGCATCGACACCATCGGCGCGGACGGCAAGGTGGTTGCCGGGGAGGCCGGGATCCCTGGCCGCGACCGCACCGACTACTCAGTCTGGATCAAATCGCTGCGGATCGGTGCCGTCGTCGCCATGATCTCCTTTGCCGGAACCGCCATCACCGGTGACCTGCAGGGCAAGCTGATGTTTGAACAGCAGCCCATGAAGATGGCCGCCGCCGAGGCCGCGTGCCACGACGGCACCGGCTTCTCGGTCCTGAGCGTCGGCAACCTCGGCTCCAAGAACTGCGATGACATCAAGGCCGTGATCGAGGTCCCCGGCATTCTGTCCTTCCTCGCCAAGGGCGACTTCACCACGGAGGTCAAGGGCGTCAATAGCCTCCTGGACCAGTACAAGGCGGACTACGGCACGCACGTGCCGGACAACCCCATTTACGGCGACCGGGCCGGCCAGGAAGTCCAGTACGTTCCGGTCATGGAGGTCACCTATTGGGGCTTCAGGGCCATGATCGGATTTGGCGGCCTCGCCGCCCTCGCCGCCCTGGTGGCCCTCTGGCTGACCCGCAAGGGGACCGTGCCCGAGTCGCGCTGGCTGATGCGGCTGGCCGTGTTCGGCATCCTGGCCCCCTTTGGTGCCAACGCCGCGGGCTGGATCTTCACGGAAATGGGCCGGCAACCGTTCGTCGTGGCCCCCAACCCCGACCTCAACGGCATCGACCAGGTCTTCATGTTCACCGCTGCGGCCGTTTCGCCGGGCGTGTCCGCCGGTGAGATCCTGACGTCGCTCGTGGTCCTCACCCTGATCTACGCGGTGCTCCTGGTGGTGGAAGTGAAGCTGCTCGTGAAGTACGTGCGTGGCGGCGTCGTCTCGGCCATGCCTGAACTGGTCCACGCGCCGGTCGACGAGAACGAGGACGCTACACCCGGCGGCGGGCCGGACAAGCCCGGAACCCCCGACGACGTCCTGGCCTTCGCCTACTAAGACCCGAGCCTATTAAGACCGAGGATACAAAGCATGGAACTGCTGCCAACCATCTGGTTCATTGCCATCGCCGTCCTGTGGACCGGCTACCTCTTCCTGGAGGGATTCGACCTGGGCGTCGGGATGCTGATGAAGATCTTTGCCCGCAACAACACTGAACGCCGCGTGCTCCTCAACACCATCGGGCCGGTCTGGGACGGCAACGAAGTCTGGCTCCTGACCGCCGGCGGCGCCACCTTCGCGGCCTTCCCGTTCTGGTACGCCTCCCTGTTCTCCGCCCTGTACCTGCCGCTGCTGCTGGTCCTGGTCGCGCTGATCTTCCGTGCGGTCGCGTTCGAATACCGCGGCAAGGTGGACACCGACCGCTGGCGCAACACCTGGGACTGGGCGATCGCCGCCGGCTCCTTCCTCGCCGCCTTCGGCGTGGGCGCCGCACTGGGGCTGACCACCACCGGCCTGCCGCTGGACGCCAACGGCGACCGCGACGGCGGGCCGTTCGCCTGGTTCAGCTGGTACGCCGTGCTGGGCGGACTGGCGGTGGCCGGCTTCGCCCTGTTGCACGCCCTGGCATTCCTGGCACTGAAGACCGACGGCGACGTCCGGCACCGTGCGCGGCAGTGGTTCGTCCGGCTGCTTCCCGTCCTGCTCCTCCCGATGGCCGGCTGGGCCATCGGCGTGCAGGTCCTCAGCGGGAAAGCCTGGACACTGGTTGTCCTCGCGGTGGCCGTGGTTGCCGCCGCGGTAGCCTGGGCCCAGGCCCGGAAGGGCAACGAAGGCAGGGCCTTCCTGGCAACCGGCGTGTTCCTGCTGGGCGGCTCCGCCTCCATCTTCGGGGCAGTGTTCCCGGTGGTCCTGCCCTCCACCATCGACCCCGCCTTCAACCTCACCATCGCCAACGCTTCATCGTCCGACTACACCCTTGGCCTGATGAGCATCGTGGCGTGCGTCGGATTGCCGCTGGTGATCGCCTACCAGGCCTGGACGTACTGGGTGTTCCGCCGCCGGGTCAGCGCCGCGCACATCCCCGAGGCACACAGTTTCCTGCCCGCTGTCGCGGCGAAAGCCCTCCTCAGGAAAGACTGATCCGCCTTGAAGCCCCAGTTCCCGTCCGGACCTTCCACCCGCCGCGCCCTTTACGAACTTGGCCTGCTGGCCGCGCTGAAGGCCCTGTCCCTGGTGCTCATGGGACAGGCCGTCGCCTCCGCCCTGGCCGGCCTCATGACGCAGGACGCCGCGTGGGCTGACCAGCTGGCCTGGGGCGCAGCCGGCGTGGTGCTGCGGTCCGTCACGGTCTGGGCGCAGGGCGTCGCCGCGAGGCGCGCCGCCCTGGGCGTCAAGGAGGAGCTGCGCGCGCAGCTCCTGGAGACGGCGCTTCGGAACGGCGTCCGGGCAACAGGCCCTTCCGACGGCGGCCTGGCGGTGCTCGCGACGCGCGGCCTGGATGCCCTGGACAGCTACTACACCCAGTACCTGCCCGCGCTGGTGAACTGTGCGGCCATACCGCTGCTGCTCGGCGCCCGGATCCTTTTCGCCGACTGGGTCAGTGCGGTGGTGATCGTCCTGACGGTGCCCCTGGTCCCCGTGTTCATGGTGCTGATCGGCCGCTACACCGAGGACAGGGTGCGGGACGCCCAGGCCGCCCTCTCCCGGCTGTCCGGGCACATGCTGGAACTCGCCAAGGGACTGCCGGTGCTGGTGGGACTCGGCCGGGCCGCCGCCCAGCGCCGCGCACTGGAGGACATCTCCGAGGACTACCGGTCCCGGACCATGGGGACCCTGCGGACGGCGTTCCTCTCCGCCCTCGCACTGGAACTGATCGCCACTATCTCCGTTGCCGTGGTGGCGGTGTTCATCGGTGTCCGGCTGGTCCACGGCGACATGGCGCTGGAGGCAGGGCTGCTGGCGCTCATCCTCGCCCCCGACTGCTACCTTCCGCTTCGCGAGCTGGGAACCGCCCACCACGCGAGCGACGACGGCCGGGCCGCCCTTGCCGAAACGACGGCGGTGCTGGAGGCCCCGGAGCCGCAGCGGCTCGTGCCCGGTCCGGCCCGTGCGTACAAGCCAGCGGGCGTATCTGTCCGGGATCTCACGGTCAGGTATCCGGGAAGGCAGGGTCCCGCCGTCGGGCCCGTCAGCTTTGCGGCGCCGGCCGGACTGGTCACCGCGCTGGACGGTCCCAGCGGGGCAGGCAAGAGCACCGTGCTGGGCGTTCTCGCGGGCACGGTCGGCAGTGGCGCCGGTACCGCAGTGTCCGGAACCATTGACGGGTTCGCGGCGAACGGTGTGGCCTGGGTGCCGCAGCATCCCGTGATGGTGGCGGACACCGTGCGCGGGGAGGTCCTGCTGTACCTGACAGCCGGCACTGATGCAGCCGATGCAGCCGCCGGCGATGAAGCACATGCCGGGGGAGTGCTGCGCTGCCTGGCGGCCGTCGGTGCTGACCATCTGGCGGACAAGCATCCGGCCGAACTGAGCCCGGGCGAGCTGCGCCGCGTCGCCGTGGCCCGCGGCCTGGCCCGCATCGAAGCCGGCGCCACGGTATTGCTCCTGGACGAGCCGACCGCCCACCTGGACAGGGACTCGGCCAACCGGGTTCACGAGGCCATCCGTGCGCTGCGCGGCCGCGCCACCGTCATCCTGGTGGCCCACGACCGCCAGACGAGGGAACTCGCCGACAGGATCGTGCGGGTTGCCGGGCGTGGAACCGGGTCCACCACTGAAACGTCCGCCACTCGAACGTCGGCCACTGCCCATGCTTCGGCCGCGGACACCGTTCCCAGTGCGTTGGCCAGCGGCGGAGGCGATACCGATGCGGTGGCCGGCACCGTGCTGTCCGGCGCCCCGGGCGGCGTCCCCGGCGGCGAGGCACAGGCCAGCTCCGGCCACACCGCCGGGATGCTCGCGCGGCTCCTCGCGCCCGTGCGCGGGCGGTTCGCCGCGTCCGGGCTAGTCGGCGCCCTGGCCGCCCTCTTCGCCGTCGCGCTTTCCGGGTTGTCCGGCTGGCTCATCCTGCGCGCCAGCGAACAGCCGCCCATCATGTACCTCCTGACCGCAATCGTGGGTGTCCGGTTCTTCGGCATCGGCCGCGCCGTTCTGCGCTACTGCGAGCGGCTTCTCCTGCACGAAGCCGTGTTCGCCTCCCTCACGAAGCTCCGCGGCGGCCTCTGGGCCTCCCTGAGCCAGCGGGCGCTGTCCCTGCGCCGGCTCCTGCAGGGCGGCAACGTGCTGGGCGCTGTCATCGAGGACGTCGACACCGTCCGGGACCTGCTCCCGAGGGTTGTCCTGCCGCCGGTGACCGCAGTAGCGGTGGCGGCGGCGGCAGCGGGTACGGTGGGCTGGCTGCTTCCGGCTGCCCTGCCGGCCATGCTCGCTGCCGCCCTGGTGAGCCTGGTGGCCGCGCCGGCCGCGTCGCTGCTCGCCGACCGGATGTCGGCCAAGGCCGAGCAACGGCTGCGCTCCGGGGTCCTCCGGCGCATCGCCGCCGCTTTGGACGCCAGGGCGGAACTGCACGCGAACGGCGCGAAGGAGCCGGTACTGGACGGAATCCGGGCACTGGACCGGGACGCCACCGCCGCGGCCCGTCGTTCGGCCTGGGCAGAAGGGCTCGGCCAGGCGCTCACCGCGGCCGCGTGCGGGGCGGGCGCCCTCTACAGCGCCGTGCTGGCGGCTCCGCTGGTTCAGGCGGGGTCCCTTCCGGCCACGACTGTGGGCGTCGTGGTCCTTCTGCAGTTGGCGCTCGCCGAACCCTTTGGGGCCATGACGACGGCGGTCCGGCAGTTTCCGGCGCTGCGCGCGGTCCTGCGCCGCGTCGGTGCGTCGGGTGTCCTGCAGCCGGGCGAACCCAGCGCCGGCACGGACGCCAGGCAGCCTTCCCGCCCGGATTCCCGGGAGCTCGGGCAGCCGGGCGTTGAACTGGACAGGTTGCAGGCCGCGTGGCCAGGGGGCGGAGTCGTCTTCAGCGGTCTCTCCGCCGTGGCTGAGCCCGGCCGCTGGCTGGCGGTGACCGGCCCGTCGGGTGCCGGCAAGTCGACGCTGCTGGCAGTGATGTTGGGCTTTCTGCCCGCCCGGGCGGGCCGCATCGCCGTAACAGGCTCCGCGGCGTGGTGTCCGCAGGAGGCGCACCTATTCGACTCCACCGTCCGCGGGAACCTGCTGCTTGGCAGTCCGCGGCAGGAGCCCGGAGCGGGGTCTTCAGCGGAGGCCGATCAGGCGATGCGGGAAGCTCTGGAGGCGGTCGGCCTGGCGCCGCTGCTGGCCCGGCTGGAAGACGGCCTGGATACCCGCATTGGCCCGGGTGGAGCTTTCCTCAGCGGCGGTGAGCGGCAGCGCCTGGCCGTCGCGCGCACCCTCATGACGCAGGCCGACGTGATCCTTCTGGACGAGCCGACGGCGCACCTCGACGCCGAATCCGGCCGTGCGCTGATCGCCGACCTGCGTGCCGGACTCGCATCGCGCACCGTGGTGCTGGTGACCCACAACCCTGCCGACATCAGCCCCGACGATGCACTCCTGGACCTGCGGCCCGAAAACAGTCTCGCCGCATCTGTGGTGATGGCGTCCGGCCAGCCCGCCTAACCTGCGGCCCGGGCGCAGCCCGGCATGATGGCGCGGCCCATTCCCGGCGGCTAGCCTGTTTCCCATGACGCACAACGACGCCCCCGGCCTGCCAGCAGCCGGCTTCGGGGAACTGCCCGCCGTCGACTTTCCCGAACTGCGCTGGCGCAGCGCCGGCGCCGGGGATCTTGATGCGTGGGCGGCGCTGATTGCCCGGACCGCCGCCGCCGAGCAGCCGGTGTGGTTCGAACGGCGGGCCGACCTGGAACAGATCGTGGAGTCCAGGAACAACCCGGTGGGGCCAAATACGGTCCTTGGCCTGGACGCCGACGGCGTTCCCCGGGCCTACGCCCGGCTGACCAAAAACAAGGACGGGGCAAAGGCACACGGATTCTGCGCCGTGGACCCGCACTGGCAGCGCCGCGGCGCCGGCTCAGCCCTCCTGTCCTGGCTGGAAGCGCGGACCCGGCAGCGGTTCGCGGAGGATGCCGGAGCGCGGCAGAACAACGCGGGCCGGGGCAGCACAGGGCCGGTGCCGCGGCTGCGCATTTTCATCGAACAGAAGCAGCAGCATCAGTGCGCGCTCCTGCAGGAGTCCGGGTACGGGGTGGTCCGCTATTACAACGAGATGCACCGTCCGCTCTCTGCTCCGCTGCCCGAAGCACCCCTCGACCACGGCCTGGAACTGGTGCCGATGGACCCCGGGCTGAGCGAAGCCGTGCGTCTGGCGCACAACCAGGTCTTCGCCGACCACTGGGGCAGCGAACCACGGGATGAGGAGGCCTGGGGCTTCGTGATCAACGACCCCCTGGCCCGGCCGGATCTCAGCGCCGTCGTGCTGGCGGGCAGCACCGGTGAGGTGGTCGGTTACCAGCTTGCCAGCCACGACCCCGACACGGCGGTGACCCGCGGGTTCACGGAGGGCTACACGGACCTGCTCGGCGTCCGCCGGGAATACCGCGGGCGCGGGATCGCGCAGGCGCTGCTGGCCGATGCCATGCGGCGTTTCGCCGCCGCAGGCATGGACAAGGCGTCGCTGGATGTGGACTCCGAGAACCCCACCGGTGCCATGGCGCTGTACCGCAAGATGGGCTACGTCCCGGTCAACACCAGCCTGGCCTGGGACAAGGTCCTGTAGTCCAACACGCCGCAGTTGAACACGCCGCCGGTCAGCCGTCCACGTCCGCGAGGTGGTGGACGACGTCGTGCAGGAAATACTGCGCGAGCGTCAGGACGGTGAACTCCGAGCCGTTGCTGCGCAGCCCGGTCCGGCCCCACTGCGACTCCTGGACCCTGGCGAAGGAGGCGGCCACCTGCTCGCCCTCCGCGGTGAGCTCGGCGCTCACCACGGCAGGGTCGGCGTTCGCGTAGTCGCTCTCCACCGCCGTCTTGTCCTGGTCCCAGTTCTCAAACCGGGCGTTGTCCTCGGTGAGCATCAGGTTGAGGCGGCGGTCGAAAAGACTGAACACATCCCTGACATGGCAGGAGTACTCCAGCGCCGACCACGTGCTGTTGTCCGGCCGCTCGGTGGCGTCCGGCCGTCGGAGCACGGCCCGCCAGCGGGGCAGCATGTTCTCGACGCTGCCGGGAACCGTTGACGGCGTGACGGTGGACGCGTCGAAGCCGCACTGGGTGCAGGGGCGGGACAGGACCCAGGTCCAGTCCTTTTCATCCGGGACGATAGGCATGGCAGTAGTCTAGGCCGATTCCGGCCAGGCCATGCTGGGGCCGATGACGTCCACAGCCTGCGACAGCGGAATGCCCGAACCGTCGCGCCGGCCGTGCTCCTGGGGCAGCGAGCGGGCCACTCCTGCCGACGACGACGCCTTCGCCGGTCCGTGGCCCGCCCACGCCAGGAGCAGCGTGTCCTCGCCCTTCAGGAACCGGTGCGCCCGGACCCCGGCGGTGGCCCGCCCCTTGGCCGGGTATTCGGCGAAGGCCGTCACCTTGGCGGCCCCGGGGGCCGTGCCCGGCAGGGCACCTTCCGTGCCGGAAATGGTCACGACGACGGCGGCCTCATCGCCGGGGGCGACGGCACCGAAGAACACCACCTGGTCGCCGGCGGCCAGTTTGATGCCCGCCATGCCACCGGCCGTCCGGCCCTGCGGGCGGACACCGACGGCGCTGAACCGCAGCAGCTGTGCCTGCCGCGTCAGGAACACGAGGTCGGCGTCGTCGGACCCGGCAGGCGCCACACCCACCACGGTGTCCTTGTCCTTCAGCGCGATGACTTCCCAGTCCTCGCGGTTGAGGGGGTAGTCCGGCTGCACGCGTTTCACCACGCCCTGTGCCGTGCCGAGCGCCAGCACCTCATCGAGCGGCGCGAACGCCACAAGGGACTCACCCTTCAGGAGGGTGATGAAATCCTTGGCCGGAACGCCGCCGGCCAGGTTCGGCAGGCCGGAGACCGGCGGGAGGACGGGCATGTCCATCACCTGGATCCGCAGCATGCGCCCCTGCGAAGTGATTGCGGCGATCTCGCCCCGGGCAGACGTCTTGATCACCGAGCGGAACACGTCGTGCTTGGAGCGCGGGCCGGCCTCGGCCAGGCTGTCCTGGTTGGCGGTCCGGGCAATCTGGCCGGAGGCTGTGAGGATCGCCCAGCACGGGTCGTCGGCAATCTCGAGGGCCAGGGGAGCGGGCTTTCCCCTGACGCCTGCCTTGCCCTCGACGCCGGCGGCGCTGGCCACCGTGGGGGCCACGGCCTCGGACTCGAGCAGCACGGTCCGCCGCGGCGTGCCGTACTTCTCCGCGATCTCGCCGAGTTCGCCGGAGACGAGTTCGCGCAGCAGCTGATCGGATTCGAGGATGGCCTCCAGTTCGGCGATCTCCTTGCGAAGCTCGTCCTGTTCCTTCTCCAGCTCGATCCTGCTGTATTTGGTCAGCTGGCGGAGCCGGAGCTCAAGGATGTAGTTGGCCTGGATCTCGGAGAGATCGTAGATGGACATCAGCCGTTCGCGCGCCGCGGAGACCTCGTCCGAGGACCGGATGATCTGGATGACCTCGTCGATGTCCACGATGGCGATGAGCAGGCCCTCCACGAGGTGGAGGCGGTCCTTCTTCTTGCCGAGCCGGAACGCCGTCCGGCGCCGCACCACCAGGATGCGGTGGTCCACGTACACGGTGAGCAGCTGCAGCAGGCCCAGCGTCTGCGGCTGACCCTCCACAAGGGTGACGTTGTTGATGCCGAAGGAATCCTCCATCGGCGAGTAGCGGTAGAGCTGCTGGAGGACGGCGTTCGGGTTGAAACCGTTCTTTAGCTCGATGACCAGCCGCAGGCCGTGCTTGCGGTCGGTCAGGTCCACGACGTCGCTGATGCCTGCCAGTTTCTTGCTGTTGACCGCGTCCTTGATCTTCTCGATCACCTTCTCCGGGCCCACCATGTACGGCAGTTCGGTGACCACGAGGCCGGTCCGGCGGGCCGAGAGCTGCTCCACCTCCACCTTGGCGCGGGTCTTGAAGGAACCGCGGCCCGTGGCGTAGGCGTCCCGGATGCCGTCCAGGCCCACGATGCGGCCGCCGGTCGGCAGGTCGGGGCCGGGGACGAACCGCATGATGTCTTCCAGCGTGGCGTCCGGGTTGGCGATGAGGTGCCGGGCCGCGGAGATGACCTCCACGAGGTTGTGGGGGGCCATGTTCGTAGCCATGCCGACGGCGATGCCGGTGGTGCCGTTGACCAGCAGGTTGGGGAACGCTGCGGGCAGGACCTCGGGCTGGGTGAGCTGGTTGTCGTAGTTGGGGACGAAGTCCACCACGTTTTCGTCGAGGTGGTCCGTCATGGTGAGCGCTGCCGCCGCCAGGCGGGCCTCCGTGTACCGCGGTGCCGCGGGGCCGTCGTCGAGCGAGCCGAAGTTTCCATGGCCGTCGATCAGGGGGAGCCGGAGCGAGAAGTCCTGGGCCATGCGCACCATGGCGTCGTAGATAGCGGTGTCGCCGTGCGGGTGGAGCTTGCCCATGACCTCACCCACCACGCGGGCGCTTTTGACGTGGCCCCGGTCCGGACGGAGTCCCATGTCGCTCATCATGTAGAGGATGCGCCGCTGGACGGGCTTCAGGCCGTCGCGGGCGTCGGGCAGGGCCCGGGAGTAGATGACCGAGTACGCGTACTCCAGGAAGGAGCCTTCCATCTCGGAAGTCACGTCGATGTCAACGATGTTTTCGGTGTAGTCCTGGACTGTTTCCCCTGCGGGGGTGCGTGTTTGGCGGCGTGCCATGGGGCTGGTGGATCCTTTTTGGGGTGCACTTCGGGAGGTTTGGCTAGGCTAAGCCTATGGTGGATCAGCCCGGGGACGGCGAATATCCGGAATATTGGGAGGCCGATGTCGTTTTGAGGGACGGCGGCACAGCGCATTTGCGGCCCATCCATCCCACCGACGCGGACGCCGTGCAGACCTTCCACACGCGGCAGTCGCAGAACTCCATCTACATGCGGTTCTTCGCCTTCAAGGAGCGGCTCTCCAGCCGCGAGCTCAAGCGTTTTACCGAGGTGGACTACCGGGACCGGGTGGCCTTCGTGATCACCATCGGCGGGGACATCATCGGCATCGGCCGGTACGACCGGCTGGATGACCCCGCGGAGGCCGAAGTGGCCTTCAACATCGCCGACGCGCACCAGGGCCGCGGCATCGGCTCGATCCTGCTGGAGCACCTCGCGGCGGCGGCCCGCGAAAACGGGATCCGCAGGTTCAGCGCCGAGGTGCTGCCCGAGAACCGCAAGATGCTCATGGTCTTCTCCGACGCCGGCTACGACGTCAAACGCCATTTCGACGACGGCGTGGTGAGCCTGGAGTTCAACATCGACCCCACGGACAAGTCACGCGCGGTGATGGAAGCCCGGGAGCACCGCGCGGAGGCGAGGAGTGTGCAGGACCTGCTGGCGCCGTCGTCGGTAGCGGTGATCGGCGCAAGCCGGCGGTGGGGGACCGTGGGGTACCAGCTCCTGGAACACATCATCGAAGGCGGCTTTACCGGTCCTGTCTACGCCATCAACCCCGAAGCCTTTGAACTGGCCGGCATGCAGTCCTTCGGCAGGCTCTCCGAGGTGCCCGGGCCCGTGCAGCTGGCGATTGTCGCGGTGCCCTACGAGGAAGTCCCGAAGGTGGTTGATGAGTGCGCGGCTGCCGGCGTGAAGGGCGTCCTGGTGGCTTCGGCCGGATTCACCGAGGACGGGGAGCGGGGCCTCGCCCGGCAGCGCGAGCTGGTGCGGCAGGCACGCGCCAACGGGATGCGGGTCATCGGACCCGCTTCGCTGGGCATCGTGAACACCAACTCCGCGGTTTCATTGAACGCCTCCATGGCGCCCAGCCTGGCGCGGGGCGGCGGACTCGGGCTGTTCAGCCAGTCCGCGGCGATCGGTGTGGCGCTGTACGCGGCGTCCAGCCGGCGCCGTGCCGGCATCTCCACGTTCCTGTCGGCCGGAAACCGGGCCGATGTGTCCGGCAACGACATGATGCAGTTCTGGGAGGACGACGCCGACACCACCGCCGTGGGCCTCTACCTGGAGTCGATCGGCAACCCCCGCAAATTCTCCCGCATCGCCCGCCGGCTCGCCCGGACGAAGCCGGTGATTGTGGCCAAGTCCACTTCCATGGGGCTGCAGCTGCCGCCCGGCCATGCCGTGCGCACCACCCAGGCTCCCGCCGATGCGCTGGATTCGATGATGCGCCAGGCCGGCGTGATCCGGGTGGAAACCATCGAACAGCTCATGGACGTGGCGCAGATCGTGTCCGCCCAGCCGCTCCCGAAGGGGGCCGGGGTGGCGGTCTTCAGCAACTCCGGGGCGCTGGGGAAAGTGGTGGCGGACAGCGCCGTCTCCCAAGGGCTGGGCGTTGAGGAGCTCGTGACGGAGCTGGACCTGGACGCCGGCATGTCCCGTGCCCTGCCGGCACTGCGGGACAGGCTCCGGGAAGTCCTGGCCAGGGAGGCAGTCCACGCGGCGGTGGTTGCCTTCCTTCCCGCCCGCGGGTTGACCGTTGAGCACATTGCCGGGGCGCTCGCAGAATCCTCCGCCGAGGCCGGCAAGCCCGTGGTGGCTGCGTTCACCGGCATCCTCGATCCGTCGGTGTACGTGGAAGGCATGGTGGGAGGAGGCCCCGGCGCGGCACCGGTGCCGTGCTATTCGAACCCCGGGGCGGCAGTGGCCGCCCTGTCCGCGGTGGTGCGGTACGCCGAATGGGCGGAACGGGACCAGGGCCTCTTCGTGGATCCTAACGGGTGCGATCCCGACGCGGCGCACGCAGACCTCGAGAACCTGCTGGCCGACGTCCGCGGCGAGCAGCTCAAGCAACTCGGCCCCGGCGACGCCGCCCGCCTGCTGGCGCATTACGGAATCAGGGTCATGCCGTCGGAAGGCTTCGACACGGAGGACGAAGCCGTGGAGGCGGCCGGCCGGCTGGGCTGGCCGGTGGCGCTGAAGACCACCGATCCGACGCTGCGCCACCGGCTGGACCTGGGCGGCGTGCGGCTGGATATCCAGGACGCGGATTCACTGCGGCTGAACATCCTCCAGATGCGCCGGGCGCTGGAGCCCTACGGCCCGGCGTCGTTGGAGGTCCAGACCATGGCCCCGGTGGGCCAGGCGTGCACGCTGCGCGCCATCGAGGACCCCCTGCTGGGGCCCGTGGTGTCCTTCGGACTGGCCGGCGACGCCGTCAACCTGCTGGACGACTGGGCCCACCGGGCACCGCCGCTCTCGGGCGCCGACCTTCGTGACCTTGTCCGCAGCCCGCGCGCCTCCCGGAAGCTGTTCGGCTACCAGGGCCTGCCCGCCGTCGATGTTTCCGCCCTGGAGGATGTGGCCGCGCGGCTGGCGCGGCTCAAGGACGCGCATCCGGAGATAGCACTCGTGGAGTTCAACCCGGTCCTGGCCACGCCGCAGGGGGCATTCATCCTGGCCGCCGACGTGCGGATCGGGAACGCGGCGCAGCGTACCGACAGCGCGCGGCGGGCCATGCGGAGCTAGTCGCTGGTGCAGCCGCAGGGCAGGCGAAGCTGCCCTATTGGTTAGCGTGTGCCACACCGATCTGTGAAAATGGGGAAATGAGCTCCCAGCCTCCCACCTCGAAGCCTCAAGCGCCCGACCACAGCCCGCAGGCTTTCCACCACAGCTCGCACAACCACAGCGTGCAGGGCCAGAGCCTCGAAGGCGCCCTGCAGCAGGCCGGCTTCTACCCCCTACTGGTGGCCGACGTGGTGGATGACGCCCTGGACGGCCGGGACTGCCTCGCACACCTGGTCCACCTCGAGACGCACTTCGACCGTGCCGAGGTCCGCCGGCACATCACTGTCCTGGTCCTCACCGAGGACATGCTGGTGATCACGCACGTGGACGACCAGCAGCTCGACGAGGCGGGCGAACAGATCGTGGCGCAGATTTCCACCGAATCCGTGCCGGTGGCGCAGATCCGCTCGGTGGTCCTGAGCTACATGTACGCCCAGCCGCAGAATTACAAGCCTTCGGACCCGGTCCGTGAGGTCACTCTCTCCATTGCCTGGTCCGGCGGCCAACGCCTGGACATGGGACCGGCGAGCTGCGGCGACCCGCAGTGTGAGGCCGACCACGGCTACAGCGGCACCATCGCCCAGGAGGACATCGTCCTGCGCATCAGCGCCGAGGCGGACGGCCTGCAGGCGGTCCAGGACGCCAAGCTTTTTGCGCGAGCACTGCGCGCGGTGAACACCGGATCCCCCACCCCGGTGCGGCATGCGCCCTCCGCCACCCACCCGCGTCCCCGCATGGGCGTTTTTGCCAACCGGCTCAGCCGCGGGCACAAGCGCTGAGATGCAGGAACAGCACAACCATTCTTCAGACGCCGTACCACGGGCCACGGGATCCGGCACTGCCGTAAGCGGCCTGCCGGCCGCCCCGGCCTACGGCCGCCGCTCCGTGGCCGAGGTGCTGGGCAGCGCGGCTGCCAGCGTGGGCGTACCAGGCTTCGAGAACGCGCTGGGCCTGCCGCAGGCCAAACGGGTGTGCGTGGTCGTGGCCGACGGGCTGGGACGCAGCCTGCTCAAGCAGAAGACGGCGCACACTCCGTTCCTTCGCGGCGTCCTGCAGCATGGCCAGGGGACCGTGCCCGTCTGGCTGGATGCCGCCTTCCCGTCAACCACCGCAGCCTCCCTCGCCAGCCTGGGCACGGGACTCGCTCCCGGCCAGCACGGGCTGGTGGGATATGACGTCCTTGATCCGGATCAGGACAAAGTGGTCAACATGCTGGGAAACTGGGATGCCGCCGTGGACCCACGGCAATGGCAGCCGTTCCCCACCGTCTTCGAACGTGCCTCCGAGCACGTGGCGGTCACCACCGTCAGCCTGCCGCAGTTCGGCGGCTCACCCATGACCGCGGCGGCGCTGCGCGGCGGCACGTTCGTCTCCGGCATTACTTCCCACGCCCGCACCGCGGCGGCAGCCGAGGCCATGGCTGACGCGGACACCGCCCTCATGTATTTCTACGTGAACGACCTTGACAAGGCCGGCCACCGGTACGGCGCCCAGTCGCCGCAGTGGGAGCACCAGCTCGAGGAGCTGGATGCCACGGTCAAGCGCCTTGATGCATCCCTCCCGGCCGGAACCACAGTGCTGGTGACGGCCGACCACGGGATGCTGGACGTGCCGGAGTCACAGCGCCTGGATTACGCCGCCGACCCCTCCCTGGTGGACGGTGTCCGGCACACTGCCGGGGAACCGCGCATGGTGCACCTGTACTTGGAGGACGGCGCCGGCGACGCCGCACGGGAGCGTCTGCTGGCGGCATGGCGCACCCGCTTCGGGGAGCGGATCTGGGCCTTCACCCGGGAGGAAGCCGTGGCGGCCGGGCTCTTTGGAACGGTACGGCCCGAGGTTACGGGACGGCTGGGCGATGTGATGGTGGCGGCCCGGGACACGCTGGCACTCTACGACACGCGCCGGGTGCGTCCGACGGCCATGGAGGTCGTGGGCCAGCATGGCTCCCTGACCAAGGCCGAGCGCGAAGTCCCGCTGCTCAGTTTCCAGGCTTCCGGCAGGACAGCGTCCGGTAAGGCAGGCGGCCGCCGGGGAACCCGTGGCTGAGCTCGTCTTTTTCTCGGGAACCATGGACTGCGGGAAGTCCACCCTCGCGCTGCAGATGGACTACAACCACCGAGCCCGGGGCCGCGGCGGAGTGCGGTTCAGCCGAAACGACCGCGCCGGCGACTCCCGGATCTCCAGCCGTTTGGGGCTGCAGGCCGAGGCCGTGGAAGTCGTCGACACCACGGACTTCTGGGACGAAGTGGTGCTCCGTCGCACCCAGGGGATCCGCGTGGACTACCTCATCTGCGACGAGGCACAGTTCTATTCAGCCGCCCAGGTGGAGCAATTGGCGCGCGTGGTGGACGAGATCGAGGTGGACGTCTTTGCCTTCGGCATCACCGCGGACTTCCGCACCCGCCTGTTCCCTGGTTCGCAGCGCCTTATTGAACTCGCGGACCGGGTGCAGGTCCTGCAGGTTGAAGCGCTGTGCTGGTGCGGCCGGCGCGCCACCCACAACGCCAGGACGGTCGACGGCGTGATGGTCACCGAAGGCGCCCAGGTGGTGGTCGGCGATGTGGACATGGCCGTTGATCCTGCCGCCGCCGGTCCCAGCAGTGATGCAGGCCATGTCCCCGTGGTGGGTTACGAAACGCTGTGCCGGAGGCACTTCATGCGCCGGGTCACCGCCCACGGCGCCAGCATCATTGCCCAGCAGGACCAGCTGCTCCCGTTCGAGGTGGACGCCTGCCTGTGGCGCGGTGCCGGTGATAGAGCCAGCAGCCTGTTCTCAGTCGCCGCGGGTGCCGAAGACGATTTCGTCCCAGCTGGGAACACTTGAGCGCTTCGGCCGGGACGGCTGGCGTTCCGGTTCGTCCCGGTCCTGATCGGTGCGGGACGTTCCCTGGCCAGGCTGTGGCCGGGTTCCATCGAGGCGGCTTCCGTCCAAACGGCGGCGGGAGTTGCCGCGGCCCAGGAGTTCGTCCAGTCCAGGGTTGGCAGGCGCCGGACGGCCGGTAACCGGGCCGGGGGACTGCGCCGCCGGTGAGTTGGGCTCCTCGGGCTTGGCCGGACCGGGGTTGCTGGACGCGGCGGTGCGACCGGGGACTATGGTGATTTCGCGTGTGTGGGTGCTGACGCCGTCGTGAAGTTTCAGCGACTCGTCGTCGGTTTCCTCGTGCCGGGGAACCAGGTTGAGGCGGGAGACCATCGAAGGCCGGCCGTCACGGCGCCGTGCCAGCGTGAACTCCGCCGCCGGAGCCCCGGCGCCCTCGTCGTCGTTGTTCTCCTCAGGTTCCGATTCCGGATCCTGTTCCGCACCGTCCTGTGCTGAATCATTTGGATGCGCTGAATCATGTGGATGCGCTGAATCATCCTGATGCCCGGAATTCTCCGGCTGCCAGGAACCATCGGCCGACGATTCCGTCTCCGTGTCTGCAGGTGCTTCCTCTGCCCGCGGGTGGGCGGCCGGGACACCGTTTGCGAGCAGCAGCGCCAGGGCGTCGTCGCTGTCCTCATCGACGCCAATCCGCTGGCCGCGCCGCGAACGCAGCATGTCCAGCAGGCCGTCCGGGTCCTTCTGCTGCTCTGCGCTGTTGCCTGTGCCGGCGCCCATGCCGGTGCGGGCTGCGGCGTCCGCGTCGGTTTCGAAGTCGAAAGGCCTGTCGGACACCGCGGAGAGCCGCCGGGCCGGCACAGGTCCGTCCAGGGGCTCCAGTTCGCTGAGCTGCTGGGCCCAGCGGTTCGCGTTCTGCAGAGACTTGCGGGTCGGGTTGAAGGTCCACATCGCGGGAGGTTCTTCGCCGATGCTCGCGTGGCCGCCGGGGGCGGCTTCAAACGTGGCCACCACGGTCCAGGTGCCGTCCGGACGGCGCCATGAATCCCACTCCAGCGTTGAGGACTGGATGCCGTGCGCGGCGAGCCGGTGGGCCACCATGTCGCCGAGTGTAGCGGGGTTGTCGCCGAAGGCGGACCGGTATACGTCGTGTCCCGGGGCGGGGGAGGCGACTTCCACCTTCTGGGCCTGCTGGGCAATGTACGCGCGTTCGGCCAGGACCGGTCCTTCGTACCGCTCGACCTTTTCCTGCGGCATGCCAGAGGCGGCGGCAACCTCGGCAGCCGTGGAGCCGCTGCGGATTTTCGCCTGGATGTCGCGGGGAGACATGGCAATGGGGGCGCCTGTGGACGGGCGCGCGGAGGGCCGGCTGGCAGCCAGCCTGAGCGCCTCATTGATCGGCAGCCGGAACATTGTGCCGGCGGTACCGCTTAACAGGAGATGCTCCCCGTCGTCGTGGACGCCTACAAGCCGTAGATCCTGCATACAATCCTCCACCCTGGCATTACTATCATTCGAAACTCTGCCACCCCGCGCTGTCTTTTCCCGTTAGGGCAGAGGGCGCGCCGCGAAATTCCGGGAGTTTCGGGCGGCTGCTGGAGGCCAGGGGGAGGCGGTGATTCCGGCTATGGCTTTTACGCGCAGCGTGGAGAACAATGCGCGTGCCGGGCACAAACCAGGACCGTCCGGCGTTGTCCCGAATGAATCATTTGAGCGATTCGACGGAGTGTGAGCAGCAGGCCATGGCGACGGATTATGATGCGCCGCGGAAGTCCGAAGAGGACCTCAATGAGGACTCGATTGAGGAGCTGAAGACCCGCCGTGCCGAGAAACCCACGGCAGTGGTGGAGGAGGACGAGTCCGACCTCGCCGAAGGCTATGAGCTGCCCGGAGCCGACCTGTCCGGCGAGGAGCTGCTGGTCCGGGTTCTGCCGGCCCAGGCCGACGAGTTCACCTGCGCCTCGTGCTTCCTGGTCCGGCACCGCTCCCAGATCGCCCGGGAAAAGAACGGGCTCCTGTACTGCCGCGACTGTGAAGGCTAGGCGCGACTGTGAAGGCTAGGCGCTACTTGCCGGTCAGCGCAGCGACGAGTTCCTCGGGACGGCGGGTGGAGGTCAGCCAGTAAGGCGTGGGGTCCGACGGGTCGGCGATCTCGATCCTGACCACCGGATCAATCCATCCCCGGATGCAGAGGTAAGCCAGTCCGTTCAGGCGTGTACCGCGCTCCGCCGTCGCTTCTTTGCCGCGGTATGCCGCAGCCCCGCCCACCAGGCTGCGTTCGATGCTGGCTCGTCCGACCTGCAGGGTGCGCGCAGTCACGGATATTGATGGCGTGGAGAGGACCAGCAGCACGGCTTCGATGGCAAACAGCACAACGGCTGCCGTGAAGCCGGCCGGAAGGCTGATGGGCGCGAAAACCAGGATGCCTGCTGACGCGATGCCCAATGCCACGATCCAGATCCACGCGCCGGGCCACAGCTTTTCCGAGAAAATTACGGTTTCGTCCGGTGACGACGGGTTGCGGGCAGGGACGGCACTTGATTCGGGCATGCCCCCAAGCTTAGTGGCCGGCAGGAGGGCGTACTGCAATAGGAGGAGTTAGAGCGCGGGCGATAGAGTGTGGGACTGTGACTGACGAATCAACGGCCATGACATCCCTTGCACAGCAGACCCCCGTGACCGCCGCTGCGCAGCCGCCCAGGGCGGAGTTCGGAGCACCCACGGTGCAGGTGCAGCTGAAAATGCTCGACGACGGCCTGGAAGCGCCGTCCTACGCCCACCCCGGGGACGCCGGGGCGGACCTGCGCGCCCGCGTTGACGTGGTCCTCGAACCGGGGGAGCGGCGGCTCGTTCCCACCGGCGTCGCCATCGCGCTGCCGGACGGCTTTGTGGCCCTCATCCACCCCCGCTCGGGCCTCGCCACCAAGCACGGGCTCACCGTCGTGAACGCACCCGGAACCGTCGACGCCGGGTACCGCGGGGAGATCGCGGTGACGCTGCTCAACACCGACCGCGAGCAGGCCATTGAGCTGCGGCGCGGCGATAGAATTGCACAGATGGTGATCCAGCGCGTGGAGCACGCGCAGTTCGTCGCCGTGGGGGAGCTGAACGACTCTGTCCGCGGTGCCGGCGGCTTCGGCTCCACGGGCGGGTTTGCCGTTCCGGGCACGTAGCGGCACCACACCTGCCGGGCTGCACACCCGCATTTTCGGGGCGCGACACGATCACAACTAAGGAGACAACGCATGGTTTTTGGGCGGGGCAAGAAAGCCAAGAAGCAGGAATCGGCAGAGCCGGAGGACGTCCGGGAGGACGCCACCCCAGATCCGGCCGCGAATCCTGTGGACGACCGCAGGGCCAACGGCCCCTTCGACGTCTCCGAGATCAGCAGCCGCGACGGCTATGTGGACCTCGGCGCCCTTCTCATTGCCCCCCGCGACGGACTACAGCTCCGGCTTGAAGTCGAGGAAGCAACCCAGCGCGTCGTCGCCGTGACCATGGACCTCGAGGGGTCAAGCCTGCAGCTGCAGGCGTTTGCCGCACCCCGCTCCGAAGGGCTCTGGGACGAGATCCGGGAGCAGATCGGGCAGTCTGTCGGCGGCCAGGGCGGCCAGGTCGAGGAGATCCCGGGGGACTACGGCGTCGAACTCGTGGCCAAGCTGCCGGCTGGCGCCCCGGACGGCAGCCAGGGTTACCGCGTTGCCCGCTTCGTCGGCGTCGACGGCCCCCGCTGGTTCCTCCGCGGCGTTTTCGGCGGCGAAGCCGCGCTGGACCGTGAAGCGGCAGCCAGCCTCGAGGACCTTTTCCGGAAGATCGTGGTCATCCGGGGTGAGAACCCCATGCCGCCGAGGGACCTGCTGCAGCTGCGCCTGCCCAAGGACGCCGCCGGATCCGTGCCCCCTGCAGCGCCGGACCTCGAGCAGCCGGAGCGCGGGCCGGAGATCACCCAGATTGGTTGATGCAGGCGGCCCGCAGGACCAGGCGGTACCGATTCGCGGGCTGCCGGAGCGCGGGCGCGTCCTGTGCCACGGATTTATCGAGTCGGTGACCTACGCGCCCCCGTCAGAGGTGGCAGCTTTCGCGGCCATCGTCTCGGACCATGACACCCTTCCCGCGGAGCGGCGCGGGCGGCTCCGCGTCATTTGGCTGGGCCGCCGCCGAATTCCGGGGATCGACGCCGGGACCGAACTCAGGCTCGAAGGCATGCTGACCGTAAGAGAAGGCATGTCCACCATGTTCAACCCCCGCTACGAGATACTGTCCCGCCAGGAGAACCAATGACTTTGCCTGAGAACCCCGATTCGGGACCGGGCCGCGAAGAACCCAAGCCGGCGCCCGAGACCCCGGGTTTCGCCGGGCTGGCCGAGGACTACGCGTCCAAGGCAGGGCTGCACCGCACGCACGACGGCCGCATCGACGTCCTGAAGAGCGCCGGCGGCTACCAGGGAATCGCGGAGAGCATCCTGCCCGGCCTGGTCTTCCTGGTCGCCTTTACCGTCACCACCGCACTGACGCCGTCGCTCATCGCAGCGCTGGGCACTGCAGCCGTCTTCACCGTGGTCCGGCTCGTGCAGCGCCGCCCGCTGACCCAGGCGCTGGCCGGCGTCGTTGGCGTGGGCATCTCAGCGTGGCTCGCCAACACCACGGGCAAGGCGGAGGACTTCTACCTTCCGGGATTCCTGGCGAACTCGGCCTACATTGTGGCGATGGTCATCTCCATTGCCGTCCGTTGGCCGATCGCCGGCCTGCTGTTCGGGTTCATCCGGAACGAGGGCCTGGACTGGCGCAAGGACCCGGCCCGGGTCCGCGCCTACCGGCTGGGCACATGGATCATCGTCAGTGTCCTGGCGCTGCGCCTGCTGGTGCAGGTTCCCCTGTACCTGATGGGGCCGGAGGGGCTGGCCGCGCTGGCCACCACCAGGCTCATCATGGGTGCGCCGCTGTACATCCTCGGCGTGTGGATCGCCTGGCTCGTCACGCGGCCCGCGGCAACGCCTGACGGTCAGCCGTCGAAGCCGTCGTCGTCCAGCTGATCTGACCGGGACGCCTGTTCCGCGGTTGCCGGGCCCGCCGCCGCAGCGGCGGGGGTCGCCGGGGTATCGCGTGGCTCCTGCCCTTCATCGTCATCTGGTCCCGGCCGCTCGCCGGAGCCGGGTGACAGCAGCTCGCGGAGCTGGTCTTCGGCCGCGATGGTGGTGACGAAAAACAGTTCGTCGCCACCGTCGATGACGTCGTCCCGGCTGGGCGTGATCGGTGCCTGGTCCCGCAGGATGGCCACGAGCGTGGAGTCCTCCGGCCAGTCGATGGCGCCGACCGTGAGGCCGATGGCGTGCGAGTCGTGCGGCACCGTGAACTCGACTATGGAAGACACGCCCGTCTGCAGGGTCAGCAGCCGGACGAGGTCGCCGATCTCCACAGCTTCCTCCACAAGGGCCGTCATCAGCTGGGGCGTGTTCACCGCAACGTCGACGCCCCACGAGTCGTTGAACATCCAGTCGTTCTTCGGGTTGTTCACGCGCCCCACGGTGCGCCCGATGCCGAACTCGGTCTTGGCCAGCAGCGAGACGACGAGATTCACCTTGTCATCGCCGGTGGCGGAAACCACCACGTCAGCGTCCTCGAGCCTGGCGTCCTGCAGGGTGCTCAGTTCGCACGCGTCGCCCACCAGCCAGTGCGCGCCGCGCAGGCCGCTGCGCCCGATCACTTCGGGCTTGAGGTCAATGAGCAGGATCTCGTGCTTATGGGACAGCAGCTCACGGGCAATCGAGGAGCCGACGCTTCCGGCCCCGACGATGACGACTTTCACTTAGGACTCCTTGGCGGGTGCTTTGGCGAGGATGTGGGCGACTTCGGACGTTCGGTCCACCCGCAGCATGGCATGCACCGTGTCGCCGTCCTGGTAGGAGGTGCCCGCGGCGGGCAGCATGCCCTCGCCGAACCGGGTCAGGTAGGCGACCCGGACGTCGGCCGCCTTTTCGATGGACGTGACCGGATGGCCCACCCATTCCGGGTGCAGGTCCAGTTCGGCCAGCACGAGGCGGCCGGACGGGTCGCGGAAGTCCCCGGCAAGGTGCTGTTCGGGAAGGATGCGGCGCAGGACCTGGTCGGCGCTCCAGCGCACCGCGGCCACGGTGGGGATACCCAGGCGCTGGTAGATCTCGGCGCGGCCGGGATCGTAGATCCGGGCCACCACGTGCGGCACATGGAACGTCTCCCGCGCCACCCTGGTTGCCAGGATGTTGGAGTTGTCGCCGCTGGAGACGGCGGCAAAGGCATAGGCATCCGCAACGCCCGCCTGCTTCAGGGTGTCGCGGTCAAAGCCGACGCCGGTGACTTTCCGGCCGGTGAAGCCCGAGCGGAGGCGGCGGAAGGCGCGGTCGTCCTGGTCGATGATGGCCACCGAATGGCCGGCATCCTCGAGCGTGTGCGCCAAGGTGGCCCCGACGCGTCCACAACCCATGATCACGAAGTGCGCCACGCGTTCTCTCCTCAACTCTCGCCGACTGCTCCGTAAGACTCTACCGCCGGAAACCTGCCATGACATCGCGTGCGAATCAGACTAACTTTGTGTGGTGCTGACAATTCTGAATGCCGTGAAGCGCGTGCTGGTGGGAAGGCCCTTCCGGAACGACAGGATGGCCCACACCCTGCTGCCGAAGCGGATCGCGCTCCCCATCTTCGCCTCGGACGCATTGTCCTCCGTGGCCTACGCCCCCGATGAGATTCTTCTCACGCTGGCCCTGGCCGGCGTGAGCGCGGTGGCCATCTCCCCGCTCGTGGGCCTCGCCGTCATGGTGGTCCTGCTCACGGTGGTGGCGTCCTACCGGCAGAACGTCCACGCCTATCCGTCCGGCGGCGGTGACTACGAGATCGCCAACGAAAACCTGGGCAAGTTCGCCGGGCTGACTGTCGCCGCGGCCCTGCTGGTGGACTACGTCCTGACCGTCGCCGTGTCCATGTCCTCCGCGGCCGCCTACCTCACCACCGCCATTCCCTCGCTGCATGGGCAGCAGGCCATCATCGCCACCATCGGCGTCGTGATCCTGGCCCTGGTCAACCTGCGCGGCATCAAGGAAGCCGGCAGCGTCTTCGCGGTACCGACGTACATCTTCATGGCCTCCATCCTGGGCATGACCGCCGTCGGCGTCTTTCAGGCGGCCACCGGCCAGCTGGGCCAGGCGCCGTCGGCCGCGTTCACGATCGTCCCCTCACCCGACTTCGACCAGGGACTCGTGGGCCTCGCCGGCGCGTTCCTGCTGCTGCGCGCCTTTTCCTCCGGCGCCGCCGCCCTGACCGGTGTGGAAGCGATCAGCAACGGCGTGCCGAACTTCCAGAAGCCCAAGAGCAAGAACGCGGCCACCACGCTGCTGCTGCTCGGGATCATCGCCTCGGCCATGCTGGCAGGAATCATCTACCTGGCCAACGCCACCAAGGTGCACATCGTGCTCGACCCCGCCACCGAATTCCGGCTCAACGGGCAGCCCCTGCCCGAGAGCTATATCCAGAACCCGGCCATCAGCCAGATTGCGCAGACCATCTTCGGCGCCGGGTCCATTCCGTTCTACATCGTGGTCGCGGCCACCGGCGTCATCCTGGTGTTTGCCTCCAATACGGCCTTCAACGGCTTCCCGGTGCTGGGCTCCATCCTTGCCCAGGACGGCTACCTGCCGCGGCAGCTGCGCACCCGCGGCGACAGGCTCGCCTTCAGCAACGGCGTGCTTGCCCTGGCCGCCGGTGCGCTGGTGCTCATCCTGTCGTTCAACGCCGATGTGACCAAGCTCATCCAGCTGTATATCGTCGGTGTTTTCATCTCCTTCACGGCCAGCCAGCTGGGCATGGTCCGGCACTGGGGCCGGGAGCTGAAACTGGCCAAGGACAAGGCGGTGCGCCGCCGCATCATCAAGTCGCGCACCATCAACATGACCGGCTTCGGCATGACCGCGCTGGTGCTCGTGATCGTGCTGATCACCAAGTTCGAACAGGGGGCCTGGATTGCCCTGCTCGCCATGTTCGTCCTGTTCCTCATCATGTGGAGCATCCGCGCCCACTACGACAACGTGGCCAAGGAGCTGGCGGTCGACGAGGATTCGTCGCCGCGCGCCCTGCCCACCCGCGTGCACGCCGTGCTGCTGGTGTCCCATGTCCGCAAGCCCGTGCTCCGGGCGCTTGCCTACGCGCGTGCCTCCCGGCCGTCGCGGCTGGACGCCATCACCGTTGACATCAACGCCGAGGAGACAGCGCACACGCTCGCCGACTGGGAGAAGCTGGAGATCCCGGTTCCGCTGACCATCCTCGCCAGCCCCTACCGCGAGACGGTCACGCCGATCATGGATTACATCAAGAACATGCGCCGGGACTCGCCCAGGGACCTCATCGTGGTCTACATCCCCGAGTATGTGGTGGGTAAATGGTGGGAACAGCTGGTGCACAACCAGACAGCCCTCCGCATCAAGACCCGGCTCCACTTTGAGCCCGGCGTCATGGTTGCCAGCGTTCCCTGGCAGCTCAAATCATCCGAAGAAGCCAAGAGACTGCAGGACATTCAATGAGCCCGGACACCCAGACCACCTCCACCGGACTCGAACTGGTGGTCGACGTCGGCCCAGTTGCGCACGGCGGACACTGCGTGGCCCGGCACGAGGGCCGCGTGGTCTTCGTCCGCCACGGCATCCCGGGCGAGCGGGTGCGGGTCCGGCTCACCGATGCCGGGGAGAAGGCCAAGTTCTGGCGGGCGGACGTTGTGGAAGTCCTGGCTGGTTCCCCGGACCGGGTACCGCACTTCTGGCGGACGGCCGACTCCGCCGGCTCCTGGGCGCACGGGCGCCCGCCGGTCGGCGGCGCAGAACTTGGCCACGTGTCCCTGCAGCGCCAGCGGAGCCTCAAAGCGGAGGTGCTGGCCGAACAGCTCAGGCGGCTGGCCGCCGTCGAACTTTCCCCGGTTGTTGAAGCGGTCAGGGCGGCAAACACCACAACGGACGACGCCGGAACAACTGACAGTGCCGGAACAACTGACAGTGCCGGAACAGCGGACGACGGCGGGGCCGGGCTTGCGTGGCGCACTCGCGCCAGCTTTGGGGTCACCCAGAGCGGCCGGCTCGGCATGCACGCCCACCGCTCCGACCAGGTGATCCCTGTGCAGGAGATGCCGCTGGCCGTCGACGGGATCAACGCCCTGCGGCTGTGGGATGTGGACCTTCAGGGCATCGAGCGGGTGGAGGTGGCCGCGCCCGCCAACGGCTCGCGGCCGCTTGTGCTGCTGGCCCCGGCTCCCGGAACGCGCGCCAAACGGCTGAACTCCATCCTGTCCCAGCTCCCCGCGGACGTGTCCGTGGCCAGTTACGATCCCCTCAAGAATGAGACGCTGCAGCTCCGCGGCCGGACCTGGGTGCAGGAATCTGCGGCCGGCCACGACTACCGTGTCACGGGGGCGGGCTTCTGGCAGATCCACCGCGACGCACCGGAAACCCTGGTGGGTGCCGTCACCGGATTCCTGCACGAGGGCGGTTTCCTGGAACCCGGCGCCTCGGTGGCGGACCTCTACGCCGGTGCGGGGCTGTTCACCGCGCCGCTGGCCGACGCGGTGGGGGAGACCGGGTCGGTGCTGTCCGTGGAGGGTGCGCCCGGCACCAGCCGGGACGCCCGGAAAAACCTGCACGGTTCACCGCAGGTGGAGATCGTGCAGGGCAAGGTGGAGCGGGTGCTCCGGCAGCGGCCGCGCCAGTTCGACGCCCTCATTCTCGACCCGCCGCGCGCCGGCGCGGGCAAGGCAGTGGTCAGCCAGCTGATTGCCTCAAACCCCCGCGCCATTGCCTACATTTCCTGCGACCCGTCGTCGTTCGCACGCGACATTGGTTACTTCCAGCAGGGCGGCTGGCAGCTGTCCGGGCTGCGTGCCTTCGACCTGTACCCGCACACGCACCACCTGGAGACCGTCGCACTGCTGACTCCCCGCGGGTGATGCCACTACTATGGGCGATGTAGCCCCCGTCGCGCCCGTGTTCCCGGCTGACCATGCAGTTTGATGCGACCGGCACTAATTAGGGTGTCCTAACTAGCAAGCGGTCAACCGCGCGACAAAGATGAAACTGTTGCGAGAGGAGTCCTGCGATGAGCACTGTGGACAGCTTCGGTTCAAAAGGCAAACTTGATGTTGCCGGAACCGAATACGAAATTTTCCGGTTGAACTCCGTTGAAGGTTCAGAAACCCTTCCGTTCAGCCTTAAGGTACTGCTTGAAAACCTGCTGAGGACCGAGGACGGCGCGAACATCACCGCCGATCACGTTCGCGCCCTGGCAGGATGGGACCCGAATGCCCAGCCCGACACCGAAATCCAGTTCACGCCTGCCCGCGTGATCATGCAGGACTTCACTGGTGTTCCCTGCGTGGTGGACCTTGCCACCATGCGTGAGGCTGTCAAGGAGCTCGGCGGTGATCCGAAGAGGGTGAACCCGCTGGCTCCGGCCGAGATGGTCATTGACCACTCCGTCCAGATCGACGTTTTCGGTAACTCCGGCGCACTGGAGCGCAACATGGAGATCGAATACCAGCGCAATGGTGAGCGCTACCAGTTCCTGCGCTGGGGCCAGACCGCGTTCGACGACTTCAAGGTTGTCCCGCCGGGAACCGGCATCGTGCACCAGGTCAACATCGAATACCTGGCCCGCACCATCATGACCCGCGAGGTGAATGGCGCGCTGCGTGCCTACCCCGACACCTGCGTCGGCACCGACTCGCACACCACCATGGTCAACGGCCTGGGCGTGCTCGGCTGGGGCGTCGGCGGTATCGAAGCCGAGGCTGCCATGCTGGGCCAGCCGGTTTCCATGCTGATCCCGCGCGTGGTGGGCTTCAAGCTCAGCGGCAGCATTCCTGCCGGTGCCACCGCCACCGACGTGGTGCTCACCATCACCGAGATGCTCCGCAAGCACGGTGTTGTTGGCAAGTTCGTGGAATTCTACGGCGAAGGCGTGGCCGCCGTGCCGCTGGCCAACCGCGCCACCATCGGCAACATGAGCCCGGAGTTCGGCTCCACGGCTGCCATGTTCCCGATCGACGACGTCACCCTCGACTACCTGCGCCTCACCGGCCGCCCCGAGGAGAACGTTGCCCTCGTGGAGGCCTACGCCAAGGAACAGGGCCTCTGGCACGATCCGTCCCGCGAGCTGCGCTTCTCCGAGTACCTCGAGCTGGACCTCTCCACCGTGGTTCCGTCGATCGCCGGCCCGAAGCGTCCGCAGGACCGCATCGAGCTGACCGAGGCCAAGGACGAATTCCGCCACGACCTCAAGAACTACGTCACCCACGATGCCGACGCCGGCACCCTGGACGAGTCGCTGGAGGAAAGCTTCCCGGCTTCCGACCCGCCCTCGTTCACCACCGGCGGCACCCACGTGACCGACACCGACCGCGTTCCGCCGAAGTACTCCGCCGCGCATGGTGCCGAGGGCCGCCTTTCCAGCCCCGTCGCCGTGAAGATGGAGGACGGCCGCGAGTTCGACCTGGACCACGGAGCGGTGACCATCGCGTCGATCACCTCGTGCACCAACACGTCCAACCCCTCGGTCATGCTTGCCGCCGCGGTGCTGGCACGCAACGCCGTGAACAAGGGCCTCACCGCCAAGCCGTGGGTCAAGACCTCTGTCGCCCCCGGCTCCAAGGTGGTCACCGACTACTACGAGAAGTCGGGCCTCACCCCGTACCTGGAGAAGCTGGGCTTCTACATCGTGGGCTACGGCTGCGCCACCTGCATCGGCAACTCCGGCCCGCTGGAAGCCGAAATCTCCGAGGCCATCCAGGCCAACGATCTAGCCGTCAGCGCCGTGCTCTCGGGCAACCGCAACTTCGAAGGCCGCATCAACCCGGACGTCAAGATGAACTACCTGGCCTCCCCGCCGCTGGTCATCGCTTACGCCCTGGCCGGTTCCATGGACTTCGACTTCGAAACCGATGCCCTGGGCAAGGACGAAGCAGGCAACGACGTCTTCCTCAAGGACATCTGGCCCAACCCGGTCGAGGTCCAGGAAGTCATCGACTCCTCCATCGACAAGGAGATGTTCGCCAAGGGCTACGAGGGCGTCTTCGAGGGCGACGACCGCTGGAAGGCACTCGACACCCCCGCCGGCGATACCTTCGCCTGGGATGCGAAGTCCACCTACGTCCGGAAGCCCCCGTACTTCGAGGGCATGAAGGCCCAGCCGGAGCCCGTCCAGGACATCAGCGGCGCCCGCGTGCTGCTCAAGCTCGGCGACTCCGTCACCACGGACCACATCTCCCCGGCCGGTTCGTTCAAGTCCGACACCCCTGCCGGCCAGTACCTGCTGGCCAACGGTGTGGAGCGCAAGGACTTCAACTCCTACGGCTCGCGCCGCGGCAACCACGAGGTCATGATCCGCGGCACGTTCGCGAACATCCGCATCAAGAACCAGCTCCTGGACGGCGTGGAGGGCGGCTTCACCCGCGACTTCAGCCAGGCTGACGGCCCGCAGGCCTACGTCTACGACGCCGCCCAGAACTACCAGGCAGCCGGCACCCCGCTGGTAGTCCTGGCCGGCAAGGAGTACGGCTCCGGTTCGTCCCGTGACTGGGCAGCCAAGGGCACGGCACTGCTGGGCGTCAAGGCCGTCGTCGCCGAGAGCTACGAGCGCATCCACCGCTCAAACCTCATCGGCATGGGCGTTCTTCCGCTGCAGTTCCCGGCCGGCGAGTCCGCTGCCACGCTGGGCCTGACGGGCACGGAAACCTTCGCCGTTGAGGGCGTCACCGCCCTCAACGAAGGCACCACGCCCAAGACCCTCAAGGTCACCGCCACCGCCGAGGACGGCTCCGCCAAGTCCTTCGACGCAGTGCTCCGCATCGACACCCCGGGTGAAGCGGACTACTACCGCAACGGCGGCATCCTGCAGTACGTCCTGCGCCAGATCTCCGCCAACTAGCGGGACATAAGCCGGGGCCAGCCCCGGTAAGCAGTGCGAAAGGGCCCCGGCCGGTCAGCAGACCGGCCGGGGCTTCTGCATTGCTGCCAGCGCGGAGGCGTTAGAGTTAATAGGCATGTCTACCAGCCGAAGGAGGGGCCGTTGGGAATCTTGGAGACCATCCGGAATCCGCAGGACCTGAGCAAGTTGTCAGCGGCGCAGCTGGATCAGCTGGCCGCCGAGGTCAGGGAATTCCTGATCGGCAACGTCTCCCAGACGGGAGGGCACCTGGGTCCCAACCTCGGCGTCGTCGAACTGACCATGGCGGTGCACCGGATCTTCGATTCGCCCCGCGACAGCATCGTCTTTGATACCGGCCACCAGTCGTACGTGCACAAGCTCCTGACCGGACGGCACGACTTCAGCACCCTCCGCCAGCAGGGTGGCCTGTCCGGCTACCCGGACCGTGCCGAGTCCGAGCACGACATCGTGGAAAGCTCACACGCCTCGTCCTCGCTGTCCTGGGCTGACGGCATTTCCCGCGCCCGCCAGCTGACGGGTGACGGCGACCGGTACGTCGTCGCCGTGGTCGGAGACGGCGCCCTCACCGGCGGCATGGCCTGGGAAGCCATCAACAACATCGCGGCGGACAAGAAGCGCCGCGTCGTGATTGTCGTGAACGACAACGGCCGCTCCTATGCACCAACCGTCGGAGGATTTGCAGACTACCTCGCGTCACTGCGCCCCACCATCGACTCCCTCCGTGCCGCCCCCGCCTACGAGGGCGCCCTGGACTGGTGGAAGAAGAGGCTCCAGAACGGCGGCCCCGCCGGCCAGTTCACCTACAAGAGCCTGCACGCCATGAAGAAGGGCATCAAGGACTGGTGGGCCCCGCAGGGCATGTTCGAGGACCTCGGCATGAAGTACATCGGCCCGGTGGACGGCCACAACCTCCAGGCCATGGAACACGCCCTCTCCACCGCCAAAAACTTCGCCGGACCGGTCATCGTGCACGCCATGACCGAGAAGGGGCACGGGTACGCACCGGCACGCGCCCACGAAGCGGACCAGTTCCACGCCGTCGGGATCATCGACCCCGAAACGGGCGAGCCCACAGAAGCCGGCGGCGCGAAATCCTGGACGTCAGTGTTCGCCGACGAAATCGCGGACATCGCCGACGAGCGCAAGGACATCGTCGGCATCACCGGCGCCATGCTCATCCCGGTCGGGCTGCACAAGTTCGCGGCGCGGTACCCGGAACGCGTGTTCGACGTCGGCATCGCAGAACAGCACGCCCTCACCTCCGCGGCGGGCATGGCTTTCGGCGGGCTGCACCCCGTGGTGGCCGTCTACGCCACCTTCCTCAACCGCGCCTTCGACCAACTCCTCATGGACGTCGCCCTGCACAAGGCCGGCGTGACCGTTGTCCTGGACCGCGCCGGAGTCACCGGCCCTGACGGAGCGAGCCATCACGGGATGTGGGACATGGCCATGGTCCAGATCGTTCCCGGGCTGCACCTGGCCGCGCCCCGCGACGCCACACGGCTGCGCGAGGAACTCCGCGAAGCCGTCGCCATCGGGGACGCCCCCACGGTCATCCGCTATTCCAAGGGAACGGTCGGCGCCGAGGTCGAGGCCATCGAGCGGCTGGCCGACGGAGTGGACGTGCTGTCCCGCCGCCCGGCCGGCTCCACCGAAAACGACGTCCTGATCGTCAGCGTGGGTGCCATGTCCGAGCTGGCCCTGAACGTCGCCAACCGGCTGGGTGCCCAGGGCATCAGCTCCACCGTCGTGGACCCGCGCTGGGTCCTCCCCGTCCGGAAATCGATCATCGCCTTGGCCGCCAGGCACCGCCTTGTCATCTGCATCGAGGACGGCGTCCGGGCCGGGGGAGTCGGGTCCAGGATCCGCCAGGAAATGCGCGCCGCCGGCGTGGACACCGCCCTAAACGAGGTTGGCCTGCCGGTGGAGTTCCTTGACCACGGCACCCGAAGCCAGGTGCTGGAACGGGTCGGCCTCACCGCCCAGCAGATTACCCACGACGTCGTCGCCCAGGTTCTCGGGACCAAGGTCCCGTTCGCGCGTCCGCTGCCCGGCCAGGAACACCCCACCACGGGAAGCCTGCCCAAACTGTGAGGGAGCCCGATTCCCTGCAGCCAGGCGAACTGGTGGTGTCCCGGAACCGTAAATGGGACGGCTCGGCCCACTGGGTGGTGCCCGGCCGGTACCTCGGCGAGGACCGGCACGGCTGGTGGATCTTCCAGCCGGCCAATGAGTTCTGCGCCCGCCCCGGCGCCGCCTTCTACACGGCATCCGACGCCGTGCTCCTGGTTCCCCGGACCGGGGAGTTCGTAGTCACCTTCTATGACGACACTTACCCGGGCGACTTCCGCGTCTACGTCGACCTGGCCACCGGCCACGAGTGGCGCCGGATCAAGCCCGGTGTGACGGAATTCCATGCCATCGACATGGACCTCGACGTGATCCGTTCGGTGACACGCGGCGTGTTCGTCGACGACGAGGACGAGTTTGCGGAGCACCGGCTGCGCATGGAGTACCCTGAGACGCTGGTGCGCACCATTCAGGCAGCGTGCGACGCCCTGTTCCTTGCCGTCAAGGGCCAGGATGCCCCCTTCGACGGCACCGACACCACCTGGTTTACGAGAGGACGGGCATGAGCGGAATTATCCGGGTCTACAAGCGCGACGACGAAGGGACCCTGCTGTTCCGGGAAGCCTGGTACGACGAGGACTACAGCCAGTTCGTCATGAACCACGGCGCCGTAGGCCACCAGAGCAAGACCCAGGAGACCGACGTCCCCGACGCCGAGGCCGCCGAACGCCTGATGGACGCCTTCGAGATGGCCTGCACCGAGGACGGTTACGCGGAAATTCCCGACGCGGAGCAGTACTGGGTGGTGGCCCAGTACGCACTCAAGACCAAAGAAGGCACCAGCCGCGACCGCTACCTCGAGGAAAAAGCGAAGGACGCGCTGTCCGGCCACCTGGCCTGGCGCGGCCTGGGCATGGTGGACCGCTCCGAATTCAGCGACGCCAAGCTCAACATCTTCTGCCTCTGCCCGGACGTGAACAAGGCCGTGAACGCGATCAAGGTCTGCATCCGCGGCGAGGACCTGGACTTCACCAAGCTGAGCATCGGAGCTGCCCCGTTCGGCGACCTCTCGGCCCTCAAGCTCAAGCATTCACCCAAGCAGGTGACCGGCTTCACCCTCTAAAAGCGGTTCAAGCACCTCACGCAGTCAAAGCACAAGGGAAGGCAGAACGTCATGACGAAGAAGTCAGCCAAGCCGGGCCGCACGCCGCTTCCGCGGGGCCTGGCCTCGCCCGACCGCAGAATCCTCGCCCATTCCGGTGTGGAGTCCCTCGAGCAGCTGGCGCAGTTCGGCCGGCGCCAGCTGGCGGCGCTGCCCGGCATCTGCCCGCGGACACTCGCCCAGCTCCAGGATGCGCTGGAGGAGCACGGCCTGGACTTCGCCTCCGCCTGAGCAGGTCCGCCTGCGCCGGGCCGCGAAAGCCGCCCCCTGCGCCGTTATAGGGTGATTGCATGACTGAATACCGCCGTCTTGGAAAGTCCGGACTGACCGTCTCCGTCGTGGGCCTCGGCTGCAACAACCTGGGCCGGGCAAACACGGTGACCGAATCGCAGGAGGGGACGGACGCCGTCGTGCATGCCGCCCTCGACGCCGGCGTGACGCTCTTTGACGTCGCCGACACCTACGGCCGGGAACCGGGACTCAGCGAAACGATGCTGGGCAAAGCCCTGGGCGCCAGGCGCGGCGACGTCGTGGTGGCCACCAAGTTCGGCATGGACATGCGCGGAGCCAACGGCGAGGACTTCGGCGCGCGCGGTTCGCGCCGCTACGTCATCCGCGCCGCCGAAGCCTCCCTGCGCCGGCTCGGCACCGACTACATCGACCTGTACCAGTTCCACACGCCCGACCCCCTGACGCCCATCGAGGAGACCCTCGACGCGCTGAACGACCTCGTCACCAGCGGCAAGGTGCGCTACCTCGGCCACTCGAACCGCGCCGGCTGGCAGATCGCCGAGGCAGAATTCGTGGCCCGCGCCCGCGGCGGAGCCCGGTTTGTCTCCGCGCAGAACCACTACAACCTCCTGGACCGCCGCGCCGAGCAGGAGGTCACCCCCGCCGCCGAGGCCTACGGGCTGGGTGTGCTGCCCTACTTCCCGCTGGCCAACGGCCTGCTGACCGGCAAGTACGCGCAGGACCAGGCGCCCGAAGGTTCACGCCTCAGCCACACGCGGACCAACCTGGTGCATGACGCCGACTGGCAGCAGCTGAAGGCGTTCAGTGCGTTCGCCGCCGCCCGCGACCTGACCGAAGTGCAGGTGGCCTTCTCCTGGCTTGCGGCGCAGCCGTCGGTCAGCAGCGTGATTGCCGGCGCCACCCGCCCGGAACAGGTCCGGCAGAACGCCGGGGCGGTGGCCTGGGTGCCGGACCGTGCCGAACTCGACGAACTGGATGCCATCTTCCCGCAGACCCCCAAGGTGGCCCTGTTCTGATGCCGTCCATCCTCATGGATGTTGACACCGGGATCGACGACGCCCTCGCGCTGGTCTACCTGCTGTCCCGGCCGGAGGTCAGGCTGGAAGCCATCACGTGCACGGCGGGCAACGTGGGAGCCCGCCAGGTGGCCCTGAACAACCTCGCCTTGCTGGAGCTCTGCGGCCGGGCCGGCATTGAAGTGGCCGTGGGCGCGGAAGTGCCCCTGGAGATCCCGCTGGTCACCACCGAGGAAACCCACGGCCCGCAGGGGATCGGCTATGCCGAGCTCCCGCCGCCGAACCAGGAAATATCAACGCGGCACGCCGTGGACGTGTGGGTGGAGACGGTCCGGGCACAGCCGGGCCGGATCACAGGGCTCATTACCGGGCCGCTGACCAACTTCGCGCTGGCGCTGCGCCGGGAACCGGATCTTCCCAAACTGCTCCAGGGGCTGGTCATCATGGGCGGCTGCTTCAACTACCAGGGCAACACCACGCCGACGGCGGAGTGGAACGTTTCGGTGGACCCGCACGCGGCCGCGGAGGTCTTCGCCGCCTACAGCGGCCTTCCGGAGGAAAGCCTCCCGGTGGTGTGTGCGCTCGAGACCACGGAACGCATCGAACTGCGGCCCGAGCACCTGCAGCGGCTGGCCGCGGCTGCCGGGGCCGAACCGGAACTCGTGCTGCCTGACCAGCCGGAAGGCCAGCGCAGCCAGTCGGGCAATCCGCTCGTGGCGTGCCTCTCGGATGCCATCCGTTTCTACATGGAGTTCCACCGGCTCTACGGCCAGGGCTTCATCGCGCACATGCACGACGCCTTCGCTGCGGCCGCAGCCATCGGGCGGACTCCCTACGGCACGCGTCCGGCCACCGTGCACGTCGAAACGGACTCGCCCCGCCTCGTCGGGACCACCGTCGCCGACTTCCGGGGCATCTGGAAAGAGCCGTTCAATGCCAGGATCGTCACCTCGAACCACCCCGCGCAGTGCTTCGACGAACTGATCTCGTCGGTGGGGGCGCTGGCCGCCGCGGTGGGGAAGCAGCCGCTGTAGCCGGACCGTAGCACGGTGTGCACGCAGGTCGGTAGGATGGTAGCCGCGCCGAGGTGACATAGGCGCCTGCTTCCGCGCACGCGGAACATCACGCCACGGGTGCGGGACCCGCCGTTTTCAGCCTAAGGATCCACCATGTCACAGCCGTCCCTGACCCTTCCTCCCACGGACCGGAAAGCTGTCCGCCGGCGGAGGGTCCTCGAACTGCTCGGTGCCGCGGCCATCGCCGCCACGTTCGTCTTCCTGGTCCTCACCCAGCCTGCCGACATTGCCGGCGGGATCGGCAGCGTTTCCTCGCTCGTTGCGCTGGGCGGCTTCCTCCTCGGTGCCCTGCTGCTGATCGTGGGCGTGCTTCCCACCCTGCCCACGTCCACCGTGGTGCTCATCCCCGTGGCGCTGGTACTGAACATCGTGCTGGGACAGCTCATGGGCACCAGCGGCCTGCCGTTCTACCTCGACTCCATCGGAACCGTGCTCATCGCCGTGCTGGCCGGACCCGCGGCCGGCGCCGCCACCGGCGCCCTGAGCAGCATCGTGTGGTCGTTCTTCAACCCGACGGTCCTGCCCTTCGCGGCCGGCGCCGCACTGATCGGCTTCCTGGCCGGCGTGGCCGCACGGTACGGGCTGTTCCGCCGGTTCTACCTGGCGCCGGTTGCCGGCTTCGTGACCGGCATCATCGCCGGCGTGGTGTCCGCACCGATTGCCGCGTTCGTCTTCGGCGGCACCTCCGGGGTAGGGACCGGTGCAATCGTCAGCGCCTTCCGGGCCATGGGCGACACCCTGCTGGCCGCCATCACCAAGCAGGCCCTGATTTCCGACCCCATGGACAAGGCCATCGTCTTCGCCATCGCCGCCATGCTGGTCTACGCCCTGCCCCGGCGCACCACGTTCCAGTTCCCCTTCGTCCGCCGCTTCCGCGTCCTGGCCGGCAAGGAGCCGGCCGCACGGAATTCCTGACGCCGGAACCGCCGGTCAGGTGTCCCCGCGACTGAACCCGCTGACCGCGCTGACTGCCGCCGTCGCCGTCCTGGTTATGACGACGGCGGCCGACAGTTGGGCGGTATCCCTCACCGTGGCAGCCGGAGCAGTCCTGCTGTCCGCTGCCGCGGGCACCGTGCGGCGTGTCCTGCTGGCCGCGGCCGCCATCATTGTGCCGTTCTGGCTGTCGCTGCTGGTCATCCACGGCCTCTTCTTCCCGGAGGGGCGCACCGTGCTGGCCAGCTGGGGCCCTGCCCGGGTCACGGCAGAGGGGCTGGCTTTCGCCCTGGCGATGGGGCTCCGCACCGCCGCCTTCGTCCTGGTGCTGATGGTGTTTTCTTTCAGCGTCAGGGTCCCCGAACTGGTTGCCGCCCTGGCTGCCCGCCGTGTTCCGCCTCAGGTGGGGTATGTGCTGGCGTCCACGCTGCTGCTTGCCCCGCTAGTCGTGGCGCGGCTGGAAAAGGTCCGCCAGGCGCAGGAGTCGCGCGGCCTCGTGGTGGGACGGGGTCTAGGCAGCCGGGCTGCGGCCATCCGGCTGCAGATGGTGCCGCTGGTGCTGGGCCTGGTCCACGACGCCGGCGTTCGTGCCCAGTCCCTCGACGCCAGGGGGTTCCGGAGCGCCGGTCCCCGGACCAGCTACATGGAGGTTCCCGATTCAGCCGGCCAGGCGGCCTTCCGCATTGTGGTTGTCCTGCTTGCCCTGGCAGCCGTCGCGTGGCGCGTCGCTGATGCGCTTTCCGCCGGGTCACTGTCTGCGTTGTCCCTTTCAGAGGGTGTCCTGGGATGATCGCGGACAGGATTGCCGCAACGACTCTGGTGGCCTCCATCGGCTCGTTTTCGTACCACGGCGACGCCGGGCCCGCGCTGACCGGGGTGCAGGTGGCCGCGGCACCCGGCAGGCTGACGGCGGTGCTGGGCGGATCCGGCAGCGGCAAATCCACGCTGGGACGGCTCCTTGGTGCCTGGCTGCTCGGCGGGCGGGACGGATCGCTGGCCGGGAGCCTCCAGCTGAAGGTGGCAGGGGATCCCGCCAGCAGCCATCCGCTGCTCTTTACCGGAACGACGGATGATCCGCGGATCGATCCCGGGGCCTGGGCACGGCACGTCGGCTACGTGCCGCAGGACGCAGCGTCCATGCTGTCGGCGGTTCGCGGAACCGTGGCGGAGGAGCTCGCCTTCAGCCTGGAAAACCGCGGCGTTCCCCGCCCCGACATGGTGCGCACCGTGGCCGACATTGCCCGCCGGACCGGACTTGACGGGCTCCTGCAGCGGGATCCCGCGACCCTGTCCGGCGGCGAGCTCCGCCGTTTGGCCGTGGGCTGCGCCGTGGTGGACGGGCCCGGCGTCCTGGTCCTCGACGAGCCGCTGGAGTCCCTGGACCAGGCCGGGATCCGGACCGTCGTGGAGCTGATCCATGCCGAGCTGGCCCGGGGCACAGCCGTGGTGGTGCTGAGCCAGCACGCCGATGCGCTGACCCGCGCCGCGGAGCGCTGGCTGGTGCTGAAGGACGGGGAGGCGACAGCGGCTGGACTGCCGGGCAGGATCCTGCAGGGCGGGGCGCTGGCTGAGTCCGGCGTCGTCATCCGGGCCGCCGAACCGGGACTGGGGCCCGAGCCGCCCTCGGTGTTGACGCTTCCCATTGCGGAGGCTGCCGGCGGAACCGCTGCCGGCGGAACCACTGCGGTTGGCACCGCTCCCGTTGGAACTATTGCAGCCCTGGAGCTGGCGGATGTGGCCTTCGGTTTCGGGGCAGGCCAGCCGGCTACGGCGGACAGCCTGCTCCTGCACGATGTTGACCTGCAGGTGATGCCGGGGGAAATTGTCGCCGTGACCGGACCCAACGGTGCCGGAAAGTCCACGCTGCTCCGGCTCCTCAACGGTTTGTACCGGCCGCTTCGCGGGGACGTCCGCGTGTCCGGCGAGTCCATTGCCGGCGTTCCCACGGGGCTGGTGGCCCGCCGGCTGGGGCTCCTGTTCCAGCACCCCCATGACCAGCTGTTCGAGCGGACCGCGATGCGGGAGGTGCTGTTCGGACTGGACCAGCTTTTCGGCAACGGGGCGCAGGAACGGGCAACCGCAGCCCTGGCCGCCGTCGGCCTTGGAGACAGCGGAAGCGCCCATCCCCATGAGCTGCCGGCATCCGGCCAGCGGTTGTTGGCCCTCGCCACCGTCCTTGCCCGCGAACCGTCGGTGCTGGCGCTCGATGAACCAACAGTGGCCCTGGACGCCCACGGCCTGGAGCTGCTCACCGCCACTGTGTCAGCGGCAGCCGGCCGCGGCGCCGCCGTCGTGATGGTCACGCACGACCTCGGGTTCGCCAAGGCTCACGCGCACCGGCTGCTCAGGCTCGACGGCGGCCGGCTCCGGCCGCACTGACAGCGACTTCACCAGCCGCTTTGGTTTCCCTGCAGCCGCATAGCTCGGGGTCGAGCGCGAACGGACAGTTGGGGCCCCTCCGAGCGGGGCCTCAACTGTCCGTTCTCGCTGTGTCAGGAGTGGGAGGGTCAGGAACGGGATGCCACACCCGGCGGCAGAAACCGCCTGCCGTTGACGCGCTCCGAGGCTCCCACCCTGTCGAGGTAGGGGGTGATCCCGCCCAGGAACATGGGCCAGCCGGCGCCAAGGACCATGCACAGGTCGACGTCCTGGGGGGCTGCCACCACACCCTCCCCGAGCATCAGCCCGATCTCTTCAGCCAGGGCGTCCTGGGTCCGGCGCAGTACTTCGTCTGCGGTGGACGGTGTGCTGCCAAAGGACAGCAGGGCCGTGGTGGCCGCAGGGATCTCCTGCGTGCCGTCCGCTGCCGTGGACCACAGGGACCGGATGTTGTTGTCGACCAGTTTCTGCAGGTTCTGCGAGACCGGGAAACGGTCCCCGAAGGCCGCATGCAGGGACTCCTGGACGTGCTGGGCCACCGGCAGTCCCACCATGGCGAGGAGGGTGAACGGCGTCATGGGAAGACCCATGGGGCGCAGCGCGGCATCAGCAACGTCGGCCGGCGTGCCTTCGTCGAAGGCGGCCGTGACTTCACCCAAGAGCCGCAGCAGGATCCGGTTGACCACGAACGCCGGGGCGTCCTTGACCAGGACTGCTGTCTTTTTCAGGCCCCTGGCGAGTTCGAAAGCAGTAGCAAGAACGGCGTCGTTGGTCTTCGGTGCCCGGACGATCTCCAGCAGCGGCATGACGGCCACCGGATTGAAGAAATGGAAGCCCACCAGGCGCTCCGGGTGCCGCAGGTCCGCCGCCATGGCTGTCACGGACAATGAGGAGGTGTTGGTGGCGAGGATGCAGTCAGGCCGGACGATGGCCTCAAGCTCGGCGAACACCTGCTTCTTGACGTTGAGTTCCTCGAACACCGCCTCGATGACGAAGTCGGCGTCTGCGAACGGCTCCTTGGAAACAGACCCTGTCACGAGCGCCTTGGCCCGGGTGCCGGCGTCCGTGCTGACGCGCCCCTTGGCCAGCAGCTTGTCCACCTCGGCGTGGACGTAGCCGACTCCCTTGTCCACCCGGTCCTGGTCGATGTCGGTGAGGACGACTGGCACCCCGAGCTGGCGCGCGAACAGCAGGGCGAGCTGGCTGGCCATCAGGCCGGCCCCCACCACGCCGATTTTTGTGACGGGCCTGGCGAGCTCGCGGCCTGGGGCACCGGCGGGCCGCCTGGCCCGCTTCTGGACGAGATCGAGGAAGGCGTAAACGGTGGCACGGAACTCATCGGTCTGCATGAGGCCGGCCAGCGTTTCGCATTCGAGCACGGCCGACTCGGCCTGGGCCAGGGTGCGGTTCGCCGCCATGATGTTCAGCACCTCGGCCGGCGCCGGGGAGGCGTTGGACGTTTTGGCTTCGACGAAGGCGCGGCCGGCGGCCACGGCATCCGCCCAGCGGACGGCAACCGCGGGGTCGGCGGGATCGACGGCGGCAGGCCGTTCCGGTGCCGCGCCGCCAGCGACAATGCGCGCAGCCCAGGCGATCGACTGCGCCAGGAAATTTTCCGGTTCGAACAGCGCATCCGCGATGCCGAGCTCGAAAGCTTCGGCGCCGGACAGTGTGCGGTTGTTGTTCAGCGCGTTCCCGATCATCACCTTCACCGCATTCTCCGGCCCGATCAAACGCGGGAGAAGGTACACACCGCCCCATCCGGGCACCAGCCCCAGGAAGGCCTCGGGAAGCGCCAGTGCCCCGGCGCCGGTGGACACCGTGCGGTAGGTGGACTGCAGGGCGATTTCGAGGCCGCCGCCAAGTGCCACGCCGTTGATAAAGGCGAAGCTGGGAACGCCGAGGCTGGCCAGCGTGGAGTAGACCTCGTGGCCCAGTTGGGCCATCCACAGGCCGTGTTCCCGCTCCTGCAGCTTTGTGACTGCGGAGAGGTCGGCGCCGGCTACGAAGAAGTTCGGCTTGCCCGTCACACCCACGGCCGCGACCGCGCCCGCGGCAGCCCGCTCGCGCAGCCCTTCGAGGACGGTGCCCAGTTCTACGAGGGTATTGGGGCCAAGTGTGGTGGGTTTGGCGGGGCCCAGACCGTTGTCCAGGGTGATCAGGGCGAGAACGCCGGGGCTGGCCTCGCCGTCCGCGGCCGGGAGTTCGATGTCCTGTACTGACGAATGTGTGACAGCCTCATCCGGGAAGAGATCGGCTAGCTTGCGGAAATCTGCGGCGCTCATTCTGTGGCTCCTCAGTGAGACGGGCGGACCGGTCCGAGGCGGGACAGCCGGGACCGGGCATCAGTAAACCCAACGTTACTCGTGAGTAACATTGGCTGCAACCGGTGCAATCCGTGCACGGGCCCCCGAAGCCCAGGCTCTCCTAGGCGGAGGATTCCTTGGGCTCCCTGGCCTCCTTGGGCGGAAGCGGCTGGGGGTTGAGGAACGCGGCGGTGATCAGCGGAGCCACCAGTTCCACCTGCCACGGCCGGGCACCCAGTTCGCGCAGTTCCCCGGCGATGGCGGCTTCGCTGACGTCCGCCGGCGGCCGCCACGCGACACGGCGAAGGTAGTCCGGGGTCAGCAGGTTTTCAAGTGGAAGCTTGAGCCCGTCCGCTGTCTCCTGCAGCAGTGGCCTGGCGGTCTGCAGCCGCTCGGCCGCGGCGAGGTCGCGGTCGGCCCAGACCCGCGGGGGCGGCGGGGCATTGGTGGGCAGGTGCAGCGGCGGAAGGTCTTCGAGTGCCCGGGCCGCGGCGATGCAGCGCAGCCAGCGCGGGGCCTCCCGCTGGGCGGCCCTGCCGTGGAACCCTTTGGTGCCGAGCAGTTGCGGGACGGTTGCCGGCATCGCCTTGGCGGCGGCGACGAGGGCCGAGTCGGGAATGAGCCGGCCGGGGGCGACATCGCGCTTCTGGGCCAGCGCATCGCGTTCCAGCCACAGCTCCCGCACTGCGGCCAGCTGGCGGCGGTCCCGGATCTGATGGAGTCCGGACGTCTTGCGCCAGGGGTCCACCCTCGGCGCAGCGAGCCCGGCGGACAGGATCGCGGCGAACTCCTGCTCGGCGTATTCGAGTTTTCCGTCCTCTTCGAGCAGTTCGATGAGTTCCTCGCGCAGTTCCGTCAGGACTTCGACGTCGAGCGCTGCGTACCGGAGCCAGGGTTCCGGCAGGGGGCGGGTGGACCAGTCGGCTGCCGAGTGCTCCTTGGCGAGACCGAAACCGAGCAGCTGCTCGATCACGGCCGCGAGGCCAACACGGGGAAGGCCTGCGAGCCGGGCTGCAAGTTCGGTGTCGAAAAGCCTGTCCGGCCACATGCCCAGTTCCGACAGGCAGGGGAGGTCCTGGCTGGCCGCGTGCAGGATCCATTCGACGCCGCGCAGGGCATCATTGATGATCCGCAGGTCCTCGAACGGCTCGGGGTCGATCAGCCAGGTACCGGAACCTTCCCGGCGGATCTGCACCAGAAACGCGCGCTGCCCGTAGCGGAAGCCCGAGGCGCGTTCCGCGTCGACACCGGCCGGGCCCGTGCCCGCGGCGATCGCCGCGGCACAGCGTTCCAGCCCTGCCTGGGTTTCGATGACCAGAGGCACCCCGTCGCGGGGGGAATCGAGATCGATGACAACGGGGACCCGGCTGTCAAAGCCTTCCACCGTTATATGGGGTGTGTTTTCAGCAGCCGGAGCGCCGGCCGTGGTGTTATCCGGATTTTGAGGGGTCATGATGACCCTAGTTTACCGGCAGCAGGCCCGACGGCGGTCCGGGGCTGCACGCGCCGCCGTCGGAACCGCCCGGCGGCGCGCTGCCCACTCCACGGTGAATAGGCGAAACAGTGCCCGGCCGAACACAGCTCAGGCGAAGAGGCCTTCGCCGATGAAGCCGCCCTGCCTGGTTCCAGGCGGCACGGCGAAGAGGCCGGAACCCGTGTGCTTGAGGTATTCCAGGGCGAGCACGTCTTCCTTGGCCATGGTCATCTGCATCGGCACGTAGTGCGTCCGCGGGTCCTTGACGAAGGCAATGAAGAACAGCCCGGCGTCGAGGTGGCCCAGCCCGTCCGAGCCGTCGGTGTAGTTGTACCCGCGGCGGAGCATCCGCACACCGTCGTTCTGGTCCGCGTGGGCCAGCCGGACGTGGGAGTCCATGGCAATGAGGGGTTCGCCGTCGTTGCCCTTGATGGCGAAGTTCGGGGCGGTGAACTCCTTTCCGCCGGACAGCGGTGCGCCTTCTCCCTTGGTCCGGCCGATCAGGCCCTCCTGTTCGCGAAGCGAGGTGCGGTCCCAGATCTCGATGTGCATGCGGATGCGCCGGGCCACCAGATAGCTTCCGCCGGCCATCCAGCCTTCGCCGGCACGGGATCCGCCGCCGGCCCACACATGCTCGTCGAGCAGGGCGGTGTCCTCGGCCTTGAGGTTGTTGGTCCCGTCTTTGAAGCCGAAAAGGTTGCGGGGGGTCTGCTGCGCGCGCGACGTCGACGACGTCCTGCCGAACCCCAGCTGGGACCAGCGGACGCGGGCCTTGCCGAAGCCGATCCGGGCCAGGTTGCGGATGGCGTGCACGGCCACCTGGGGATCGTCGGCGCACGCCTGCACCACGATGTCGCCGCCCGTGCGGGCCGGCTCCAGGGCGTCGCCGGGGAAGTGCGGCAGATCGATCAGTGCATCGGGCCGCTTTCCGTCGAGGCCAAAGCGGGCCTTGCCGTCCTTTTCAAATAGGGAGGCGCCGAAGCCAATCGTGAGCGTGAGCCGGCCGGCGTCGAGATCCAGGGCCTCCCCGGTGTCCTCCGGCGGGGCGTCGTACGGGCCGTCGACGGCGCCGGTGGTCCCGGTGGTCCGGCCGGCGGTCATGGCGTCCGCGGCGGCCGTCCAGTCCTTGAGGAGTTCGATCAGTGCCGCACGGTCTTCTGTGGTGACGTCGAAGGCCGCCATGTGGAGGCGGTCCTGCGCGGCGGTGGTGATGCCGGCCTGCCGGTCGCCGAAGAAGGGGACGACCGAACCGTTGGCAACCGGGGGCGCTGCGGCAGCCGCAATGGCATCGTGGCCGAGCAGGCCGGCGGCGATGCCCGCCACCGCTCCTGCGCCGCCCACGCCCGCCAGCCCCAGAAGGCCACGGCGGGACAGGCGGCGGTTATCGCCGTCGGGCGTCTCCGGAGACGCGGCCGAGGCCTCGGAGTGCGTGCCGGCCGGGGGCTGCTGGCCGCCGCCGAAGGGGCAGCCGCTCACAGCACCACTGCCGCGGTGAGCTTGGACAGCGGCTCGCCGAGGGCGTCGACCAGCGCGCTGAGCTGCTGGACCTCGTCCTTGCCCAGCTCGTTGTAGTAGGCAAAGCCGTCGCCTTTGGCGTGCTTCTTCAGCTCAGCCTGCAGGGCCCCGAACTTGGCGTCGAGGTCCGAGGCCAGGGCGGCGTCCTTTTGCTGCAGGGCGGGCTTGAGGTTTTCGAACGCGATCCGGGCGCCGTCCACGTTGGCCTGGAAGTCCCAGAGATCCGTGTGCGACCAGATTTCCTCCTCGCCGGTGACCTTGCCGCGCGCCACCTCGTCCAGGAGCTCCTTGGCGCCGTTGCCCAGCTTGTCCGCGCTGAGTTCGACGGTGCGGGTGCGGGTGCTGAGTTCCTCAGTGTCGGCCACCAGCTGCTTGGCGATTGCCGAGCGCTCAGCCGCTGTCAGTGCCTTGTAGCCGGGCGGCGGGAACAGGTCCTTCTCGGCCCGGTGCCAGCCGGTCCACTTCTGTCCCGGTTCCAGGTCTGCCTCACGGGCGTCGAGCTTGGGGTCGAGGTCCCCGAAGGATTCGGCCACGGGTTCGATCCGTTCCCAGTGCATGCGGGTGGCCGCGTAAAGGCTCCTGGCCTTGGCTGCGTCGCCCACAGCATAGGCCGCGGCGAACTCCCTGGTTCCGGCCACCAGCTGCTCGGTCTGGTCCTTGACGTAGGCGGTGTAGTGGGTGACCCCGGTGTCCACGAGCTTCCGGTGGCCGGCGTCAACGGTGGCCGGCTGGCCCGAGTCCTTGACGGTGAAGTCGGCGCGGATGCCATCGCCCTTCATCCCCGGCTTGCAGGCGGTGGTGTACCTGCCGGCCGGAGCGGTGAGCACCAGGTTGCGGGTGATTCCCGGGCCGATGTTCTCCACCTCGGCCACGATCCGCAGGCCGTCTTCGGCGAGCACGTAGAACTCGGTGACTTCGGCGCCGTCGTTCTTCACGGCAAAGGTCAGGTTCCCGCTCGGGGCTTCAGTGGCAGAGACCTTGCACCCGGAATCGGTGCTGGTCACCTGGATGGGCCCGCCGGTGGTGCCGGATGCGTTGGCGCTGGCGTTCTCGGTGCAGGATGCGAGGGCCAGCGGGAGGACTGCGGTGGCTGCCACGACGGCGAGGCGGGCACCGGCAGTCCGGCGGATTTTGGGCGAGGTCAAGCCTGGCATGTGGATTCCTTGGGGGTGTTGGGGATGCAGCGGGGTTCGTTGGGGGGTGTTTGGTTAGGCAGGAGCTGCCGGTCAGGACGCGACGGCGGCAGCTGCGGCAGGGGCTTCCGCGGAACGGTGCGGCGTGCGGACGTTGGCGCGGAGGTAGAAGAACAGAACGGGGACGGCGTACAGGACCCAGGCGGCTGCCTCCAGCCACGTGGTGGCCGGGGAGAAGTTCAGGGTCCCCTTCAGCAGCGTGCCGTACCAGGACGACGGCGGGACGGCGGCCGAGACGTCGAAGGCGAGGCTGTGCAGCCCGGGCAGGATGCCGGCCTCCTGCAGGTCGTGGACGCCGTAGGCGAGGACGCCGCCGGCGATGACCACCAGGGCCACGCCGGTCCAGGTGAAGAACCGGGACAGGTTCACCTTCAGGACCCCGCGGTGCAGCAGGTAGCCGAGCCCGGCGGCCACCGCGAGGCCCAGGAGGGCGCCGAACAGCGGGGTTCCGGATTCGCCGCTGGCCTGGGCTGCCGCCCACAGGAAGAGCGCCGTCTCCAGGCCCTCCCGGCCGACGGCTAGGGCCGCGACAAGCACCAGGCCCCAGGCTGCGCCGTCGGCCGCGCCGTCAACGCGGGAGCGCAGTTCGCTGCCGAGCGTGCGGGCGGTGCGCGCCATCCAGAAGACCATCCAGGTGACCAGCCCGACGGCGACGATGGACAGTCCGCCGCCGATTGCTTCCTGGGCTTCGAAGGTGAGGCCACGCGGGCCGAAGGTCAGCAGGGCGCCGAAACCCACGGACACGGCAACAGCGATTCCCACGCCCGCCCACAACCGGGGGAGCAGTGCACGGCGGCCGCTCTTGGTCAGGTAGGCCATCAGCAGGACGACGATGAGCGTCGCCTCGAGGCCCTCCCGGAGGCCGATGAGGAAGTTGGCTGTCATGTAAAGCACCTTCTGCCGGAGGAGCCCGGCTTAGGCTCACCTAAGCACGGGACTTTACACGGCAAAGGCGATTAGGCAAAAGAATCGTGCCGTAATTGCCGGAGACATTACTCCACCGGTTAGTTCCGCCGGGATCGGAGGTTCTGTGTGATGGCCCGGGACGCGGCGATGAGCAACTGGCCTATTGAATCGGTGCGCGTGATGATGCGTGAGGTTGGTGCGGACACGTTGAGCACGCCGGCGATGTGTCCCAGGCGGTCCCGTACGGGGGCCGCGACGGATGTGAGTCCAATTTCTACTTCTTCGGATGCCACTGCATATCCCCGGGCCCGTTCGAGTTCGATTCTGTGCAGAAGCGAGGCCAGGTCCTTTGGTGCCCCCGGCGCCGATGTGGGGGTGTTCAGGTCGTTGGCCGTGAGCGTTTCCACCAGTTCGTCGTCGAAGTCAAACATCAGCGCACGCCCTGACGCCGTGCAGTGCATGGGGGAGCGGCGGCCGACCCAGCCGCCCGCCTGGAGGGATTGCTGGGATTCCTCCCGGAGCACGGTCAGGGACCGGTTGCCTTCCTGTACCGACAGCAGGGCAACTTCCCCGGTTTTTGCCACGAGGGCCTGCAGGGCCGGCCGGGTCGCCTGCACCAGGGGGTAGTTGCCTGCACCGGTGGACAGTATTCGGAGGTTCCATCCCAGCCTGTAGGTCCGGCGGTCGGGATCCTGTTCGACGAGTCCGCTCCGTGCCAGCGCCTTGAGCATCCGCGAGACCTGGCTGCGCTCGCGGCCCACGGCCCTGGCGAGTTCACCCACGGAATGCTCGCCTCCCGCCTGTCCGGGATTTTCGAAGGCCAGCAGCAGGGCGGCAACCCGCTCGGCGGTGCTTTCACTCACGGCGTCCTCCTCGTCCGCAGTTGCTGTCACAGCAACGCATGTTTAGAAAGAGTCTGCACTAACGTGGCGGATAGGTAAAAAACTGTTGTTGCAGCAGCAACAGCTTTAGGAGCCGGCCGCCAGGGGCCGTACCTTTCAATGCACTGTGGTACACATCACTTGAGAGGTATTGAAATGACAGTCCTTCAGACAGAGGCGTCCAGCGAACAGGTCCTTTACGGCAGGCAGTCCAGCCTTGCTGTGGAGAACTTCGGTACAACCGGCCGGCGGGTGGCAGACGTGCCTGCTTTCGTGCGGAACTACGCACTGGTCAAGGCCGCCGCTGCCCGGTCCAACGCCACGCTCGGCGTCCTCGCACCCGAGGCGGCAGGGGCCATCGAGGCCGCGTGCGCTGAGATCACCTCGGGGCTGCACGGCAGCCAGTTCCCCACGGCGCTCGTCCTGGGCGGCGGAGGGACGACGACGAACATGAACTTCAACGAGGTCATCGCCGCCCGGGCGTCACAGATTTCAGGCGTCGCCGTGCACCCCAATGATCACGTCAACGCCTCCCAGTCGACCAACGACACGTATCCGACCGCCATGGCGCTGACCATCCGGGAGCTCTCCGAACGCCCCCTCCAGGCCCTCACGGCACTGGCCCTCGCGCTGGAGGACAAGGCCGCTGAGTATGACACTGCACAACGGCTCGGGCGCACCTGCCTGCAGGACGCCGTGGTCCTCACGGTGGGTCAAACACACCGGTCACACGCCACGGCAATCCGGCGCGTGGCCGAGGGGCTGCGGGCTGCGACGGCGGAGCTGGACTCGATTCCCATCGGAGCAACTGTCCTTGGAACGGGCATCGGAGCCCCGGACGGCTACCGGGAACTTTGCGTGCAGGACCTGAGTGACGCCACGGGCCGGCAACTGGCGGGGTCGGAAGACCTCGTTGACGCGCTCTCGCACCTGGATCCGTACGCGGCGATTGCCTCGGCAGGTGCCCGTGCCGCAATCACCATGGCCAAGATCGCGGCCGACCTGCGGTTCCTGTCCTCCGGCCCCGTCGGCGGTATCGGCGAAGTGACGCTGCCCGCGACCCAGGCAGGGTCCTCGATCATGCCCGGCAAGATCAACCCCGTCATTCCGGAATTCGTGATGCAGCTCAGCTACCGGGTCCGGGGCGCAGCCCACGCCGTCGAATGCGCGGTGGCGGCCGGGGAGCTGGAGCTGAACATCATGGAGCCCGTGATTGTTGATTCGCTGCTCAACATCTTCGATGACGTTGCCGCCGCTGCCGGGACGTTCAGACGCAAATGCATTACAGGCCTGGCCTGGGACGGGCGTCGCCTCAACGAAAACCTCGCCGCCGGCTTCGACCAGTGGGTCACCATGGCGGCGGAGCAGGGCTATGACGCAACGACCCTGGCAGTGGCCACGGCCCGCACCGCCGGAAAGACCAGCACCGCCGGAACGGAGGAAGCCCGATGAGCGCGCCCAAGCAGACTGCCTACGAAGATGCCCCGCTCACCAGGTTCCACATCCGGGTCGCCGTGGCAGGAACCGGAGGCCAGTTCAGCGACGGGTTCGTCCTCGGAATCGTTGGAATCGTCCTCGCCTCGGCCACCGCCGCACTGAACCTGACCCCGCTGTGGATCGGGCTGCTGGGCGCGGCAACCCTGGCGGGACTTTTCATCGGAGCAATCGTCACCGGACCGATCGCGGACCGGATCGGACGACGCAGGATTTTCGGCTGGGACATGCTGGTATTCGGCGCCCTGTCCGCGCTGCAGTTCTTCGTCCAGGAGCCCTGGCAGCTGTTGGTCCTTCGACTTCTCCTGGGAGTCGCCCTGGGAGCGGACTATGTGGTCAGCAAGTCACTGGTCACCGAACACTCACCCAGGCACTTCCGGGGCCGGCTGATGAGTTTCCTGGCCATCGCCTGGGCGCTGGGATACGTCATCGCCTACCTTGCCGGCTTCCTGCTTTCCGGGCTCGGACCGGACGCCTGGCGCTGGATGCTCCTGGTCAGCGCGGCCCCTGCCCTGATCGTGTTCGGCTTCCGCCTCGGAGTTCCGGAATCGCCGCTGTGGCTGACCCAGCACGGCCGCCTTCAGGAGGCCGCCGACGTCGTCCGCCGCCATGCCGGCCCGAACGTGGCCCCGCCACCGGCGGGTTCCGCCAAGCCGGCCCGCGGACTGGCTGTGCTGTTCTCGGCGAAGTACCGCAGGAGGACAATGGTCGGCGCCGTGTTCTACGTCTGCCAGGTCATTCCCTACTTCGCCCTGGGAACGTTCGCCCCGCAGGTCATGGAAGCCCTTGGCGTGTCCGGCAAACTTGCCGCAGGGGCAGCCTACAACGTGTTCCTGCTCGTGGGCGCCATCGTGGGCATGCTGATCATCGACCGGATCTCCCGCCGTGCCTTCCTCATCGGTAGCTTTATCCTCGGTGCAGCGCTGCTGCTCGCCCTGGTCCTCTTCGCTTCGGTGAGCCCGGTCCTGGCCGTCATCCTGTTCGCGTCCTTCGCGCTGGTGCTGTCCGCTGCCGCGAACCTCGAGTTCGCCTACCCGCCTGAACTGTTCCCGACCGAGCTGCGCGCTTCCGGCGTCGGCGTCGCGACGGCATCCAGCCGTCTCGGATCAGCGGGAAGCACCTTCCTGCTGCCCCTGGTGGTGGCCGGAGCCGGCATCAGCACCGCCCTGTCTGCCTGCGTGGTGGTCCTCCTGATCGGCGCCGTCGTCTGCTGGCGGTGGGCCCCGGAAACACGATCCGAATCACTCGCGGCCGTCGACGAGGAAATCGACACGCCCCACCACACCGAGCGGCCAGGCGCCATAGCCCTTCAGGACAACAGGACCTAGCTGCGGCGCCGGCGGGGGAGCGCGGAGACGCCGTCGGGCAGCGGCGGGAGGCCGGCGAAGGTGCACACCATGTCCGACCACGCCTCCAGGTGCGCCTGGACGTCGGCGCCGGCCGGAGTCCACGAGGCACGGAGTTCAATGTCGATCGAGGCGGGCCGGTCCGCCAGCGTTCCGAAGCTTTCGGACAGCACTCGGGTGGCTGTGCCGCCGGCCGCGCGGTAGGGGGCGTTGTGGGTTTCGAGTGCTTCCACAAGCCACGTCCAGGCCACCGAGCCGAGCATTTCATCGTTGCCCATCTCGGCGTCGAGCTGCGCCCGGATGTAGGTGACGATCCGGAACTCGCCGTCCCACACGGCGGAGCCGTCCGGATCGTGCAGCAGGATGAAGCGGCCGGTGGCGAGCTCCTCGCCGTCGTCGTCGGTGTCTGCCGCGGTTGCCCCGGCGGCAGCCGAGCGGGCCAGCGCCATGGCCGCCGGCCCGTGGACCGGTGTACGGTCCCTGTCGCCGCCACCCTTGCCTGCGCTGGGAACCATGACCTCGGCGCCGAGGGCGACGGCGAAAGGCGCCAGCCGGGCGGGCGCCGGGATCTCGTCGAGGCGCAGTTCGCTGCGGCAGCGTGCTTTGCGGAGCGTTCCCAGCGCATACAGGAAATTCGCCGGAACCTGGGCAAGTGCGTTCACAATGGCAGGCTACGCATTGGAAACCGCCGGTTCCGGCAGGCTCGCCGCCTGCTCATGCAATCCCGCGCATGTTACTCTCCTGCCGCCTGGGCGGATCCGTGCCGGGCGAGTTCGGCTTTGATGGCTGCCACGAAGGCGTCGACGTCCTCCTCGCTGGTGTCGAAGGAACACATCCAGCGGACCTCGCGGGTGGCCTCGTTCCAGTCGTAGAAGCGGAAGGACTCCCGGAGCCTGTCCGCCACCCCCTCGGGCAACACCGCAAAGACGCCGTTGGATTCTGTCTTCTGCGTGGGTTCGACGCCGTCAATGTCGTCCACGGCGGCGCGCAGCCTCGCGGCCATGGCGTTGGCGTGGCCGGCCGAACGGAGCCACAGGTCGCCCTCGAGCAGGGCGATGAACTGCGCAGACATGAACCGCATCTTGGAGGCCAGCTGCATGTTCATCTTGCGCAGGAACAGCAGCCCCTGGGCGGCGTCGGGGTTCAGCGCCACCACCACCTCGCCGAACAGCAGGCCGTTCTTGGTGCCGCCGAAGGAGAGGATGTCCACGCCGGCGTCGCGCGTGAAAGCCCGGAGGGGAACGCCCAGATGGGCCGCCGCGTTGGCCAGCCGCGCCCCGTCCATATGCAGCTTCATGCCCTTGGCGTGGACGTGCTCGGCGATTGCCCGAACTTCATCAGCCGTGTAGCAGGTGCCCAGTTCGGTGGTCTGGGTGATGGAGACGGCCAGCGGCTGGGCGCGGTGCTCATCACCCCAGCCCCACGCCTCGCGGTCGATGAGCTCGGGCGTGAGTTTGCCGTCCGGGGTGTGCACCTGCAGCAGCTTCATGCCGCCCACACGCTCCGGGGCGCCGTTCTCATCCATGTTGATGTGCGCCGTCGAGGCGCAGACCACCGCACCCCAGCGCGGCAGGAGCGACTGCAGGGACAACACGTTGGCGCCCGTGCCGTTGAAGACGGGGAAGCACTCGATGCCCGGCCCGAAGTGCCCCTCCATCAGCTCCTGCAGGCGGGCCGTGTAGGCGTCTTCGCCGTAGGAAACCTGGTGCCCCTCATTGGCGGCGGCCAGCGCGGCCAGCACTTCGGGATGCACCCCCGAGTAGTTGTCCGAGGCAAAGCCGCGGACCGAGGCGTCGTGGAGCCTGGACATGGTGCCGCCGGCAGTTTGAACAGTTGTGGTCATTTCGTTGGTCACGCTTTCAGTCTAGGTAGTTGCGGCGGCGGCAGGCACCGGGGCCAGCAGCAGCCGCTGCCCGTTCAACTCCGCGGCCGGCTGGCTGAAGAGCCCGACGGCGGCCGCCGCCAGCTGCTCGACGTCCGTGTAGCCGGGGAACGTCCGGTCCGGCTGCTTGCTGCGCATGCCTGCGTCCACCAGCGCCTTCACCACCAGGACGACGGCGGCGCTGTGCTGGGCGCCGCCGGCCGGGCTGTCCGGGGCGTCACTGTCCCGGCGGAACCCCTCAGCCACCGCCATGGTCCATGCTTCGGCGGCGGCCTTGGCCGCGACGTAGCTGGCGACGCCGGCGGCGGGACTGTCCACCGCCGTCGACGACACCATGGCAAGCCGTCCACAGGGCGAGGCGGCGAGGTCGTCGTAAAAGGCGCGCGTGACGTTCCGGAGTGTGGTGACGGCGCTGCGCTCCAGGAAGTCCCAGTCCTCATCGGTCTGGTCCGTGATGCCCTGCGCCCCGCGCCAGCCGCCCACGAGGTGGATGACGCCGTCGACTTTTCCGGCGGTGCGCGCGAGCTCTTGCTGCAGTTCTCGCACGGCGGCGAGGTCGCCGAGATCGCATACCAGGGGTGTGGCTCCGCCCGCTGTTTCCGCGGCGGCCTCGATGCGTGCCTTGTCCGAACCCACGGTGAAGACGGCAAAGCCAGCGTGCAGCAGGGCACGGGCGGCGGCGATTCCCGAAGGTCCGCTGCCGCCCGTGACCAGCACGCGCAGTGGCCTCCCGTCGGTCAGGCCGGCGCCGGTCATGCTGCCGTTCGTCATGCTGCCGTCGCTGCCGTCGCTGCCGTCGCTGCCGTCGCCGCCGGGCCGCCCGCCGGCAGGGCAGAATCCGAGGAACCGGTAATGCCAGCGGTGGATTCGATGACGGGGCGCATCTTCTTTTCGAGGGCTTCGTAGAACATGGACAGCGGGAACTCGTCGTCCAGGACCTGGTCCGTGAGGCCCCGCGGCGGCCCGTCGAGGGGAAGGGCGCCCCGCCCCTTGGCCCAGACAGAAGCCGGGTTCGGCGTGACGGTGCCCGAGATCAGCTCATAGGCCGCCAGCCAGTGGGCGGTCTTGGGCCTGTCGATGGAGCGCCAGTAGAGCTCCTCGATCCGGGCTCCCAGCTCCATCACGACGCCGGCGACGTGTTCCCAGTCGATGGTCAGCCGGCTGTCGGTCCAGTGGAGGACGCGGTGCTGGTGCAGCCACGCGAAGAGCAGCTGGCCGCCGAGCCCGTCGTAGTTGCGCACCCGGCTGCCGGTGATGGCGAACCGGAAGATGCGGTCGAAGATGACTGCGTACTGCACCAGCTTGGCGTGCCGGCGGGCCTCCGGATCCGCTGCCTCGTCCTTTTCGATCTTCACCGACTCCCGGAAGGCCGTCAGGTCGCAGCGCAGCTCCTCGAGGGAGTACAGGAAGAACGGCATCCGCTGTTTGATCATGAACGGATCGAACGGCAGGTCCCCGCGCATGTGCGTGCGGTCGTGGATCAGGTCCCACATCACGAAGGTCTTTTCGGTGAGTTCCTGGTCCTCGAGGAGTTCCGCAGCCCCGGCCGGCAACTGGAGCGAGGTGATGTCGGCAGCGGCCCGCAGGACGCGGCGGAACCGTGCCGCCTCCCGGTCTGCGAAAATGGCGCCCCAGGTGAACCGCGGCGTCGCCCGCACGCCCACGGTCTCGGGGAACAGCACAGCGGAGTTGGTGTCGTACCCGGGGGTGAAGTCAATGAACCGGATCGGCACGAACAGACGGTTCGAGTAGTCGCCCTGTTCCAGGCCCGCAATGAAGTCTGGCCACACCACGTCGATGAGGACAGCCTCCACGAGCCTGCTGCTGCTGCCGTTCTGCGTGTACATGGGGAAGACCACCAGGTGCTGCAGACCGTTCTCGCGGTCCGCCTGCGGCTGGAAGGCCAGCAGGGAGTCGAGGAAATCCGGAACGCCGAACCCGCCCTCGGCCCAGCGGCCAAAGTCCCGGCCCACCAGGTCGAGGTAGAGGGAATCGTGGGGGAACGCCGGTGCCAGCGCCTCGATGGCGCTGGCGAGGGCTTCGATGTGGCCGTGCGCAGCCGCGTGGGCGGCCTGATCGGGGATCGAACCGTCCTGCACCTGCAGGCTCCGCAGCGCAGTGGCCGCGCCCTTGAGTCGCTGCCAGTCCGGGTGTTCCGCAGAGATTCTGGCTGGTGCTGTGTGTACGGTTGCGGTCATCGCTGGCCTCGCCTTTCGGGTGATCTGAGCTTCTACGGCGAGCGTAGCAAGTAGACAGCTTTCCTAATCGATCAAAGGCCCGAGCATAAGAAACTGTAGTGCTCGAGGCTGTCCAAATAACCGCTAGGCGCAGCGCCAGGCAACCTCAGGCGGCAACCTCAGGCCTGGGGGTCGCCGGCGGCCGGAACCAGCTTCAGTGAGATGGAGTTGATGCAGAAACGCTGGTCAGTCGGGGTCCCGTAGCCCTCACCTTCGAAGACATGCCCAAGGTGCGAGTCGCAGTTGGCGCACCGCACCTCGATACGGTCCATGCCCAGGGTGCGGTCGTGGATGTAGCGCACGCGCCCTTCCGCCAGCGGGGCCCAGAATGACGGCCAACCGCAGTGTGAATCGAACTTTTCCTTGCTGGTGAACAGTTCGGTCCCACACGCCCGGCAGTTGTAGACGCCGGCGGTGTGGGTGTCCCAGTATTCGCCGGTGTAGGGGCGTTCCGTGCCGGCCTGGCGCAGCACGTGGTACTCCTCCGGCGTCAGTTCCTGCCGCCAGTCTTCGTCGGATCGGTTGGCGGCAGGGGTTGCGGCGGTGTTGGTGAGGTCGGATTTCTCAGGAGTGCTCATAGTCGGACCAACGCTCAGGAGTCCCCGATAAATCCCGAGCCCGCATACAGATGCAGCACCGGGAGCCCCAGCTTGTCCTGCGCCCGGTTCGCCCAATCGGTATGGAAGGTGTCCGAAACGGCGTGCGGCCTGGTGATGACGACGGCCTGGGCGGCCCCAAGCTCCTTGACCTTGGCCACGAGGCCGTTAACGGCGCCGCCGGCCACCACCTCGCCGGCAACTCCGCCGCCGAGGCCTTCCAGTGCGCTGACCGAGGTGGCCAGCGTGGCGTCTGCTGCTGCCCTTTCCTCCACAGGGTCCGGGGCATGGGAGGTCAGCTCACGGAAAGCCTTGGCAATGTCCAGCATCGACAGGTTCTCGAGGAAGTCCACCAGCAGATGCCGTTCCGTATTGGCCGGCACCAGCACAACCAGGGGCGAGTCACCCCCGTCCACCAGGCGTTCGATGTTCACGCGGTCGTCCGCACCCAGCGGCTCTTCAGTCAGAATGACGATTGGATCGCTCATGGCATCAGCCTAGTCCCGCCCGCCAATGCCCGCATGCATTTGTCCCGCATGCATTTGGTCGGCACGCCCTGGGCCGTGAATGTGCCGGAAGGGGCCGGATCCGTCAAGATGGAAGGCATGGATTCCGCGCAGGCTGCTTTGACAACCCCGTCCACTGCCCAGGGCAATGCGATGACCCTCAGGGCGAAGTGGACACTCGGGGGCATCATTGCCGGCGGCAGCGCGGCTGCCCTGCTCGGTGCCGGATCGTCCGCCCTCGCGCTCTACTTTGCCCGCCGCGTCCTCACTCCGGCCCGCGTGCGGGCTGCGGACCAGGAAGTCCTGGCGGTCATCAGGGAAGGCAGGGAACTGCAGGTCATCCTCGCAGCCACGCCGGAGACAACGCACAATGGCGTGTACAGCCTCTTCTTCGACGCCGGTGCCGGGCATGCCCGGATCGGCAAGATCCTGTCGTATTCCCCGGCCGAGCGCACCGTTCTGCGCGAAGTTGAGGCCGTCTACAGCGGCAACCTGGAAACCGCGGGCCGCGGCTGGTGGGGAGGCGCCACGTACCAGCATCCCTCCGACGTCGGACTGGCGACCGAAGACGTAGCCATCGAGGTCGAAGGCGGAACGGCGCCCGGCTGGCTGATCCCGGGAGATGCGGGGGCCGGGACGTGGGCCATCATGGTCCACGGGCGAGGGGCCACCCGGCAGGAGTGCCTGCGCGGAGCGCGCGTGGCCCACGAGCTCGGACTGCCGAATCTCCTGGTTTCCTACCGGAACGACGGCCTGGCGCCGGCAGCATTCGACGGCCGGTACGGGCTGGGCTCCACGGAGTGGCGCGACATCGACGCTGCCATCGCCTTCGCCCTGGCCCGCGGCGCCCGGGAGGTTGTTCTCTTCGGCTGGTCCATGGGCGGGGCCATCTGCCTCCAGACCGCGGACCTTTCGGAGCACAGGCACGTCATCCGGGCCATGGTGCTGGACGCGCCCGTCATCGATTGGGTGAATGTGCTGGCCCACCATGCTGAGCTGAACCGGATCCCGTCGGCCGTCGGCCGGTACGGCCAGCTCATGATGGGTCACAAGGTGGGCCGCCGGCTCACAGGACTGGCTGCGCCCGTGGACCTGAAATCAATGGACTGGGTGTCGCGGGCCGTTGAGCTCCGGACGCCGACGCTCATCATCCACAGCGTGGACGACGAGTACGTGCCCTACCAGCCGTCGGCCCTCCTCGCCGAAAAAAACCCCGACATGGTCACGTTCGAGCCGTTCGAGGGGGCGCGGCACGCGAAGGAGTGGAACGCCGATCCGGGCCGCTGGGAAGGGCTGGTCCGGGCATGGCTGCAGCAGCAGCTGGCGCCGCGCCGGAACCCCGGCCAGCCGGAACCGGTTCAGCCTGCCTGAGAGCCGGTTCCGATCGCGGCCGTGACAGCCTTGGTGAGGCGCACGAGGTCGCGGGGATCCAGTTCGACGTCGAGGCCGCGCCGGCCCCCGGATACCAGGATGGTGTCCAGGGTGAGGGCGCTTTCGTCGATGACGGTGGGCGAGGGCTGCCGCTGTCCCAGGGGCGAAATTCCGCCCAGGACGTAACCGGTACGCCGTTCGGCCGCCGCGGGGTCCGCCATGGCGGCCTTCTTGCTGCCCAGCGCAGCAGCTATCGCTTTCAGGTCCAGGGTTCCGCTGACAGGTACGACGCCGACGGCCAGTTTGCCGTCGACTTCCACCATGAGCGTCTTGAAGACCCTTGCCGGATTGATCCCCAGGACCTCGGCTGCTTCCATGCCGTAACTGGCCGCGGCCGGATCGTGGCTGTAGGGGTGCAGGTTAAAGGAAACGCCTGCCGCAGCCAGTACGGCTGTGGCAGGCGTCCCCTGAGACGTGTTCTTGCGCGCCATGGAGTCTGGTTCCTAGGCGTAGAGCCGGGCCGCGGCGGCCACCTTGCGCTTGATGCGCCCGAGCATCGCGGTCATGCCGCGCATGCGAAGCGGCGTGATGGCGCGGGTCAGGCCGAGCAGTTCCGGCATGTCATCAGGGACAGCCAGGATCTCCTCGGCGGTGAGGCCGTCCAGTCCTTCATGGAGCACCCCGGCGAAACCGCGGGTGGTGGGGGCCTCCGGCGGCGCCTTGAAGAACAGCCGGAAGGCGGGGGACCCGCCGTCGTTCTTTTCCGTCTCAATGGTGAGGAAAAGAGGCGACTGGCATTCCACCACTTGCTCCAGCAGCTCAGGGTGGTTGTTCAGACGGTCCGGAAGCTCCGGCAGGCCGCGGGAAAACTCCAGCAGGAGCTGCAGCCGCTCGGGCTCGCTCAGTGCCTGGAAGTCGTCGACAATCTCCGCCAGGGCGGTGGGAAGCGCTTGAGTACTCATCACTTCCAGCTTACGCAGATTGTTCCCATCCACCGCTTTTTTACGGAGGATTTACCTCGCGGCAACTACCGGTACCGAACCGCGTTCCGCGCCCTTGGCAATCGGCACACGTACGGCATTGCCCCATTCAGTCCAGGACCCGTCGTAGTTGCGGACCGTTTCGAAGCCCAGGAGGAACTTCAGCGCGAACCAGGTGTGGCTGGAGCGTTCGCCGATGCGGCAGTAGGCCACGACGTCGTCGCCCTCGGTGAGTCCGGCCTCGCCGAGGTAAAGCGCCTCTAGCTCGGCGCGGCTGCGGTAGGTGCCGTCCTCTGCTGCTGCCCGTGCCCATGGGATCGACGCCGCAGTGGGAATGTGGCCGCCGCGCAGCGCGCCTTCCTCGGGGTAGGCGGGCATGTGGGTGCGCTGGCCGGTGTATTCCTCGGGGGAGCGGACGTCGATGAGCGGCTTGCCCAGGTGGGCCAGGACGTCTTCCTTGAAGGCGCGGATCGGCGTGTCGTTGCGTTCCACGACCGGGTAGTCCGCCACGGCCGGCGTGGGGATGTCGGTGGTCAGCGCACGGCCTTCGGCGATCCACTTGTCGCGGCCGCCGTCGAGCAGCCGGACATCCTCGTGGCCGAACAGGCGGAAGACCCAGAGGGCGTAGGCGGCCCACCAGTTGGACTTGTCGCCGTAGATGACCACCGTGGCGTCGCGGGAAATGCCCTTCGCGGCGGCCAGGGCGGCAAACGCCTCGCCCTGCACGTAGTCACGGGTGACTTCGTCGTTCAGGTCGGTGTGCCAGTCAATCTTGACCGCGCCGGGGATGTGGCCGGTTTCGTAGAGCAGGACGTCTTCATCGGACTCCACCACAACGAGCTTGCCGTCGTTAAGGGCGCCGGCGTCGATGGCCGCAGCCAGCCACTCGGTGGAAACAAGCCGCTCCGGGTGCGCGTAGGCGGCGAACTTCTCGTTCTGTTCAACGGGGTAGGACATGCGTATGGCCTTTCACTGAAACGGTCAGGTCAGACCGCCGGGGACGGCGGGTCACTGCTCCAACACTAGCCACGGGCCGGTACGAATGCTCCTGTGTGTTAACAGGACGAAATGTGTGCTTGCTCACGGCATTGCCGGCAGTGCGGCGTATCCCGCGGGGCGGGCGGCCAATGCCGGTATTCTTGCTGGGGACAAATCACCAGCAGAATGGACCGCCTTGGTACAGATCGAAAAGCTCACCACCCGGACGCCGGCGGTGTCGGTGGATGAGCTCCTCAAAGGTTTCTACCCATCGCCCAGGTTCGGGCAGGTGTCCTTTGCAAGTTACCGGCCGGACCCGAAGCAGCCGAGCCAGGCGGCAGCAGTGAACGCGCTGCAGGCCTTCGCCGGAGGAGTAGGCGCCGGGGACGGCGGGGGACTGTTCAAGAAGCTCTTTGGCAAGAAGGAAACGACCCGCGCCGGCATTTACCTCGACGGCGGATTCGGCGTCGGAAAAACCCACCTGCTGTCTTCACTGTGGCACGCGGCCCCCGGCCCCAAGGCCTTCGGCACCTTCGTGGAATACACCAACCTGGTGGGTGCCCTTTCCTTCCGGAAAACCGTTGAGGCGCTGAGCTCGTACAGGCTTGTCTGCATTGACGAGTTCGAGTTGGACGATCCGGGCGACACGGTCCTGATGTCACGCCTCATGCGGGAACTTGCCGACGCCGGCGTGAAACTTGCGGCCACCTCCAACACGCTGCCTGGCTCGCTGGGCGACGGCCGCTTTGCCGCCGTGGATTTCCAGCGTGAAATCCAGGTCCTGGCGGACCAGTTTGACGTCATCAGGATCGACGGCGAGGACTTCCGCCACCGCGGACTGCCGGCCGCGCCGGCACCGTTGCGGAACAGCGAACTCCACGCCCACATGAAGGCGGAGTTTGACGGCAAAACCGTTGCCGAGGACGACTTCGGCACCCTCATCGCCCACCTCGCGGGCGTCCATCCGAGCCGCTACCGCAAGCTGCTTGACGGTGTGGACGGTGTTGTTTGGCGGGATGTGGAAACCATCACCGAGCAGGCCGTGGCGCTGCGGTTCGTGGTGCTCGCCGACCGCCTCTACGACAAGGACGTACCGATCCTTGCCAGCGGCGTTCCGTTCGACAAGCTGTTCACCGAGGACATGATGACCGGCGGCTACATGAAGAAGTACTTCAGGGCTGTTTCCAGGCTTACCGCGCTGGCCCGCGAAGGCCAGAACCACGAGCCCTCGTAGCCGGGTGCTTATGTAGACCCCGGCTTTGCAGCCAAGGCCCCTCGCGGCGCCGCGGAATTTCTCCGGAGACACGAAAGGTGCCGGCGCCGCCTCTCGGCGGGACCGGCACCTTTTTTGACGTTTAGGGGCGAAGCCCGGTAAGTCCTGGCTACGGAGCCTTCTCAGCCGGCGGCACGTTGTCCGCCGGTCCCTGGGTTGGCCTCTCATTGGCTTTGTCAACGAGAGTGGAAGCGCCAGCCTGGACCTTATCTACCTGGCTGGTGTATTTGCCGCCCGTCTTGGAGTCGACGAAATCACCTGCTTTGTCGATGCCGTCCTTGATGGCTTGCTCGTTGCCGCGGATCAGACCCTGAGCCTTGCCCTTTAGATCGTCAAGTAAACCCACGAGCACCTCCCTTCAATCGCGGAGCCAGTTCGCTCCTCCGCATTCGATCCTAGCCCCGAAGGCGGCGCATGCCAAGGAGTTATTGACAAACTTTGTCAAACAGTATGAAGCCAAGAAAAAAGCAGCTCCGGAGAGCTGCTTAGTTTCGTGGGCGATACTGGGATCGAACCAGTGACCTCTTCCGTGTCAGGGAAGCGCGCTACCGCTGCGCCAATCGCCCGGAGCCGGCAAAACCGGCGGTTTCCTGGGTTCGGATCCTCAAGGATCAAGAGAGCGGACGACGAGATTCGAACTCGCGACATCCACCTTGGCAAGGTGGTGCTCTACCAGCTGAGCTACGTCCGCATTTGTGAAGTTCCGCCTGGAGACTGAACGTTCAACTACAAGCAAGTTTCCTTGCTCTGGTGGGCGATACTGGGATCGAACCAGTGACCTCTTCCGTGTCAGGGAAGCGCGCTACCGCTGCGCCAATCGCCCATTTCATCCGGGAGTACCGGAAACCATGGTTTTCACCGAGGTGGGTACGGGATTCGAACCCGTGTATACGGCTTTGCAGGCCGCTGCCTCGCCTCTCGGCCAACCCACCGTGTAGGCCTCGATCCCTGGAATCAACTTCCGGGAATCAGAACCATGACAGTGTCCTGCGAGCGGACGACGAGATTCGAACTCGCGACATCCACCTTGGCAAGGTGGTGCTCTACCAGCTGAGCTACGTCCGCATTCGGAGCCGCGGTTCCTTGCCGTATCCGGCAGTTCGTCGCGTTCCAACGAGTAAGAACTCTATAGGAGGTTCCGGGAAACTCCAAATCGAGTGCCGGCCTGGATGGCGCGTAGGCCCTATTTCCTTGAATTCTAGGGGAATTTTCGAATTACAGGGGTGTAGTTTCGCGGGGGTTTACACCCCTCGGCCGGTGATGTTGGGGGAACTTGGCTGTGTGGCGTGCAGCACTTCACGGGCCGATTTCCGTTAACCCGCGATCGTCCGCTAGCATTCAAATGCATCGGGGCGATTGGCGCAGTGGTAGCGCGCTTCGTTCACACCGAAGAGGTCACTGGTTCGAACCCAGTATCGCCCACCGATGGAAAGTCCGTTCAGCCCAGGAGATAGAACTGGGAGGGGCGGGCTTTTCTGTTTTCGCATCAATGTCTGACCCCCGTGAAAGAGTCTCATCATGACCGCTCCACTCCTCGCCCACGCCACGGAATATGGCCGAATGTACGCCCGCTCCACCACCGAGCAGTTCACGGTTCCCTCCATCACCACCGTCATCGGGCAGCAGCCCCACGGGCTGGACGGCTGGTTCGGATATATGGGCGCCAGCAGCCTGGCCAAGGATCCGTCGCTGCCCGAGATCCTGGGCAGCCCAGCGAGGGTGCGGCAGGCGGTGAACCGTGCTGCCAAGGCGGCCGAAACCTACCGGGACGAGGCTGCACAGCGCGGGGACCGGGTGCACCATTACTGCGAGCAGGTGGCGCTGCGTGCTCTCGGCAGGCCGCACCAGATGAAGGAAGCCCGTGAAGCGCTGGCGTCCAGCGGCGAGGAAGCCTTCGCCGCCCGCTTCGATGAGTGGTGGGAGCTGTTCCGGGTCGAGCCGATCGCGCCGGAGATCACCGTGTGGAACAAGACGGTGGGATATGCAGGAACTCTGGACCTCGTCGCGAAGATCAACGGACGCACCTGCCTCATCGACTACAAGACCAAGGGAACGACGCGCGACGGACAGGTCAAGCCCCTGGATGACAAGGTGGTCATGCAGCTCGTTGCCGGCATGAAGGCGGAGGAAAGCCTGGTGGACCCGGTGGCAGGGGAGTGGGAACCGTGGCAGCACGGGGATACCCCGGTCCTGCTTGCCGTCGCGATCGGTGAAACCGAGGTCCGGCCCGTCCGCGCCAATCCCGAAGTCCTCAAGCACCACTGGTGGAAGTTCTGCGCCCTGCGCCGGGTATGGGAAATGTCCGCGGACACCGTCAGCGCCGGACCCGCGCTGCTGCCGTTGGCGCCGCCGGTCTACTCCTGACTCTTCCTGCACCGGGCCTGGTCCTGCCCGGGACTGGCCGGGGACTGGCCGGGCCCGTTCCCGCCGTCGTCTGCGCCGGCCAGGCCGCAGCAACTAAACTGGACTGGATCCGTTTACCCGTTCACCGTGAGGAAATGACTGCACATGGCAATTCTGAATATCCGTATCATCGGCGATCCCGTGCTCCGCACGGTTGCCGACCCTGTCACGGATTTCGGGCCGGAGCTGGCCAGGCTCGTTGCCGACATGACCGAAACGATGGAGGACGTGGAGGGCGCAGGCCTGGCCGCGCCCCAGATCGGCGTCAGCCTCCGGGTCTTCACCTACCGGATCGGCGGCGTAGAAGGCCACATCATTAACCCGGTGCTGGAGAACAGCGAGGACTTCCAGCCGGATGAAGTGGAGGGGTGCCTCTCCATCCCTGGACTGGGCTTCCCGGTCCGCCGCTACCGCAGCACCCGCGTGACCGGCGTCGACATGAAGGGCAACCCCCTCTCGGTGGAGGCGGAGGGCATGCTTGCCCGCTGTTTCCAGCACGAAACCGACCACCTGGACGGCATCCTCTTCACTGACCGGCTCGAAGGTGAGGACCGCAAGGCCGCCCTTCGCTCCATCCGCAACGCAAACTACGACTCCATCACCGAACAGACCACCGCCAAGCGCGCCAAGACCGTCGGTTCCAGTTTCGGCGGCGGCAGCTTCGGGGCGGCATCGTCCGGAACCGGCAGCTTCGGCGCTGCCGGATGAGGGTTCTCTTCGCCGGTACCCCGTCTGTAGCTGTCCCCTCGTTGGATGCCCTCGTGGCCGCCGGCTTCGAGATCGTCGCGGTGCTGACCCGGCCGGACGCGCCGGTGGGGCGCAAGCGTGTCCTCACGCCGTCGCCCGTTGCTGCCCGGGCAGCCGAGCTCGGCATCCACATCATCCATGCGTCCCGGGTGGACGCTGCCGTCACCCAACAGATCGCCGAAGCCCGACCCGACGTGGCGGCGATTGTCGCCTACGGCGGGCTGGTTCCCCGGGCGGCCCTCGATGTTCCCCGGCACGGCTGGATCAACCTGCACTTCTCACTGCTGCCTGCCTGGCGGGGCGCGGCTCCTGTGCAGCGGGCCGTTATTGCCGGCGACGACATCACCGGTGCTGTGACTTTCCAGCTCGAGGAGGGGCTCGACACGGGCCCCGTCATCGGCACCCTGACCGAAGCCGTCGGCCCGGAGGACACCTCCGGGGCACTGCTGGAACGGCTGTCCCACAGCGGTGCCGTCCTGCTTGCCCAGACGCTGTCCGCCGTCGGCTCCGGCGCGGCGTCGCCGCTTCCCCAGCAGGGGGAAGTGAGCCTGGCGCCCAAGCTGACCATCGACGACGGCCGCATCGACTGGTCGGAACCGGCCCTGTCCGTGGGCCGCCGCGCGCGCGGTGTGACACCTGAACCGGGGGCCTGGACCACTCTTGACGGCCAGCGGCTAAAGCTTGAGCCGCTGCGGCTCCGCGCTGACATCACCGACGTTCAGCCCGGACAACTGGCATTGGCCGGCAAGAGCGTGCTGGTGGGCACCGGTTCGCATGCCGTTGAACTCACCAAGGTGCAGCCTGCCGGCAAGAAAATGATGGCCGCAGCCGACTGGGCGCGCGGCCAGTCTTCCCTCGAAAGCGTGGTATTCCAATGAGTGACTCCGGCAGAAGCGGATCCGGGCAGGACCGGTCCAGCCACGGCGGCCAGCGAGGTTCGGGTACCGGTGGTTCAGGTACGGGCGGTTCCGACCAGCGCCGGGGCGGGGGTGGAGCCAGCCGCCGCAATGCGCAGGGCAGGGAACGCAACCGCGGCCAGCAGCGCAACTTCACGGAAAGCGCACCGTCACAGCGCACCCGCAGGGCGGACCCCGCCAGACTGGTGGCCTTTGAAGTGCTGCGCGCCGTCGCGGCCGAGGATGCCTACGCCAACCTCGTGCTGCCGGCCCGCATTAGGCAGCATGGCCTTGACCGCCGCGACGCCGGATTCGCCACCGAACTGAGCTACGGTGCGCTTCGGAACCAGGGCACCTACGACGCCATCCTCGCCCGCTGCGTTGACCGGCCCCTGGATAAGCTGGACCCTGCCGTCCTGGACGCCCTGCGCATCGGCGTCCACCAGCTGTTGGCGATGCGGGTCCCTGCACACGCGGCCCTTGACCAGACCGTCGGCCTGGCCCGCGCCGTCATCGGCGCCGGACCGTCGGCATTGATCAACGCTGTCCTCCGGAAGGTAGCTGCCCGCAGCCTGGACGAGTGGGTGGACGAGCTGGTTGCCGGCCAGCAGGACCAGAACAAGGTAGCGTCCGTCCGCTATGCCCATCCCGAGTGGATTGTCCGCGCCCTGCGGCAGTCCCTCGTGGCCCATGGCCGGCCGGTCGGCGAGATCAACGACCTCCTGGAAGCGGATAACGCGGCCCCCGTCGTCAACCTGGTGGCCCTTCCCGGGCTGGGAAGCCTTGACGAGGCACTGGAGAACGGTGCCGTCCCCGGCGAACTCGTGGAAGGATCCGCCCTTTCCAGCGGCGGCGACCTCGGCCGGCTGGAGTCCATCCGGTCCGGCACCACACGCGTGCAGGACGTCGGTTCCCAGTTAGTGGCCCGGGCCCTGGCGGCGGCCAGCCTTGAGCCAGGGAAGGGCGCAAACGCGGATGGGGAAGCCTGGCTCGATCTCTGCGCCGGACCCGGCGGCAAGGCTGCCCTGCTGGGCGCGCTGGCACACGAACGCGGGGCCACGCTGCTGGCCAACGAGCCCGCCCCTCACCGGGCCAAACTGGTCAGCCAGGCACTGTCCGCAGTCCCCTCGGACGTCTGGACCGTCAGAACCGGCGACGGCCGGGAGGTCGGGTCGGAACGGCCTGCCGCCTTCGACCGTGTGCTCGTGGATGTGCCGTGCAGCGGACTCGGAGCCCTGCGCCGCCGGCCCGAGTCCCGCTGGCGCCGTACCCCCAAGGACCTTGCCGACCTGGGACCGCTGCAGCGCGAACTGCTGAACTCCGCCCTGGCGGCTGTGCGCCCCGGCGGCGTGGTGGCCTACGTGACCTGCTCGCCGCACCCTGCGGAAACCACCGCGGTGGTCAGTGATGCCCTGCGCAAACGCGATGACCTGGAACTCCTGGACGCCGGCAGCGTGCTGGACGCCGTCAGCCTGGGCGGCGGCCTGGGCGCGGGTCATGAGAAGACCGCGCAGCTGTGGCCGCACGTCCACAGCACGGATGCCATGTTCCTGGCCCTGATCCGCCGCAAGCGCTGACTTCCCACCGACTGATCCCAAACCCCCGGACTCCCGTCCCGCGAAAGGACACCGCATGACGCAGTGCTGCATCAACCCCAGCATCCTCTCCGCCGACTTCGTGAACCTCGAAGCCGAGCTGCAGAAAATCAGCAATGCTGATGCCGTGCATGTGGATGTGATGGACAACCACTTTGTCCCCAATCTCACCCTGGGGCTTCCCGTGGTCCAGCGGATCCAGGCGGTCAGCCCGGTTCCGCTGGACGCCCACCTCATGATTTCCGACGCCGACCGCTGGGCGCCCGGATACGCGGACGCCGGCGTTGCCTCCGTGACCTTCCACGCTGAGGCGTCGATCGCGCCGGTGAAGCTGGCCCGTGAGCTGCGCGCCAGGGGTTCGAAGGCCGGGATGGCGCTGCGCCCGGCAACGGCGGTGGAGCCCTACCTGGACATGCTCCCGGAATTGGACATGCTGCTGATCATGACGGTGGAGCCCGGCTTTGGCGGGCAGGCGTTCCTTGACCTCACGCTGCCCAAGATCCGCCGCGCTCGTGCCGCCATCGAGGGATCCGGGGTGAACGTGGCCATTCAGGTGGACGGCGGAATCACCGAGGAAACCATCGTCCGTGCCGCGGAAGCCGGGGCCAACGTCTTTGTCGCCGGCTCGGCCGTGTATGGGGCCGCTGACCCGTCCGGCGCCATCGACCGGCTGCGCAAGGCCGGCAGCCTCTAGGCTTCGGTCCTCAAGAGTCGAGCCGGGACTTCAGTCAGGAGCCCAGTCATGGAGGCCGCAACCGGCCTCCATGACTGCCCGCATAACGGTTTGTAGCGGGAATAGCCTGGGCACCCGCCAAGTTGTGTCAGAATAGCAACACACAATACGTGCTCCGGGGTCGGTGTAAGTCCGAACCGGCGGTGACAGTCCGCGACCCGCGAGCCGGTGTTTCCTTTCTGGAAGCCCGGCGGACGGTTGAACTGGTGAAATTCCGGTACCGACAGTTAAAGTCTGGATGAGAGAAGCACGTACAGCTGTACTTGTGGCGTTCCATAACGCCGCTGCGTTTCGCTGTCGTATACCCCCGGAGCAGTCTCGGCTCTTGAGGGAAGGAACGGCACGCACGCATGGACATCCTGCGTTGGCTCTTCGAGGCACAGATTCCCGTGGGCGGATCAGTGCTCATTCTCCGCGAAGTGCTGGGAAACATCTTTGGCCTGGCCAGTGCGCTCGGCGGCATGCGGCGCAAAGTCTGGGCATGGCCGGCCGGCATCGCGGGCAACCTTCTGCTCCTGACAGTCTTCCTGGGCAACGTCTTCGGTTCCGCCACGCCGGCCACACTCTGGGGCCAGGCCGGGCGGCAGGTCATGTTCATCATCGTGGCCGTCTACGGCTGGCAGCGCTGGCAGCAGAGCCGTCGGGCGGCGGGATCCTCGACGGCGATCGCGCCCGCCTGGGCCAGCGCCAGGACCCGCGTGGTGCTGGTACTCGCGCTCATGGCCGGCACCGCCGCCCTCATTCCGCTCTTCGACTCCCTCGGCTCCTACCCGCCGGTGTGGGCCGACGCGTGGACCTTCATGGGCTCGCTCCTGGCCACCTACGGCATGGCCCGCGGCTGGACCGAGTTCTGGCTGATCTGGGTTGCCGTGGACGTGGTGGGCGTCCCGCTGCTCTTCAGCGCCGGATACTTCGCCAGTGCCTTCATGTACCTGTTCTACGGCTTCTTCACGCTGGCCGGCTTCATCGTCTGGTGGCGGGCGTCCCGGACCCAGGCCCAGGCGGACCCGTCCACCGTCAAGGTTGCGACTGCCTTCCCGGACCCGGCGGTGTCCAAGTGACTGCTGCCCAGAAGCCGGTGACGGCCTTCACCGCCGCCGAAACAGCCGCCATGGACACTGCCCTGGAAGCCGCCCTGCAGGGGCCCCGGGGTGCCAATCCGCTGGTGGGCGCCGTCGTCGTCGGACCTGACGGACGCCAGTTGGCGACCGGATACCACCGCGGTGCCGGCACCGCGCACGCTGAAGCCGACGCGATAGCGGCGGCGGTCAGCTCCGGCGTCGACCTTCACGGGTCCACCATGGTGGTCACCCTGGAGCCCTGCAACCATGTGGGCCGCACAGGACCGTGCGCCCAGGCCATCATCGACGCCGGGATAGCGAACGTCGTATACGCCGTCGACGACCCCCATGACCCCGCCGCCGGCGGGGCCGCCACCCTGCGGGGTGCGGGAGTCAGCGTGCGCAGCGGACTGGCCGCCGGGCGTGCGCTGGAGCTGAACCGGCGCTGGTTCCGGGCCGTCGACGCCAAGCGCCCCTTCGTTACCCTGCACATCGCCCAGACCCTGGACAGCCGGATCGCGGCCGACGACGGAACCAGCCAGTGGATATCCAGCCCGGAGTCGCTGGCCGACAACCATGGCATCCGGAACCGGATCGACGCCATCCTCGTGGGAACCCAGACCGTCCTGGTGGACAACCCGCGTCTGACAGCCCGCGACGCCAACGGCGAGACCAGCGGCAAGCAGCCGCTGCGCGCGGTCATGGGCCTTCGCGACGTGCCGGAAGACGCGGCCGTGCGGGGCGACGACGGCCGGGTCATGCATCTGCCCACACGCGACCCCGAGGAGGCCTTGGCCATGCTGTTCGCCGCGGGTACCCGGCATGTCATGGTGGAGGGCGGATCGAGGATCCTCAGTGCTTTCCTGGCCGAGGGCCTCGTGGACGAACTCATCGTCTATCTGGCGCCCACACTGCTGGGCTCCGGCACGCCGGCCCTCAACGGCCTCGGCATCGGAACGCTGGCGGCGGCGCAGCGCTGGGAGTGGGATACGGCCTCCGGCGGCGCGGTCCGGTTCCTGGGCAGGGATCTTCGCCTGCACCTGCTGCCGGAGGAAGCCAGCGTGCCCCACCAGGCCCAGGACCCGCCCACGGGGGCACGCGCCCCAGAGATGCAGGAAACGTCAACCGAATCACTACCCGTCCGCACAGCAGCGGGCACAGCCATGGGAGGCTACTGATGTTCACCGGAATTATCGCCGAACAGGGAAAGGTCCTGTCCGTGGACCGGAACGGGGACACGAGCGCAACGCTGCGCCTGCACGCCCCGGGCACTGCGGACGGGCTGCCGCTGGGCGGTTCCATCGCCGTCAACGGCGTCTGCCTGACGGCCACGGCCATCGACGGCAAGGATTTCAGCGTCGACGTCATGGGTGAGACCCTGGTCCGCAGCACCATCGGCGAGCTTGTTGCAGGGGACCCCGTCAACCTGGAACGCTGCGTGCCCGCCGGCGGGCGCCTCGACGGACACGTGGTCCAGGGCCACGTGGACGGTGTGGGCGAACTGCTTGAACGCGAGCCGCAGGGAAACTGGGAATGGCTCCGGTTCGGCGTCCCCCAGCGGCTTGCGCGCTACATTGCGGAAAAGGGTTCCATCGCCATCGACGGCGTCTCCCTCACCGTCACCGCCGTCAGCCCGGCAGCCGAGACGGCGCCGTGGTTCGAGGTGGGGCTCATCCCCACCACCCTGGCCGACACCGGCCTCGGCGCCAAGCCGGCCGGGAGCAGGGTCAACCTTGAGGTGGACGTGCTGGCGAAGTACACCGAGCGGCTGCTGGCTTTCCGCACTGAGGGTTCGGCAGTTTCGGAAAACGGGGTGCAGCTGTGAACGGCACGGCAAAGCTTGACCCCGCGGTTTCCGGCGTTCAGACGCCCGGCAGCCTTACCTCCGTTCCCCTGACCCTGGACCCGATCGAGGACGCCGTCCGCGCCATGGCCGCCGGCCGGCCGGTCCTGGTGGTGGACAACGAGGACCGGGAAAACGAAGGCGACATCATCTTCGCGGCCCAGCACGCCACCCCTGCCCTCATGGGCTGGACCATCCGGTACAGCTCCGGCGTCATCTGCGTGCCGCTCGACGGCGCCAGGGCGGACGCGCTGGATCTGCCGCCCATGGTGGAGGTCAACCAGGATTCGAAGGGCACGGCCTACACCGTCTCCTGCGACGCCGCCACCGGGGTGAGCACCGGCATCTCGGCCACCGACCGGGCACTTACCGCCCGCGTCATCGCCGATCCGGCCAGCGGCCCGGACACGCTGACCCGTCCCGGGCATATTTTTCCGCTGCGGGCCGTTAATGGGGGAGTGCGTGAACGCCCCGGCCACACCGAAGCGGCCGTCGACCTCTGCCGGCTCGCCGGCCTGGAGCCGGTGGGCGTGATCGCCGAAGTGGTGTATGACGACGGTGAAATGATGCGGCTGGACGGACTCCGGGTATTCGCTGCCGAGCACGGCTGCCCCTTGATCTCGATCGAGGACCTGGTTGCCTATCTGGGAGCTGACCACCGTGTATCTTCACAGGAGAGCACCTTGGAAGTCAGTCCGGCCGGAGAAGGGGAAACACGATGACGGCATCTCAAACAGCGGGACCGGTCAGCAACGGCCGGCAGCCGCATCCGGTGAGCAGCGGCCCCGTGGTCCAGCTGCCCACGGCATTCGGTGATTTCGTAACGCAGGCCTGGACCGATCTGGTGACCGGTGCTGAGCACCTCGCGGTCAGCTCCCCGAATCCGTCCAAGGACGGCAAGGCGCCCCTGGTGCGCCTGCATTCGGAATGCCTGACCGGCGACGTTTTTGGCTCCTACCGGTGCGACTGCGGGGAGCAGCTCGCTTACGCCCTGGAGCTGATCGCCGAGAATGGCGGCACGCTGCTGTACCTCCGCGGCCAGGAAGGCCGGGGCATCGGGCTGGCCAACAAGATCAAGGCCTACGCCCTGCAGGAGGCCGGGTTCGACACCGTCGAGGCCAATGAACAGCTCGGACTGCCAGTGGACGCCCGCTGCTACAAGGCTGCGGCGCAGATCCTGGCCGAAATGGGTCTGCACGAGATCCGGCTGCTGAGCAACAACCCGGACAAGCAGAACCGCCTGGCTACTGCCGGCGTCAAGGTTGTCGAGATGGTGCCTACCGAGGTGCCGTCCCGGGAACAGAACCTCCGGTACCTGCAGACCAAGAAGGACCGCATGGACCATCTGCTGACCCTCGACACCGAGACCGCAGGCGCACCCCGTACCGGCACTGACACTTTTGACCACGAACAAGACTGAACGGATCACGAAGACTTTATGAGCGGACACGGCGCACCCCAGATCGATCTCACCACCCTCGACCCCGCGGAAACCTCGCAGCTGAAGCTGGCGATTGTGGCGGCAAGCTGGCACACCCAGATCATGGACGGCCTGCTGGACGGCGCCCTGCGTGCCGCCAAGGACGCCGGCATCAACGAGCCGACAGTGCTGCGCGTCCCGGGCAGCTTTGAGCTGCCGGTCGCCGCCGCGCGGCTGGCACCGCACTTTGACGCCGTCGTTGCCCTCGGCGTTGTCATCCGCGGCGGAACGCCGCACTTTGACTACGTCTGCCAGGCCGCGACGTCGGGGCTTACCGATGTCAGCGTCAGCACCGGTGTGCCGGTCGGGTTCGGTGTGCTCACGTGCGACACCGAAGAGCAGGGCCTGGACCGGGCCGGTCTGCCCGGGTCCTCGGAAGACAAGGGGCATGAGGCCGTCACAGCCGCACTGGCCACGGCACTGCTGCTCAAGCAGTACTAAGGGCGTTTCCCCAGTTCCGGGGCGTTGCGGGGGTGCGGGCGCAAGCACACGGCGTGTGTAATCGCTCACATCCCCGCCGTCATGGAACTGCCCGACAGGCGGGCCCCGGCCCCGAGCAAGTAGGCTGGAGGGCGTGAAGAATTTCGAGACGCTGTTCGCAGAACTGAGCGAGAAGGCAGCGACCCGCCCCGAGGGCTCCCGCACCGTCGCCGAACTGGAGTCGGGAATCCACGGCATCGGCAAGAAAGTCGTGGAGGAAGCGGCTGAAGTCTGGATGGCTGCCGAGTACGAATCCGACGAAGCCGCCGCCGAGGAGATCTCGCAGCTCCTGTACCACCTGCAGGTCCTGATGCTGGCCAAAGGACTCAGCCTGGAAGACGTCTACAAGCATCTCTAGCCGCCTCTGCGTGGCCCCGCTTGCCTGACCCAAACTTCCAAACCAGAAAGACCTCCTCATGCTGCGTGTAGCCGTACCCAACAAGGGATCCCTGTCCGAAGCCGCCTCCGCCATGCTGTCCGAGGCGGGCTACCGCCAGCGCCGGGACAGCCGTGAGCTGGTCATGGTGGACCCCGACAACGAGATTGAGTTCTTCTTCCTCCGCCCTCGCGACATCGCCGTTTACGTCGGGCAGGGAACGCTCGACGTCGGAATCACCGGCCGCGACCTCCTGCTGGATGCACAGGTGGAGGCTGAGGAACTGCTTCCGCTCGGCTTTGCGGCCTCGACGTTCCGCTTCGCCGGACCGATCGGCGACTTCAGCGCCGTGGATGAACTTGAGGGCAAGCGCCTTGCCACCAGCTACGACGGTCTCCTGCGCGATTACCTGGCGGAGCGCGGCATCAAGGCGAAGGTGGTCCGGCTGGACGGCGCGGTGGAATCCTCCGTGCGTCTCGGCGTCGCGGACGCCATCGCCGACGTCGTCGAAACGGGCAACACGCTCAAGGCCGCCGGCATGGAGATCTTCGGCGAGCCGATCCTCAAGTCCGAGGCAGTGCTTATCCGCCGCACCGGCGAGGGCGGTGCGGCCAACGGCACGGCCAAGGAAATCGAGGTTCTGATCCGCCGCCTGCAGGGCGTCCTGGTGGCGCGCCAGTATGTGCTCATGGACTACGACATCCGCAAGGAGCTCGTGGAGCAGGCCGCCGGCCTGACGCCCGGCCTGGAGTCGCCCACCGTCTCGCCGCTGCGCGACTCTGACTGGGTGGCTGTCCGCTCCATGGTGCCCAAGAAGGAAACCAACCGGATCATGGACGAGCTGTACGACCTCGGCGCGCGCGCCATCCTGGTCAGCAGCATCCACGCCTGCCGCATCTGATCCGCTTCCTTTCGACAGCACACCCCCAGCAGTACAACAGGAGAAGTCATGGCTGTAGCCGTCCGCGTTATTCCCTGCCTGGACGTTGATGCCGGCCGCGTGGTCAAAGGCATTAACTTCGAAGGGCTCCGCGACGCCGGGGACCCCGTGGAACTGGCGCACCGTTACGACAACGCCGGCGCCGACGAACTCACCTTCCTTGATGTGACGGCTTCCTCCGGCAACCGGGAAACCACGTTCGACGTCGTCCGCCGCACCGCCGAGGAAGTGTTCATTCCATTGACCGTTGGCGGCGGCGTCCGCGGCGTGGCCGAGGTGGACAAGCTGTTGCGCTTCGGCGCCGACAAGGCCTCCATCAACACGGCCGCCGTTGCCCGCCCCGACGTCATCGACGAGATCACCCGGCACTTCGGTTCCCAGGTGCTGGTGCTGTCCGTGGACGCCCGGCGGGTCCGCCCCGGATCCCAGCCCACGCCGTCGGGCTTTGAGGTGACCACCCACGGTGGCCGCCAGGGCACCGGAATCGACGCCGTTGCCTGGGCCAGGGAAGCAGCGGACCGCGGCGTGGGGGAGATCCTGCTGAACTCGATCGACGCCGACGGCACCAAGGACGGCTTCGACCTTGAGCTCATCCGGCTGGTCCGGTCCGCGGTCAAGGTTCCGATCATCGCCTCCGGCGGTGCCGGGGAGCCTGCGCACTTCGCACCCGCTGTCCAGGCCGGCGCAGACGCTGTCCTCGCGGCGTCGATCTTCCACTGGGGCCCCGACGATATGATGTCGCAGGTCAAGTCCGCCATCCGCGACGCCGGCTTCGAGGTCCGCTAGCCAGTACAAACCCAACTGACTCGCAGTTGTTGTCGTTTTGAGCGCCCATAACGACAACAACTGCGAGTCAGTTGGGTTAAAGCCCTACTTCGGCTGACTGGAGGAGGGCGACGGCGTCGGGCTGGCCTTCGAAGGTGACCAGGGCATGGCGCGTGCGGCCGTGGGCGTGCATGAGCAGCTCGCCGGGTTCCCCGACGATAGCGACTGACACGGGCGCGCGCTTGGCAACGTGCCGGGGGCCGGAAGGGCTGACCAGGACGATGCCCAGGTCCACGCCGCGGTAGAGGATGGCGGCCCGCTTGACCAGCTCATCCCACAGGGCGTCCGAGTACTCTTCGTCGAGGGCACGGGGTGCCCAGCGGTCAACGGCGCGCCGGACGTCCTCCGTGTGGACGAAGTATTCGATCAGGTTGGAGCTCTCATCCAGCGCCTTGATCTTCATGGGCGAGAGCGCCGGCGGTCCCGCGCGGAACGAGTTAACGAGCTTGGCGTAGTCGTCGGCGGTCCTGAGCTTTCCGGCCAGGCGGGATGTTGCCTTGTCCGAGGCCTTGGAGAGGCTCCTGATGATCAGGCCCAGCCCCACGGCAGCCTTCCGCTCGCGCAGGTAAAGGTGGGCCGCGAGGTCTCTGGTCTTCCAGCCCTTGCAGAGCGTGGGGGAGTCAGGACCGGCCGCCAGCAGGGTTTCGGCCAGGACTTCTCGGGACGGATCGACGAAATGCATCACTTGGAAAACTAGCACGTCCCCGGTGGAGTTGCGCAGTCTGTTGACAACGGTGGATTTGTGCCCGTCTTTCCAGTGCTGCTGCGCCCTTCCCGAAACACGAGAGCCTTCAAGAAACTCCAAGCTTTTTCCAAGCTCCTGCACCAAGTATGTGCAGGGGGAGTGCACGCAACTGGCTCCAGCGCATCATCAGACGCTGTTGGTCTGCTTCCGGGGGGTGAGCCGGAAGGCTGCAGTGGAGCGACTAAGGAAACTCCATCTGTGGCGTGAGGAAACGTAATGGGCACTCTAAAGAAAATAGGCACACTCGGCAGCCTTGGGCTGCTTGTATCGGGCAGTTTGATAGTCGGTTCCGCGAACGCAGCCACGGCTGCTGTCTGCCGGACCGGCCTGGCCGCCCCCACCAGCACCACCTTCTCCGGGACGGTCGTAACGGCCACCAATTTCGAGGGAAACACGCTGTCGCCGTTCGTCAGGACCACCTCGGGGACCGGAACGGTGGCCGTGACAAGCCCGAAGGCGCACTCCGGGACATGCTCCGTCAGGATCCGTGCGACCGACACTTCAGGGTCGATAGCGAAGATGGGAGTCGCGCTGGCAACCGGGACAAAGCGGGCCAGCGCGGACGCCTGGGTCAACATCACCACTGGCGGGCTGGCCGGCAACAACGTGCCGTACGTCCGGTTCTTCTCAGGCTCCAACCGGGTGGCGGATGTCTTCCGCAACAACGCCAACGGGCAACTGTGGCTCCGGATCGCCAATCCCGACGGCACGGCCGGTTACACCAGGCTCCGGGCCGCCAGCGTTCCGCTGAACACCTGGCAGCATGTCAGGATGCAGGTGCGGGCGGACCGCGCCAGATCCTCCGTCCAGATCTGGTTCGGAACTGTCCAGGTGTTCAACAGGACGGTGAATCTGCCCACCGCGACCCTGAGCAGGGTCCAGTTCGGCGCCGAGCACCCGCGCCAGATGGGCGACAGCTACGTTGACGACGTCGTCGTGAAGCGTGCCGCCTCCTGACCGGACAAAAATACTGCCCCTTTCGAACAGCTGGCATGCAGCAGTCCGGACGGCCCGCAGCTGGCGGAACGCCTCCTGCGGGCCGTGACGCGTTAGCGGCGTTTGTGCCAGCGTCCCTTTGTAACAGTGTCCGCTGATGGGCACTAGACTTGACGTGATGTCTGAGCAGCCCGCCCCCAGCCCCGCCCCCGCCCCAACCTCCGGTTCGTCGTCCGCCGGTTCGTCGTCCGCCGATGCACCATCCTCCGGCGCCGGCAAAAGCCTCGTGCCCGGGAGCCCGCTCCCGGCCGGGATTGCCGCGGCCCTGAAGAGGGACGGCGCCGGACTCGTGGCTGCCATCGTCCAGCAGTTCGACTCCAACGAGGTGCTCATGCTCGGCTGGATGGACGATGAAGCACTGAACCGGACGATGACCACCGGCCGCGTGACGTTCTATTCGCGCTCCCGCCAGGAGTACTGGCGCAAGGGTGACACTTCCGGCCACGTCCAGTGGGTCAAGTCGGTGGCCCTGGACTGCGACGGCGACGCCCTCCTCGTGCGGGTGGACCAGGTGGGGGCAGCATGCCACACCGGTACGCGGACCTGCTTTGACGGCCGGGCCTTCGACGTTGTGGCAGGTCCGGCCAACTAGCGGCCCGCCTTTTCCACCCAACAGGCTTCATACCAAGAACAGACGGAGAACCCATCGCAATGCAGGACCTCGGAATCATCAGCCCTGGCCTGGAAGAATTCCGGGAACTCGCCGCCCACAGCCGCGTCATCCCTGTCCGGCTCAAGGTGCTGGCGGATGCTGAAACGCCGATCGGGCTGTACCGGAAGCTGGCGCAGGGCCAGCCGGGCACGTTCCTCATGGAATCGGCGGCCGTTGGCGGAGCCTGGTCCCGCTACTCCTTCATCGGTTCCCGGTCCCGTGCAACGCTGACCACCAAGGACGGCGAGGCACACTGGCTGGGCGAGCCACCGGCGGGTGTGCCCGTGGACGGAAATCCGGTTGATGCCATCCGCGACACCATCGAGGCTCTGCGTACCGACCGGTTCGACGGGCTTCCGCCGTTTACCTCCGGCCTCGTGGGCTTCCTTGGCTGGGAAACAGTCCGCCACTGGGAGAAACTGACCAGCCCGCCCGAGGACGACCTGCAGCTGCCCGAAATGGCGCTGAACCTCGTCACCGACATGGCCGTCCACGACAACATGGACGGCACGGTGCTGCTCATCGCCAACGCCATCAACTTCGACAACAGCTCCGAGCGCGTCGACGAGGCCTGGCATGACGCCGTCGCCCGCGTGAAGGAACTGCTGGCACGCATCAGCACCCCGGTGCCCCAGCCGGTGTCCGTGCTGGAGCCGGCGGCCCTCGATTTCGCCGCCAGCGTCCAGGAGCGCTGGCACGAGCCCGAGTACCTTGCCGCCCTCGACCGGGGCAAGGAAGCGATCGTGGACGGCGAAGTCTTCCAGGTGGTCATCTCCCGCCGCTTCGAGATGGAGTGCGGGGCGTCGCCGCTGGACGTCTACCGGGTGCTGCGCAACACCAACCCGAGCCCGTACATGTACATCTTCAGCCTCGAGGACGCCGCCGGCCGGCAGTATTCGATCGTTGGCTCGTCGCCGGAGGCGCTGGTGACCGTCACCGGCGAGGACGTCATCACCCACCCCATCGCCGGCTCCCGGCCCCGCGGCAAGACCGTGGACACGGACAAGGCAATGGCGGAGGAACTCCTCGCGGACCAGAAGGAACGGGCGGAGCACCTCATGCTGGTGGACCTGTCCCGCAACGACCTGTCGAAGGTCTGCGTGGCGGGTTCCGTGGACGTTACCCAGTTCATGGAGGTGGAGCGGTTCAGCCACATCATGCACCTGGTCTCCACCGTCGTCGGACGCCTGGCCCCCACGGCGAAGGCCTATGACGTCCTGAAGGCCACGTTCCCGGCCGGAACACTGTCCGGCGCCCCGAAGCCGCGCGCCCTGCGCCTCCTGGATGAGCTCGAGCCGCACCGGCGCGGCATCTACGGCGGCGTGGTGGGCTACCTGGACTTCGCCGGCGACATGGACATGGCCATCGCCATCCGCTCCGCGCTGCTGCGCGAAGGGCGTGCGTATGTCCAGGCGGGCGGCGGCATCGTGGCTGACTCGAGCAACCCGGCCGAGGCGCAGGAAACCGTCAACAAGGCGGCGGCCCCGCTGCGGGCTGTCCACACGGCCGGCTCGCTGCACAACATCAGCCCCGACTCCGTCAGCAGTCCCGACCCAGCCGCCGGGGCAAGCTCCTGATGGCTGTTCCCGCAGGATCCGCCGTGCCGGCCAAGGCACGCCGCACGGTGCCGGGCTGGGCCCGCAAGTCGACGGTGGTGCTGCTGATCGCGGCCCTGGCGCTGGCGGTCTTCGGCACCACCACGCAGACCTGGCTGACGGTGCACCTGGACCCCCAGCAGCTGGGCCTCGCCGCCGGCGGCGAAAACGGACTCCAGGTCCAGGGCAGCAAGGCCGCCACCACGGTCACAGCCCTGGCCCTCGTCGCCCTGGCGGGCGGCCTCGCGGCCTCCATCGCAGGGAAGATCGCACGCTGGATCATCACGGCCATCATCGTGCTGGCGGCGGCCGGCATCATCACCGCGGCCGCCACCGTCCTCGCTGATCCCCTCGCCGCAGCCCAAGGCTCCATCGCCGCCGCCACCGGCGTCTCCGGAGGGGCCGCGGACGTCAGTGTGAGCGCCTTCCCCGTGCTCGCCGTCGTCGCAGGTTCCCTGCTCGCCGTTGGCGGCCTGCTGGTGGTCCCGGCGGGGCGCTATTGGAAGTCCCGGACCAAGTACGACGCCGCGGCGGCGGGTCCCGCAGGCAGCCAGAGCGGCCCGGTGGATGAGATCGACAGCTGGGACAGGCTCTCCCGGGGCGACGACCCCACCTGAGCCGGCGGGTCACGCAGCCACGCACCCCGGCCGCGATGCCGAAGGCCGCGGCAAAAAATGGCAGAATGTAAGCAGTATTGATCCTGAGGAGATTCACATGAGCAAAGCCACTGTTTCCGGTACAAAGCCCGCGGCCCCCAAGGAGCACCACGGCATCGACCACAGCATCGACCTGGGCCACGGCAACAGCCCGGCCGCCTGGACCTGCGTGATCGTCATGCTCATCGGCGCCCTCATCGCCTCCATCGCGTTCGTCATTGCCAACAGCCCGATCTTCTGGGCCGGCATCGCCGTCATGTTCGTGGGCCTGCTGGCAGGCTTCATCATGCGCAAGGCCGGCTACGGCGTGGGCGGCAGCAAGATCAAGAACTCCGGCCACTAACCGTGACTGTTCTCGACGACATCAACGCCGGTGTCAGGGAGGACATGGAGGACCGGAAGCGCCTCGTGTCCCTCGCGGAACTGAAGGACCGCGCCTTGGCGGCGGCTCCTGCCCGGGACGCCTGGGCTGCCCTGGGCGGGCTGTCCCAGGACCGCGGCGAGCTCAAGGTCATCGCCGAGATCAAACGCCGCAGCCCGTCCAAGGGCGACCTCGCCAGCATCGCCGACCCCGCGTCGCTGGCCGTGCAGTACGCCGACGGCGGAGCCGCGGTGATCAGCGTGCTCACCGAGCAGCGCCGTTTCAACGGTTCGCTGGCTGACCTGGACGCCGTCCGCGCCCGGGTGGACGTCCCGCTGCTCCGCAAGGACTTCACGCTGGACGAGTACCAGATCTGGGAAGCCCGCGCCCACGGTGCGGACCTCATTCTCCTGATCGTGGCGGCACTCTCCGACACGCAGCTGCGTGAATTCAGTGCGCTCAGCCGTGAGCTGGGCATGAACGTGCTGGTGGAAACGCACACGCCGGAGGAAGTCGAGCGTGCCGTGGCCGCTGACGCCCGGATCATCGGCGTCAACGTCCGCAACCTCAAGACGCTCGACGTCGACCGTTCCGTTTTCGCCTCACTCGCCGGGAGCATTCCCTCCGGCGCCGTGGTGGTGGCGGAGTCGGGCGTTCGGAACGCCGACGACGTCGCGCACTACGCGGCGCACGGAGCCAACGCCATCCTCGTAGGGGAGGCGCTCGTCAGCGACGCCACCCCGCGTGAACGAATTGCGGAGTTCACAGCGGCCGGGGCCGCGGCCATCGCCGCCCGGGCCTGAGCTCCCACCCAACCGTGGCACCATCTGTCCGCACGCCGTGCGGACAGATGGTGTCTGACATCAACAAGAAAAAGTGAACAGGATGGTGAGACTGATGGCCGACGCGCCAACAGCCGGCTCTGACCAGGGCTCGGTGGATGCATTCCTGCAGGGCGGCACCTCGCTGCGCCACGCTCCGGGGCCCTACTTCGGCGCGTATGGCGGGCGCTGGATGCCTGAGTCACTGATCGCCGCCCTGGACGAGCTCGAGGACACGTTCGAGAAGGCCAAGGCCGATCCCGGGTTCATCGCCCAGATCGCGGACCTGAACAGGAACTACTCCGGCCGGCCCTCACTCCTGACCGAGGCCAAGCGCTTTGCCGAGCACGCCGGCGGCGTCCGGATCTTCCTCAAGCGCGAGGACCTGAACCACACCGGATCGCACAAGATCAACAACGTGCTGGGCCAGGCACTGCTTGCCAAGCGGATGGGCAAGACCCGCGTCATCGCCGAAACCGGCGCCGGCCAGCACGGTGTGGCCAGCGCCACGGCCGCGGCCCTGCTGGGCCTGGAATGCGTCGTCTACATGGGGGCCGAAGACTGCCGCCGGCAGGCGCTGAACGTGGCCCGGATGGAACTCCTGGGCGCCACGGTCATCCCCGTCACGAACGGTTCGCAGACCCTCAAGGACGCCATCAACGAAGCCCTCCGGGACTGGGTGGCCAACGTCGGCAACACCCACTACCTGCTCGGCACCGCCGCGGGCGCCCACCCGTTCCCGGCCATGGTCCGCTACTTCCACGAGGTCATTGGCGAGGAGGCCCGCGAGCAGATCCTCGAGCAGGCCGGCCGCCTGCCGGACGCCGTCTGCGCCTGCATCGGCGGCGGCTCCAACGCCATCGGCATCTTCCACGGTTTCCTTGATGACCCGTCCGTGAAGATCTTCGGCTTCGAAGCCGGCGGCGACGGCGTCGAGACCGGCCGCCACGCGGCCACCATCACGCTCGGCCGGCCGGGCGTGCTGCACGGCGCCCGGTCCTACCTGATGCAGGACGACGACGGCCAGACCATCGAGTCGCACTCCATTTCGGCCGGCCTGGACTACCCCGGCGTCGGACCCGAGCACTCCTACCTGGCCGACATCGGACGCGTCAGCTATGAGCCGATCACGGACAGCGAAGCCATGGAAGCCTTCCGCCTCCTGTGCCGTACTGAGGGCATCATCCCCGCGATCGAGTCCTCCCACGCACTCGCCGGCGCCATCAAGGTGGGCCAGCGGCTGGCAGCGGAAGGCGGCAATGCAGCAGACAAGATCGTGATCGTGAACCTGTCCGGCAGGGGAGACAAGGACGTGGCCACCGCGGCGGAGTGGTTCGACCTCCTGGACAAGGATTCGGCCGAGGCAGCCATCGGCAAGGAAGGGGAGCAGCTGTGAGCACGGCGCAAAACACGAGCAATTCGGCCAGCAGCAATTCGGACACGAGCAAGTCGGCTGTCGCCATCGACAAGGCCCGCGCGGAAGGCCGTGCGGCGCTGATCGGCTACCTGCCCGCCGGGTACCCCAGCGTCGAGGAAACCATCGCCGCCGGCATTGCCCTGGCGCGCAACGGGGCCGACCTGATCGAAATCGGCATCCCGTACTCGGACCCGGTCATGGATGGCCCGGTCATCCAGGCGGCCACCACCGAGGCCCTGGCCAACGGGTTCCACGTCCGTCAGGTCTTTGACGTCGTTGCCGGCATCACCAGCCAGACTGACGCGGCCGTGCTGGTCATGACGTACTGGAATCCCGTGGTCCGGATGGGCGTGGACGAGTTCTCCCGCCGCCTGGCCGAGGCCGGGGGAGCAGGGCTCATCACCCCGGACCTGATTCCGGACGAAGCGGCCGAGTGGATGGACGCGTCCGAGAAGTACGGCCTGGACCGTGTTTTCCTGGTGGCGCCTTCCTCCACACCGGAGCGGATGCGCCGGACCGTGGAGGCAAGCCGCGGCTTCGTCTACGCCGTCTCCATCATGGGCGTCACCGGTGCCCGCACCGCGGTGAGCGACGCAGCCACCGGTGTAGTGGCGGCGGCCAAGGCCGCCGGCGCGGAACACGTGTGCGTTGGCCTCGGCGTCTCCACCGCCGGGCAGGTCGCGGAGATCGCGGCCTACGCGGACGGCGTGATCGTCGGTTCGGCGCTTGTTGCGGCCGTCCGCGACGGCGGCGTGGACGCCGTCGCGCAGCTCACCAAAGACCTCAGCACCGGACTGACCAGGAAGTAACCGCACCCATGCAGACGCTCCTCACCGCAGCCGCACTGGTACAGAACGGCGTGCTTCCAGCAGGTATGGTGCCCGCAAGCATCCCGAGCCCGGACTGGTCCGGGTTCGACATTCCGCTGCCGTGGGGATCGCTCCGCATTCACGCCTACGCCCTGTGCATCCTGGCGGGCATCGTCGTCGGCCTCTGGCTGACGTCCGTCCGCTGGGCCAGGCGTGGCGCGCCCGAAGGGAGCGTCTGGGACATCGCCATCTGGGCCATCCCGTTCGGGATCATCGGCGGCCGGCTCTACCACGTGTTCTCGTCCCCGGACGCGTATTTCGGCCCTGGCTTCGATGGCACCGGGGACCTGTCCCTGATCCCGCAGATCCAGCGCGGCGGCCTCGGAATCTGGGGTGCCGTGGTGCTGGGTGCGTTTGGCGCCTGGATCGGCTGCCGCCGCGCAGGGGTCAAGCTCACGGCCTTCATCGACGCAGCGGCCCCGGGGCTGCTGCTGGCGCAGGCCCTCGGCCGGTGGGGAAACTACTTCAACCAGGAGCTCTTCGGCGGACCCACCACACTGCCGTGGGGACTTCAGGTGGACCCGGACAACGCCAACTTCCCCGCCGGATACCCCGCGGACACCCTGTTCCACCCCACGTTCCTCTACGAATCGCTGTGGAACATCGCGGGTGTGCTGATCCTCCTGGCCCTCGACCGCCGGTTCCACTTCCGCCGCGGGCGGCTCTTCTGGCTGTATGCCATGTATTACACGCTGGGCCGGGTCTGGATCGAGGCCATGCGGATCGATGACGCCGAACAGATCAGCCTGTTCGGCATCACCACCCGCCTGAACGTCTGGACCAGCATCTTCGTGTTCATCGCCGCCCTGGCGGTGTTCATTGTGCTGGGCCGGCGCAAGGACGGCAACGCGGACAGCGTCTACCTGCCGGGCCGGGAGCCCGCCCCTGCGGTCTCCGAGGAGGCCGACGGCGGGGAGTTGGCGTCCGTTAAGGCCGACGGCGGGAAGCCGGCTGCCGCTGGAACGGCCAGCTCGGCGTCGGGACCGGACACGCCAAAGCATTCCGGTTCCGCCCCCAATGTGACCGGCCATCCGGTCCGTGATACGGACTCTGTTGTCTCAGATAGTGAATCGCGTGATAATCTCCCTGATAACCAAAACGGTTCCGGGCTAGCTTCTGCCCAAACGGAAGCAGTCCCGGCATCCACCGGCGGAACCCCAACCGCCGCGGAGTCGCGGAACACCGGAAAGTCCGGTGGCACAGACGCCGGGACCGCACCGGAGGCCGACAGCTCACGCTAGAAGGCGCCGGTACCAGGGCAGCAGAGAGCTACCGCTCGGAGCGCCCACCACCACAGCGTCGTGGCAGGGGCAACTTCGGTCAGCAGAGAGCTGCTGGCCGGTCAAGCCCGGGGCGGAAGCCTGCGTAACTGTTAGTTCAGCACGTATGCCTGCCCTACAATTTCCAGTAAGCAGTAACACTTTGTTGTGCCCATCACAGAGGCGCTCTGAGTGGGGCCAACGTTGTCCCTTCCATACGCACGATCAGGAGGAAGGACGTCTCCCATGACCCAAACTCTTTCAAGCCCCAGCTGGTCCGAACCGAACCAGCCGGACGCCGCCATGTCGCCGTTCAAGCGGTTTGCGGCGCTCCCCGAGGCATCCGGGCTCTACAACCCGGAGCAGGAGAAGGACGCCTGCGGTCTTGCGATTATCGCCACCCTGCGCGGTGAGCCCGGCTACGACATTGTCGACGCCGCCCTTACCGCCCTGCGCAACCTCGAGCACCGCGGTGCCGTCGGTGCAGATGAGGGAACGGGTGATGGCGCGGGCCTCCTGATGCAGGTGCCGGACGAGTTCTTCCGAGCCGTCACCGAATTCGAGCTCCCGGCCCCCGGCCAGTACGTCGTGGGCACCGCCTTCCTGCCTGCTGAGCAGCGCGAGGCCGACGCCGCCAAGGCCGGCATCGAGGGCCTGGCCGCCGATGAGGGGCTGACAGTCCTGGGCTGGCGCGAGGTTCCCGTCGTCGCCGACCTGGTCGGCGCCATGGCGCGCGCCTGCATGCCGTACTTCTCCCAGCCGTTCTTCGCCTCGGCAACCGGCGAGCAGCTGGACCGCAATGACATCGATGGCCGCGCCTGGCGCATCCGCAAGCGGGCCCAGAACAAGTTCGGCGTCTACTTCCCCTCGCTGTCCTCCCGGACCATCGTCTATAAGGGCATGCTGACCACCGCGCAGCTGGAGCCGTTCTACCCGGACCTTTCGGACAAGCGCTTCAAGACCAAGCTGGCGATCGTCCACTCGCGTTTCTCCACCAACACCTTCCCGTCCTGGCCGCTGGCCCAGCCGTTCCGCACCATCGCCCACAACGGTGAAATCAACACCGTCAAGGGCAACCGGAACTGGATGCGCGCCCGCCAGTCGCAGCTTGCCAACCCGCTGCTGGGAGACTCGCCGGAGGAGCTGTTCCCGATCTGCACGCCCGGCGCGTCCGACTCCGCGTCCTTCGACGAGGTGGCCGAGCTGCTGTGGCTGTCCGGCCGCCCCATCACGCACTCCATCATGATGATGATCCCCGAGGCCTGGGAAAACCACGCCACGATGGATCCGGCACGCCGTGCGTTCTACGAATACCACTCACTCCTGATGGAACCCTGGGACGGCCCCGCCGCCGTGTCGTTCACCGACGGCAACCTCGTGGGCGCCACCCTGGACCGCAACGGCCTGCGCCCCGGCCGCTACTGGATCACCGAGGACGGCCTGGTCGTCTTCGCCTCCGAGGTGGGCGTCATCGACGTCGAACCCTCCAGGGTGGTCAAGAAGGGCCGCGTCTCGCCCGGCAAGATGTTCCTGGTGGACACCGAGGCGGGCCGCATCATCGGCGATGAAGAGGTCAAGGCCGAGGTCGCCGCCGCGAACCCGTGGGCCGAGTGGCTCAAGGACAACCTGATCGACCTCAAGGACCTGCCCGAACGTGAGCACGTGGTGCACACGGCCGCGTCCGTGAACATCCGCCAGCGCACCTTCGGCTACACCACCGAAGAGCTGAAGATCCTCCTGGGCCCGATGGCCCGCACCGGTGCCGAGCCGCTCGGTGCCATGGGCTCCGACACCCCGGTGGCCGTGCTGTCCAAGCGCCCTCGCCTGCTCTTCGACTACTTCGTGCAGTCCTTTGCGCAGGTCACAAACCCGCCGCTGGACGCCATCCGGGAAGAGCTGGTCACCTCCCTGACCTGTGCCATCGGCCCCAACGGCAACCTCCTGGACACCAAGCAGGTGCGCCAGCCGCAGGTCTCCCTGCCGTTCCCGGTGATCAACAACGACCAGCTCGCCAAGATCGCCAACATTGAGAACGCCGACGGCGACAAGGTTGCCATGAAGGTCCGCGGCCTCTACCGGCCCGAGGGCGGGGAGAACGCCCTGCGCGCCCGGCTTACCGAAATCTGCGAGCAGGTTTCCGGTGCCATCAACCGCGGCGTGCAGTACGTGGTCCTCTCGGACCGCGACTCCAACGCCCAGTGGGCCCCGATCCCGTCCCTGCTGCTGGTCAGCGCCGTGCACCACCACCTGCTGCGCAGCGCCAACCGCACCAAGACCGCCCTGGTGGTCGAGGCCGGCGACGTGCGCGAGACGCACCATGTGGCTGTCCTGGTGGGCTACGGCGCCTCCGCCGTGAACCCGTACCTGGCCATGGAGTCCGTCGAGCAGCTCATCGCTGCCGGCGACGTGGTGGGCGTGACCCCGCAGGACGGCGTCTACAACCTGATCAAGGGGCTCGGCAAGGGGGTCCTGAAGATCATGTCCAAGATGGGCATCTCCACCGTGGCGTCCTACACCGGCGCCCAGACGTTCGAGGCGCTGGGCCTGGGCCAGGAGCTCGTGGACGAATTCTTCGCCGGCACGCACTCCCAGCTGGGCGGCGTGGGCCTGGACGTCATCGCGGCCGAGGTTTCCGCGCGGCACCAGATGGCCTACCCGGAGGGCGGCATCGAGCAGCCGCACCGGCCCCTGCTGGGCGGCGGCGAGTACCAGTGGCGCCGCGACGGCGAACCGCACCTCTTCAACCCGGAGACGGTTTTCCGGCTGCAGCACGCGACGCGTGAGCGCCGCTACGACATCTTCAAGGCGTACACCAAAGGCGTGGACGACCAGTCCGAGAACCTGATGACCCTCCGCGGTCTGCTCAAGTTCAAGGACGGCGTGCGGCCCGCCGTTCCGCTCGAGGAAGTCGAGCCGGTCTCCAGCATCGTCAAGCGCTTCTCCACGGGCGCCATGAGCTACGGCTCCATCTCGAAGGAAGCCCACGAGACCCTCGCGATCGCCATGAACCGGCTGGGCGGCAAGTCCAACACCGGTGAAGGCGGCGAGGACGTGGACCGCCTGCTGGATCCGGAACGCCGTTCGGCCGTCAAGCAGATTGCCTCGGGCCGCTTCGGTGTCACGAGCCTCTACCTGAGCAACGCCGACGACATCCAGATCAAGATGGCCCAGGGCGCCAAGCCCGGTGAAGGCGGCCAGCTGATGGCCCAGAAGGTGTACCCCTGGGTTGCCCGGACGCGCCACTCGACTCCCGGCGTCGGACTCATCTCCCCGCCCCCGCACCACGACATCTACTCGATCGAGGACCTCGCGCAGCTCATCTACGATGCGAAGCGCGCGAACCCCTCGGCCCGGGTGCACGTCAAACTCGTCTCCGAGGTGGGCATCGGCACAGTTGCCGCCGGCGTCACCAAGGCCAAGGCCGACGTCGTGCTTGTTTCCGGGCACGACGGCGGAACCGGCGCCTCGCCGCTGAACTCGCTCAAGCACGCCGGTGTGCCGTGGGAGCTGGGTCTCGCAGAGACCCAGCAGACCCTCATGCTCAACGGCCTGCGCGACCGCGTGGTGGTACAGGTGGACGGCCAGCTCAAAACCGGCCGCGACGTCGTGATCGCCGCGCTGCTTGGCGGCGAGGAATTCGGCTTCGCCACGGCGCCGCTGGTGGTTGAGGGCTGCATCATGATGCGCGTCTGCCACCTGGACACCTGCCCGGTGGGCGTTGCCACGCAGAACCCCGAGCTGCGAGCCCGCTTCAGCGGCAAGCCGGAGTTCGTGGTCAACTTCTTCGAGTTCCTGGCCGAGGAAGTCCGCGAGATCCTCGCGGAGCTCGGTTTCCGGAGCATCGAGGAGGCGATCGGCCACGCCGAAATGCTGGACACCCAGGAGGCCATCAGCCACTGGAAGGCCGAAGGCCTGGACCTGGATCCGATCCTGCACGGCCTCGAGTTTGACGACGACGCCCCGCTGCGGAACCTGACCGGCCAGAACCACGAGCTGGACAAGCATTTCGACCAGCGGCTCATCACCATGGCCGCCGAGGCGCTGACCGACCGTGCCCCGGTGAAGATCACGGTTGACGTCATCAACACCGACCGCTCGGTGGGCACCATGCTCGGCCACGTCGTGACCAAGACATTCGGCACGGACGTGCTGGCCACGGACACGATCGACATCACGCTGAACGGCACCGCCGGGCAGTCGCTGGGTGCGTTCCTGCCTGCCGGCATCACGCTGCGCATGTACGGCGACTCCAACGACTACGTCGGCAAGGGCCTCTCCGGCGGCCGGATCATCGTCCGCCCGGACCGCACCAACGTGTTCCAGGCGGAACGTAACGTCGTCGCCGGCAACGTGATCGGCTACGGCGCGACGAGCGGCGAGATGTTCCTGCGCGGCCAGGTGGGCGAACGCTTCCTGGTGCGCAACTCGGGCGCCACCGCGGTGGTCGAAGGCATCGGCGACCATGGCTGTGAGTACATGACCGGTGGCCAGACGCTGATCATCGGCCGCACCGGCCGCAACTTCGGCGCGGGCATGTCCGGCGGTACGGCCTACGTGCTGGACTTGGACACAGCCCGGGTCAACAAGGAAGCCCTGCAGTCCGGCGAACTCCAGCTCCTCGAGCTGGACGCCGAGGACCGCGATATTGTCCACGGCCTGCTGGTCAAGCACGTGGAGGAAACCGAATCCCAGCTGGCTGCGCGTCTGCTCGATAACTTCGACGACACCGCTGCCCGCATTACCAAGGTGCTGCCGCGCGACTACGCCGCAGTGCTGCAAACCCGTCTTGACGCCATCGAAGAGGGCCTGGACCCCGACGGCGAAGAAGTTTGGTCTCGAATCCTGGAGGTGACCGGTGGCTGATCCACGCGGATTTCTGAAAGTACGTCAGCGTGAAACCCAGCCGCGCCGTCCCGTTCCCGTCCGCATCATGGACTGGAAGGAAGTTTACGAGGCCCAGGAAAAGGGTGTCCTGAAGAGCCAGGCCGGCCGCTGCATGGACTGCGGCGTGCCGTTCTGCCACCAGGGATGCCCGCTGGGCAACCTGATTCCCGAGTGGAACGACCTCATGTGGCGGGACAAGGGCGAGGAAGCGATTGAGCGGCTGCATGCCACCAACAACTTCCCCGAATGGACCGGCCGGCTTTGCCCCGCCCCGTGCGAGGCGTCCTGCGTGCTGGGCATCAACCAGCCCGCGGTGACCATCAAGCAGGTTGAGGTGTCCATCATCGATGAGGCCTTCGACAACGGCTGGGTCAACCCACTGCCCCCGCACCGCCTCACCGGCAAGACGGTCGCCGTCGTCGGTTCCGGCCCTGCCGGCCTGGCGGCTGCCCAGCAGCTGACGCGCGTTGGCCACACCGTGGCCGTCTACGAACGGGACGACAAGATCGGCGGCCTGCTGCGGTACGGCATCCCCGACTTCAAGATGGAAAAAGAGCAGGTGGACCGCCGGCTCGAGCAGATGAAGGCCGAAGGCACCCGCTTCCGCACCGGCGTCGCCGTCGGTACGGACGTCACCTGGGAGCAGCTGCGCCGCCGCTACGACGCCGTGGTTATCGCCACGGGTGCAACGGTGCCGCGTGACCTGCCCATTCCGGGCCGTGATTTCGACGGCGTGCACTTCGCCATGGATTACCTGGTGCCGTCCAACCGCGTGGTGGCGGGCGAGTCCCCGGAGAACCACATCGACGCCCGCGGCAAGCACGTGGTCATCCTCGGCGGCGGCGACACCGGTGCGGACTGCATCGGTACGGCACACCGCCACCAGGCAGCCTCGGTGACCACCCTGGCCATCGGCAAGCAGCCGCCGCTGGAACGCGCCGGCCACCAGCCGTGGCCGACGTTCCCCACCCTGTTCGAGGTGGCCAGCGCCCACGAGGAAGGCGGTGAGCGCACGTACCTTGCCTCCACCGTTGAGTTTGTAGGCGAGGACGGCAAGCTGACCGGTGTCAAGGTTGCCGAGACCGAATTCGTGGACGGCAAGCGCCTCCCGAAGGCCGGCACCGAGCGGATCATCCCCGCCGACCTGGTGTTCCTGTCCCTGGGCTTCACCGGAGCGGAACCCGCCGGCATCACCGAGCAGGTCAGTGCCGAGTTCGACGGCCGCGGCAACGTGGCCCGTGACGGCTATTACATGACCAACACCGAGGGTGTCTTCGTGGCGGGCGACGCCGGCCGCGGACAGTCCCTGATCGTGTGGGCCATTGCCGAGGGCCGTGCCGCCGCCGCGGCGGTGGACAAGTTCCTGATGGGCAGTACCATCCTTCCTGCACCCGTGGCTCCGACGGACCGCGCCATCGCTGTCCTGTAGCGCGCCTCCCTCCGTGGCGGCCGATCCGGGGATGAAATTCATCTCCGCGACAACTTAACCAATGCAAGTGACAAATAGGGTAGGTATATGAGACGCGCAAAGATTGTGGCCACCTTCGGACCGGCCATTGCCAGCTACGAAAACACCCTCGCGGTGCTGGAAGCCGGCGTTGATGTAGCCCGCATGAACATGAGCCACGGTGACTACTCCGTGCATGACAACACCTATGAAAATGTCCGCAAGGCCGCATCCGACCTGGGCAAGGCCGTGGCGATCATGGCTGACCTGCAGGGCCCCAAGATCCGCCTGGGCCGCTTTGTCGATGGTCCGCACCAGCTGGCCGTGGGGGACATCTTCACGATCACCACTGAGGACGTACCGGGCACCAAGGACATCTGCTCCACCACGCTCAAGAGCCTCACCGAGGACGTCAACCCGGGCGACGCCCTGCTGATCGACGACGGCAAGGTGGCGCTGCGTGCCATCGAGGTGGACGACGTCAAGGTTGTCGCCAAGGTGACCGTCGGTGGTTTTGTGTCCAACAACAAGGGCATCAACCTCCCGGGCGTTGCCGTCAACGTCCCCGCACTGAGCGAAAAGGACGAGGACGACCTGCGCTGGGCCATGCGCCGCGGTGTGGACATGGTTGCACTGTCCTTCGTGCGTGACGCCGCGGACATCAAGCGAGTCCACGAGATCATGGACGAAGAGGGACGCCGCGTACCGGTGATCGCCAAGATCGAGAAGCCGCAGGCCGTTGAGCAGCTGCACGAGATCATTGACGCCTTCGACGCCATCATGGTTGCCCGCGGCGACCTGGGTGTGGAGCTTCCGCTGGAGGAAGTGCCGATCGTGCAGAAGCGCGCCATTGAACTGGCACGCCGCTGGGCCAAGCCGGTCATCGTGGCCACGCAGGTGCTCGAGTCCATGATCGACAACCCGCGCCCGACCCGTGCAGAGGCCTCCGACTGCGCCAACGCGGTGCTCGACGGCGCCGATGCGGTCATGCTCTCCGGCGAGACCAGCGTGGGCAAGTACCCGATCGAGACGGTCAAGACCATGGCCCGGATCATCGAGTCCACCGAGGAGCACGGCCTGGAGCGCGTCCCCCCGCTGGGCACCAAGCCCAAGACCCGCGGTGGCGCCATCACCCGTGCCGCCGTCGAAATCGCCGACCAGCTGGACGCCAAGTACATTTGTACGTTCACGCAGTCCGGTGACTCGGCTCGCCGCCTGTCCCGCCTCCGTCCGATCAAGCCGGTTTTCGCGTTCACTCCGGTGGAGCACGTGTGGAACCAGCTGGCGCTGACCTGGGGCATCCAGCCGCAGCTGGTTGCCATGGTGGGCCACACGGATGAAATGACCGCGCAGGTGGACCGCAGTCTGCTGGACATGAACCTTGTGGAAGACGGCGACCTCGTGGTCATCGCTGCCGGTTCCCCTCCCGGAAAGGCGGGTTCGACCAACTCGCTGAAGGTCCACAAGGTGGGCGACCTCGCCGACACCCCGCGCCTGGGCGAGGCTTCCGAGAAGAAGGAAAAGCTCGGCCCGTGGCCGGAAAAGAAGAAGAAGAACAAGGACAAGGCTGCAGCGGGTCCCGCTGAGTAGCCTGACCTGAAAGGGAGGATCCCCGCTACCGGTTTGCTGGTGGCGGGGATCCTCTTTTTTGGTTTTTCTTGGTTTCCGTGGCTTTTTTGGCTCTTTGGCGCGGAAAACGGAGGGACCCCGGCGCGATGCCGGGGTCCCTCCTTACTTGCTGCTTCTTGGCGTTAGTTGACCTGGTTGATGATGGTCTCGGCCACTTCGCGCATGCTGAGACGGCGGTCCATCGAGGTCTTCTGGATCCAGCGGAAGGCTTCCGGCTCCGTCAGGCCCATCTTGGTGGTCAGCAGGCTCTTGGCGCGTTCCACGAGCTTGCGGGTGGCGAACTGCTCCTGCAGGTCGGTGACCTCGGCTTCGAGGGCCTTGATCTCCTCGTGGCGAGACAGCGCGATCTCCAGGGCGGGGATCAGGTCGGCGGGCGTGAACGGCTTCACCACGTAGGCCATGGCGCCGGCATCGCGGGCGCGCTCCACGAGTTCCTTCTGGCTGAACGCGGTCAGGAGCACCACGGGGGCGATGCGTGCCTTGACGATCTTCTCGGCTGCGGAGATGCCGTCCATGACGGGCATCTTAACGTCCATGAGGACCAGGTCCGGCTTGAGCTCCTCGGCCAGCTGCACGGCCTTCTCGCCGTTGTCGGCCTCGCCGATGACGTCGTAGCCCTCGCCCCGCAGGATTTCGATGATGTCCAAGCGGATGAGGGTTTCGTCTTCGGCCACGACGACGCGGCGCGCGGGCTGGGACGTTTTGTTTGACTCCGTCGGTTCTGACACGGGATCTCCTTGAAAAGGTACGGCGGGACTATGACTATCTTAGTTGGGCCCCGCGCTTGTACTTGGATCGGCATGGCTTGTTGCGACGGCGGTGGCGCGATTCTGGGTTTTAGCCTATCTGCATGTAGAGTAATTCCGCGCACTGGTAGTGGCTGCGTTGATCACACTTAGCTGTGAGCTTACGATTGTTACTCCGTGTACTCCGCGCCCGAGTGGCGGAATTGGCAGACGCGCCGCACTCAAAATGCGGTATCGAAAGGTGTGTGGGTTCGAGTCCCACCTCGGGCACAGTGTTTTCGCAGGTCAGGGCCGGGTTTCGGCTGAGGGTGTGCACAAAAGCTCGTTTTCTGTGCACACGAGGCCTAAAATTTTGCCCATGGCCAGCATTTGGGAGCGCAAAAAAGCGGACGGATCGACCTCGTTCACAGTTCGCTGGCGCAACCCGAAAACGAAGAAGCAAGAAGGAATCACCTTCTCGACCGCGGCTGAAGCCCAAACCCTGAAACGGCTCTTGGACGCGAACGAGCAGTCCTTCGAAATTGCGCAGCACGCGATGGTCAAGAACCAGACGAAAGCCCCAACTGTTGCTGCGGTAATCCAGGAACACATCGATTTGTTGGTGCGACCGTCCGTGGGGACGGTCCACACGTATCAAACGATGCTGAAGCTGCACATCGCCGACGTCATAGGACACATTCCAGTCGACAAGCTTGACTATCGGCACGTGACCCACTGGATCAAGTCGATGCAGGCCAAGGGCAGATCACCCAAGACGATCAAGAACAACCATGCCCTGATCTATGGGGCCATGGAGACGGCTGTGATGCTGCGCTACCGGAAGGACAACCCCTGCCAGCGCGTTCAGCTTCCGTCCAGCGAGAAGGCGGAGGACGAGGCCCGGTTCCTGACGCATGCTGAATTCGGGCTCATCCTTGAGTGCATGGGGGAGCGGTACAAAGCGTTTACAGAGTTCCTGGTGATGACGGGGCTCCGCTTTGGAGAGGCAACCGCCGTAACTGTGGCGGACGTCGATCTCATGTCCAAGCCGGCGACGATCCGGATCAACAAGGCGTGGAAACGCGGTACTAATTCGGAGTACTACATCGGCGCGACCAAGACGGGTGCAGGTAAGCGGACGGTATCGCTCAACCCCCACCTGGTGGATATCCTCGTTCCACTGGTTGCCAGCCGGCCCGGTTCAGACTTGCTGTTCACGACTCCCAAGGGTGAGCGGATCATTCACAAGCTCTACTGGCATCACTACTGGGTCCCTGCAGTGGAGGCTGCGCAAGCGCGCGGACTGACCAAATCGCCGCGGATCCACGATCTGCGCCATACCCATGCGTCCTGGCTGATCCAGGACGGCGTTTCCCTGTTCACGGTCTCCCGGCGGCTGGGGCACGCATCCACTCGTACGACGGAGCAGGTCTACGGCCACCTGATGCCGCAAGCGCTCCAGGATGCCGCTGACGCTGTGGAGAGATCCGCCGTGATCTGGCGTAGCTAACTTGGCTCGCCCGCGCAGTTACGAGGATTTCTGGCGTGCCTGCGCTCGGCTGCCAATGACCCGGACGGATGATGGCGTCTGAGCGGTGCGTCGGACTTCGCGCAACTGGGCAATCTCTTTCAGGTGGACCGAGGTAAACACGATCTTCCCCTTGCCCCAGACCGAATGGGGGAACTCGCCCTTGGTGGCCCCGTCGCGGAGCCACGCCTCGGAACACTTGAGCACTGATGCGGCCTCGGCAGGTTCGAAGAATTCGAGTTTCATGCTGCTTCAGTCCCCTCGTCGATGGCGGCGTTGCCCCTGTTTGGTCCAGCACTTGCTCATGGAGCCAGTAACCGCCGGCTGCATGACCGGATTATCGAAGGGAGGTTTACTGGCCGCCCCTGGGGCGCCATGAGGTGCGCCTATGTTCCTCGGGCATGGGGCCCGCTGGTCATAGTCCAGGCAGGGTGCGAGCTCTATTCCTCGGCGTGCAGGGCGAGCCAGGCGACAAAGTCGGTGCGGTTGATTCGAAGGTGCCGGCCGATTCGATAGGCCCGCGGCCCGACGTGCTTGGCACGCCACTGGTAGAAAGTCTGCTCAGGGATCTGTAGCTGCGCGCAGATTTCCTTGGGAGTCAGCCACGTTTCATCCGCGGCTTCGGTGTTGTGACTGCGTTCTGGAAGTGAGGTCATAAGTGTCTCCGTCGTGCTTGCCAGCACGATGGCCAGCTCGGTTCCTAATTCATGGGGGAAGAGCCAGCGGGCGGCATGACGGTGCCGGTGAAGCTTTCTGCGAGGGCTTCAACCTGCCGCTGGACTTGCTCGGGCAAAGCGTCGAAATGACTGGCCGAGTGCTGCACCAAGCCGGCTCGCCGCAGGAGCAACAGTTGTCGGCGAATTGCGGACGGTGACGCGCGAAGCCCAGTACCAATCTGACCGCAGGTTGATGGGCCGTTCCGCAGTAGGAAACGGATGATTTGGCTTCGCGTCCGGTTCATTAGGATGTTCGACATGGAGAGACCACAACCCAAGAATTTGCGGGAACCTGCTGCTGTAGACGGGTCTACAGCAGCAGGTTACTCTCGACGCGATCATGTTGGAAGAGGCGCGCCGTGGAAATGATCTGCAGCAGAATCGAATAGTCAGGCGGCGGCGGCCTCCTGACGGGTGAGGGGTACGACATGCCGGACCATCCGCAGATCACAGCCTTTTTAGAGGCGGCCAGAATCCTCCACGCTGATCGCTACTGGCACTGCGGTTCACTGGGAGAGCAGGTGGAGCTGCTGCGGGCGCTGAGAGACGTCCTTACGGAAGTTTGCTTCCAGTTGGATGTTCACCATGTGCTGCCGCTGGCTGTTCTACAGATTTGCCAGGATCTGGCTGGTCCGGGAATCCGCGACGTACCAGCCGCGCCGTCGGCCGGCTTCGTGCTGGTGTCTTACCTGGATGCCCGGATCGAGCAGTTGATTGCCGACTCGAACGGCTCAGGGAATACTGGGGCGGAGGGGATCCGCGGGTACTGACAGGCGCCGCCGGTCCCGGATGCTGATCGAGGAGGGCCAATGTGGGGTGCCGAGTCTGGGCGTGGTGATGTGCTGTCCCCGCAGGCCCAGTTGGCACGTCGGCTGAATTTGCTGCTAGATGCTGCGGTTGCCGAACGGGGCAAGCCCTTGACGTTCAGGGAAGTTCAGGCCGAGCTTGCGGATAGGGGCATCAAGTTGTCCCGTGCACGGTGGTTCTATATGAAAGAGGGAACCGGCCGCCTGGTCAGGGACCCGGCTTTGCTCGCGGGGTTGTGCAGCATCTTCAAGGTCGATCCCTCGTATCTGCTCGGGAACGACACCGAACTGCCCGAGCGCATTGATTCGCAGCTTGAATTCGTTAAGTCCCTGAGGGCGGCCCGTGTGAAGTCCTTCGCGGCCCGGACCCTGGGGGACGTGTCGCCTGAGACATTGAGGGCTATCTCTGAATATCTGAACAAGGACATTGGGCGGCATCCCGAGGTCGAGCAAGCTGCCGCTAGTCCTCCAGAAGATACTCAAGGTGAGCAGCCAGAAGTTCCCTGATCCGTGCTGGGCTTGCTGAATATCGGGGTGACCTGCCATGCCGTCTTCCAGGTTCTACGTCGACTACAACGGCGCCGGCGTCCTCAAGAGCAAGCAAGTGCTTCGCGACGCTTGGCTCGCCAGCGCTGACCGCCGCCACGATATCCCCCCTGGTTGCCGGGCCATGCGCTGAAAGATAGCGCAGGATCTCATTCCGTGCTCTGTTGCCGAACGTGGCCACGGCAGCCTCGACGTCGGCGGACCAGGCGTCGTCGTGAGGCTGCGTAATCCTAGGCATAGGACCATTCTTATCGAAGGCTGCTGGAAAAGTAAGTCTCGCAGTCTTGACGATACTTTAGTTATCTTTGACAATAGTTTCCGTAGTCTCTTTGTAGTCGTGGTTGGCCATGATCATTTGCCACCACACCGGAGGCGCCGGACTCGCTGGGCGCCGGAACTTATTGAATCGTCTACGCAAAGCGGTGAAGACCATGCGAGTCGAAACCAGGGCAGATCAAGCCCGGCAAGATCACGAAATCAAGACCGACGTCGATGTTTCCCTGCGCAGGGCCCCGGAAGCCGCTGCGGCCGCGATCCCGGTGGATCAGATAATGGTCGCCGTTGAAAGCGTGCGTGGATATGTCGTTTCGCACCTAGGTCGCATAGGCCGGGCCTCCGATGCGGACGATGTACTGCAAGACATTAGAGTCGCCGTGTGGGACGGAGTAGCGCGAGGCCGCTATCGCCAACTCCCCGGCGTTCCCTTCGGCGCATGGGTCCAGGGAATATGCACGAACGTGTGCGCCGCTCACATCCGCTGGGAGATGAGCCATAAAACTTACCCGCTACTCGGTGATCCTGCGGCCTGCGACGGCACGGCGTCTCTGGACGCTGCCGTACTCCTTGGCATGGACCGGGCTGGGGGTCGGAGCTGCGAGAAAATCGTCGACCAGGAGTGGGCGCGAACGATTATTGAACTGACCCGGACTAGCGTGTCAGCGAGAGATTGGGAACTCGCCCTCGGCAGCATTGCTGGACCACGCCGATACGGTCCGCCGTCGCCGCAGGATCGCCGACGGTGGCATGCGGCCACAGTCGTGCGCCAGACGGCCCGGACGGTTGAAAAGGCCCTCGAGGTTGAGCCGGAGGCGGTCTGCAACATCGGCCAGCTGTGCGAGCAGGCGGCAGCGTGCCTGCCCACAGTGGTGCTGCGCCGAACCGCCGCCGCGATTGTCCGCCCGGGGGTGCGTGGACCAGCACGAACCACGGCTTTGGCAGCAGTGGCCGCGGAGCTTGGCGTGACTGAGCGCTATGTGGCAGTTCAGATCGGGTTCGCACGCCGACTGTATCAGGCCGCCTGGAGAATCATCCGGACTGGGATGCAAGGCGTTGCCTGATCATGTCCAGGGCCGGTCATCTTGCCATGAGTAGGTGAGGAGGCAGGAATGTGGTTATCGCGGATAAGGTCGCTCCCCGGACCAGGCAGGCGTCGATGGTGGTTTATTTTCATCACACTCTTGACCCTGACCACGGTCATTTTCGTTCTTTCGCGTCCTATGGAGGCGCCTGCAACCCAGCCTGCCCCTTCGTCGCGGACGGTGGCGCCATCCCCGGGACCGACGAAACCCCTGCAGGCGGAGGCGCCAGCGACGGAGCCTTCCATCACGAGCAGCGCAACGCCGGAAAAACCCCGAACTGTCGACTATCGCAAGCTAGCCTCGGCGGCCGCGAAGGCGATCTATACATGGGATACGCGGGCGGCATCGTACTCTGAGGCCTACTCCAGGCTTCGCAGCTGGTGGAACGTCCTGCCGGACGGATCCAACCCACTTGCGGTATTTGTGCAGGAGTTCGAAGCGACTGGGATCAATGCTGGAAGCTATGCCTCTTTGGCTGGGCAGCAGGCGCGCCGTAGTGCGGTCGTGCAGTTTCTTCGCTGCGACGTTGAGCTTGCCAAAGTACGGGAGCGACCAGCACCGTGGGCCGGACTGCACGTGTGCACCGTTTCCCTGCGGGTTCTGGACCAAACGAGCTCTTCCCGCAACGTGTACACGGCGCCAGTGAGCGTCATGATGAACTGTCCGCCGGCTGAAACAGCTCCCGTCGATCACTGCCTGATGGTCGGCTTCTACGCTGCTGCGAGCAGGATCGTCTACTGATGCCGGCGCCAGCCTTGCTTGCGTCCTGGGCCAAGCGCCGCGTGATTCTGCGGACCGCGGTGGCGGCGGCTATGACGTTGGGTCTCTTGGTAGCTTTTGCATTCTGCGCCGGCGTGGCGGTAGTCGGCTTCAACACTGTAAGTGTGTCGTCCGTTTGCCTGCCCGATGGCCAGACCAGCGAAGATCCCAACTCTGTGAACATCGGACTGGACAGTCAGGCACCAGCTGGACTGCCCGCCCGACAGGCTGCCATTGCGCGGGGGTACATATCCGTCGGCAAACAGCTAGGAGTGCCTCGAGATGGCCAGATCATTGCGATCATGATGGCAATGCAGGAATCCAGCCTTAGAGTCCTGGCTAACTCGAACGTTCCCGCGTCCCTTCGCTTTCCCCATGATGGCGTCGGCAGCGACCACGATTCCCTCGGCACCGCCCAGCAACGTCCGGCGGCGGGCTGGGGGAGTGTCGAGCAGCTAATGGACCCGACATACAACGTGCGAGCGTTCTATGGCGGTCCGCGTGGGCCGAATCACGGCAGCCCTCGAGGGTTGCTGGACATTCCGGGCTGGCAGTTTATGAGTAAAGGTCAGGCTGCACAGGCGGTCCAGGTTTCAGCATTTCCTGAGCTGTATGCCCGGTGGGAGCGTCAGGCGTCCGCCATTGTCGACTCGCTCGGCGAAGGTGAGGCCGCAAGTAGCTGTATCGAGTCTCGTGATGCCTCCACACCGGCCCCGCAGCACGCGAATCTCAGTCAGATCCGAAAGGACATCCTACGGTTCACTCAAGCAGGCCTCGGGGGCAAGTACGTCTGGGGTGGGACGGCGTTCAAAGCATGGGACTGCTCGGGTTTTGTCCAATGGATCTACAGGCAGGCAGGAATCAATCTGCCGCGGGTCGAGCAGTGGAGGGTGGGCGTGAGGACTCGCACCCCACAGCCGGGGGACCTGGTTGTCCAGAACGCCCAAGGTCCGAACAACTGGGGGCACGTGGGCATCTACGCCGGCGGCGGCAGAATGTATAGCGCGCTCAATCCCGCAGTGGGCACCTTGCTGCACCCGCTCGCCTGGAATTCGGACACCGCGTACTTCGATTTATTGAGATGAAGTCAAAGGAGTTAGCGCGGGAGCGGAACCTCCTCCGGCGGCAGCTCCGGGCGGACCCTGATGAAGCGCAGAGCATGCCTGAAGGCTTGTCCCGACCAGGCGCTGTCTGCGGACACCTCGACGACGACCGGCTCCACGAGTGTCAAAGCTACTGGTGATGCATCGCGGTTGAATCGGTCAAGTGTGCTGCCCTTCACCATCTCCGGCCAGGGGTGGGGACCTTCGGGGGGTTTAAGCCATTGTGCTAGGACCTGGCTATCGGAAGAGCGCAGGACCGAAGACCGGCCTACGATCCGCAATGCCCCGTCAATCGGAAGACCTGCCACGATTTCAGTCGGCCGGTCGATTGGCCCGACTACAGCCCCGCAGATGATGTCGATCTCGGACCGTCGCTTATATTTCAACCAAACCCGCTGACCACCCAAGTATGGTTGAGAGTCGCCTTTGATGATGAGTCCCTCCAGACCTGCGGTGGCCAAGTCTTTGAACCACTGCAAGGCGAGGTCTAGATCCGTGGTCAACGGAGATAGGGAGAATGGGGGAGTCCATCCGTCGGCGAGCTCCTGCAACAGCGCCCGCCGCTCCCGCAGCCGTAAGCTCCTAGCATCGTGGCCCGCTACGCAGAGGACGTCGAACGCTACGAAATTCGCTGGGAGCTCGTTGGCCACGGCTACCAGCCGATTCTTTCCGGCGGAGAGTCGTTGCTGCAAAGACTCAAAGCTGAGCCTTCCGCCCGTCCACACGACGGCCTCGCCGTCAACGATGCAACCGGCAGGAATTAGCTCGTCGGCGGCGTTCACGAGTTCGGGAAAATAACGGGATAAATTCTTTCCCTGACGAGACCAGAGCTCCGTGCCATGAGAGCCGCGGAACAAGGCAATGCGGTACCCGTCCCACTTCGGCTCAAAGCACATCGTCCCGGGCAGCGACTCTGGTCCCGGGAAGGCATTCACGGCCTTCGCTAACGCTAGTTGGACTGGTGGGCCCAGTTCGGCAGGGATCTCGCTTAAGGAACCTGACATGGCCTCAGCATAGGCCCGTTTGCGAGTCGGTCATCTACTTCAATCGATGGTCACTGCACGAGCACAAGACAATGCCAAGGGGTCCTCGTCTCGCAACCCTAGCGTTTAGCGACAGAGAGGTTTCGGATCGTTGTTACTCTTCAAGCCAGATGGCATTTCTGTGGAATCCGAGTCGTAAGTCCGTTTCACAGGAGCAGTCAAAACGCGCGCAGAGACTGAATGACCACGAAAGTGACCGGCGAACTTCATCGGCTCCTGGACCTTCCTTCCGTGGGTGCCAGCAAGTGTCCCCGTGAGTCAATCACAAAGTGCAAGAGCGGCATCAATGACTGGACTGATGTCGACTTTCAAGCCGGAAACACCGGAATGCGGCGCCCAGATTGGGTCAATGTCGGGATGGCTGCTGTGGTCCTTGGCCGTGCCATTGAGTGCATAAGTCTTGCCCCCCGGGGCATCGACAAAGACCGCCTTGAGGTGGCGGCCGTCTACCGTCATGGCCTGACAATGGGCCGTCACGTACGGAACTGTCAGCGGCCACTTATTTCCGAAATCGGTGCTGACGAGCAGACCTGGATCATTGGCCACCGCAGTGGGCACCTTGACCTTGGCGGGTGCTTTTGCTTCAGCTGGTGCATATTCTGTGCAGGTTCCGTCCTGCGGCTTGCCGACGGCGACTCCAGGAAAGCTGACCACGACATACCCTGCGTTCCCGCCGCGCTTCTCCGGCCCTCCTCCTGCAGGCCAGGTGCGGTCAACGCAGACCTCGGATTCGTCAATGACGACCCCTTTGAAAGTCATGCCCTTCCAGATAGGGGCATTGGGCAATTCAGCCTGAGCTGCGGCTTCTGCCTTGGTCACACGCTCCGCATCGGTCAGCGTGCTGACAGGAGCGGCCGACGCCGACGGAGTAGACGTCTGGGAGGTCTCCTCGGCTGTCGGCGACGTGGGCGCTGCACAGCCAGCGAGAAGCAGTCCGGCAAAAACCATGCTGGCCGACGCTGAGTACCGGGAAATAATCATGAGTTCGCTCCCTGGCTGGCATCGTCGCCGTCGTTTTCATCATCCCCCGGGGGAGTCTCCAGCTGTTCCATGGCCAGCAACTTCTTCTTATGCCTGGCGGCCGCGACGACATCTTTGAGCTTGGTGATGCCCAGCTTCCCGAGGTAAATAGTTCCGACGACGGCGAGGGCGCCAACAGCGCCCAGACCGGTGCCTTTGCCGAGGCCCTCTTGAAAACCGTCCTGGCTCCCTTTTTGATATCCGGCTCCGTAGACAGGACTTCCTGACATGTTTCCCCCTGGTTGATTCGTGAATGAAGTCGAGCATATCGGCCCGGATAAGCGGCTCGTGACCGCGCTTTCGTGATAAGCACACACATTCTGACATTCAGTCCGATTGGTCCGAATGGCCGCGCATGATGGACGAAAAGAAGACTCCCTTGGGCTATCATCTTCAAAGGCAGGCTGGTCTGCCTTCCTCTGAGTCTGAGTCCCCACGCGACAAAGGCGCCGAAGACAACTGCCACAGATCCAGTAATGAAGTACCTGGATAGAGATCTCTCTTTAATGGCAGGGCTTGCAGGCGTGGGGTGCTATGCCCGGATTAGAGATTGAGATGAGCTCCAACAACAACAACAACGACGCCCGCGATCGTAAGATCAAGCAGGATACGCGCGCCTGGGCAGCACTCGTAGGAACGAATTACACCACCGCGCTGCGCCAAACAGAGTCACCGCTTGTTCAAGGGTTTCTCGGGGAACAGGTCAGCGCACGGCACTTGATCAACACCCTGAACCATCATCCTCTCATCGGTGCAGACGGTGGCGACTTCGTCCTCGGCGAGGCTGGCTACTATGCGGATACTGAGTGGAGCTTCAACGGGCGCAGCGACTTTGTCGAACTAGCCCTGCTCACCGACTTCCTGCGGATGTTCACCCCCATCGCGCCAAGGGAAACGCCAGCGGTGAGCAGCTACTTCCTGAAGCACACCGCCGAGAAATTCCTTGCGCCGCATTGCTCCTACGTCACGAACGGTCGGCTCATTTGGGCGGCCGCCGCGCTTGATCTTCCGATGGTCGAGCAAAAGGGTGGCTTGAACCTCATGATTGGTGTGTCTGAGCGCGAGCATGACTACGTCAAGCGCATGGTCACCCCGGGGAGCACCAAGCCCCATGGCCACCAGCACCGCCCCGCTGGATACACGCACTTGCAGACAGCGCTTGAACAGTGTGTAGCGGGTGAGCCTGACCTTGGACGCTGGGAGCGACCGGAGCCGTCGACTGAGGTTTTCCCGTTCCACGAGTGGTTCATCCAGCAGGCTGGTCGCGATGACGCTGTGGGCGTTCTCGCCCACGACCACCGCGCCGGGATAAAGGACAGTGACCACCGCATCGCTCGCACCCCGAATGAGCTGCTGGAGATCCTCCAGGAAGTCCCGGCGTCCTCCAAGACACACGAATCAGCAGAGAGCGCGATCGTCGAGTGGGCCAGGGTCTCGTTACCGTCGCAGCGCGGGGATATGAACATTCGCACTGCGTCTATCAGACGCAGTAAAGATGACACGCCGGGATGGGGTGCAGGTCCAGGGACGATCGAACTCCATGAGTTCCTGTGCCCCTGCGGCGACGGAAAAGTCATCGAAGAACACGACAACACGCCCGGCTTCCGGGAACACGATCACCGAATCATCTGCGACAAGTGCCGCGAAGAATGGGACTTTGTCCCTGGTCTCTCTGTACGGGGATGGCGCCTGGAGCCCAAGCCCTACAGAGCCGCGAGCTGACAGTCAGCTGGATCTGAACCCGACCCACCAGCCCCGTTTGGTCTTCGCATCAAGCGGGGCTGGTGGGCAGGCCTGATCCCCGGAAGACACCGGCCCTGGTAGATCGCATGTCTTTTGTTCTAACTGAATTGAAGCGATGACGGTACGAACTCCTGATCAGAACGGCGTGTTCCCCAGCTTCCTGTTTACATCCAGCAAATACACCAAGTCGTGTTGCCGAACAGCTGAGCGGGCCTGGAATACTTCCTGCGCTCCTGCGGCCGCTACGCGGCCGACAAGGGCTGCCACTGAAGACGCGCTGGGAAGTGCAGCTGCCAGTTCACCGAGCCCGACGACCGCCACCAGTATTGATGGCAGGCCGCCCAGATCGGTGACCAGGCGGTGGCCTGCCTTCCATGCGATGCGGGTAGTGCTGACCGTCTTCCGCAGATCCTTCAGCGCCGGCTGGACCGTATCGTGCCACAGCTCGTCGATCTCGCTTGGAAGAGTGGGCTCCAGGGCTGAAGACTGCAGCTTGGCGGCCAGTTCCTTCACTGATGACCTGTATGCCGCCCGTCCTTCGGCGAGTTCCTCGCGCGCTTCCAGAACGTTCTGCATCGGAGCCTCGGGAAAGGTAGGAAGCCGTTCCACCAGGCCGGCGCCGACCGATGCACGACGGGACCGGCCATTGGCCACCTCCGGAAGTCCATCGGCATAACGTCCTGACTCACTCAGAAATTCACTGGTGACGTCATCCAGCAGGACGCTGGAACCAGGCTCAGCCAGTGCCTGGCTTAGCCGGCTGCGGAACCATTCGACCTGTTGGTCGATGTTGTCCTCCAAACGGGTTCCATCGCTGATCAGGGTGACCGCGCCGCTCTCCAGTGCCATGTCCAGCTCCTGGGCTTCAGTGCTGCCCCAGACCTCAGTGGCCTCTTGCTGACCGGCGATGATCAATTCCTGGAACTGCCGCCCAGCTTCGAAGCGTCGCGGATCATGATCAGTTGCCCTGGCGAATTGGAGCATCTGGGCCTTGAACTGCGCGGGCGTGACGTCTGTGATACCCAGTCGCTCCAGCGTCTCCGGAGGCAACCCGGCGATGCTCCGCCACGGATCCTCAACGTCCGTGGCGAGCAACGGGACAAAGGTGCGCATCCACCCCACGCTGGGTGCGATAAGGTCCACATGATCCGCGTATAGGAGAGAACTGCGGACCAGCCGCAGCTCGTTCCGCAACGAAGGCTTGCCGCTGCTGTGTGTGGTCGGACTGGCACCCACGGTGAGAGTCAGGCCGAAGCGGTCGGTCTTTGGAGTGTGGCGGTTCCGGCGGTTCTGCCTGCGTGATGGTTTCCCCATGGATTCCATCATCACCCACGCGCCGTCCCACTACAGCCCACCTCTGGGCTAATCGGGGCCACTTTCTGGCCATGTCCCGACTCGGGGCGTGGAGTTTGCCGATAAGCGCGTCGTTCGTGATCGCTTCATGTCGTACCGCTGCAGCTCAGATGTCTTGAAACCTTAAAGATTTGGGGCAGGCGAGGTTATGAGACATCGCGCGAATCGGAGACGTCGTGACGCCCGTGCGGCCTACCCTCACCGGATGGGTCCATACGCACTGGGCAAGGACACTTGCCACTTGCCATTGACTGGCAACAAACCAGTGGCCCCGCCGGCATAGCGCGGGCGGGCCTCGACCACCCCGGCACCGGCGATGGCGCGGCGGAACTCCTCGGCGTGCCGACGTGCCATGTCGGCATCCATCTCGCCCTGCCGCGGCACATATCTGAAGGCACCGGCGCCGTTGCGCGCGGGCTCGGGTGAACCGCGGCTGATGCGAGCCGGAGCCGGCCGCCGCTGATGAGATCCGTGGCGCTGCCTCCTCGGCCATGTACAGAGGGTTTTCATAGGCGTCGTATTGAGCTAACTCCCTCCAAGGCGTGTGGCTCCACACTCGAAGCCCCGTATGATGCCTTTATGGCCCAGCCTCTACAGATTCAAAAGACCTCATACGCAGTGCTGGACTTTCTAGAATGGCAACGACAAGGAACTTTGGACTTGCAGCCGTTTTACCAGCGGCGCCCGGTCTGGAATCCGCGGATAAAGAGTCTGCTAATAGACTCCATCATTCGCGGCTTTCCCATTCCCTTGATATTCCTCCACAGCAGACTAAACGTCTCCACGTCTCGGAGCGTTAGACAGGTTGTGGATGGACAACAGCGATTGCGTACCATTCTTTCCTTCATCGATCCGGACTGTATCGACAATCCGGACGAGAGAGACGACTTCAGAATCCTTCGATCCCATAACAAGGAGTATGCGGGACGGACCTTCGCAGAACTACCTGACGAAGTTCAGACAGGCATCCTGCAGACGGCAATCTCGGTTAACGTTTTGCCTCCGGACGTTGCGGATGTCACTATTCTGGAGATTTTCCAGCGAATGAACACGACTGGGCTCAAACTCACCGAGCAGGAAATCCGAAACGGATCATATTTCGGCGAGTTCAAGGATCTTGCATACGCGCTTTCTTACGAGCAGAACCAGCGTTGGATGGATTGGAACTTGTTCACGCCCCAAGAAGTGGCTCAGATGCAAGAGGTTGAGTTCGCAAGCGACCTCATGGGAGCACTCCTACGGGGTGTGAGCGGACGTTCACACGCCCAGATAACCGCGTTGTATCGCGACTACGACGAAGGTTTCCCGCAACAAGATCGCGTTGCTGCTGACTTCCGGGAAAGCTTCGAGCGCCTAGCACCTCTCTATGATGGACGAGTCAACCCTTCGCTTCCTAAGCGATTCCGCTCGACCTCCTGGTTTTACCCATTGTTCGCCATAGTGTCTGGTCTCTCTGATGCCGGTTCGGACCCCAAGAACGATCTGAGCAACGGGTTACCAGTGAGCGCTCAATTCGATTTCAAATTCCCGATCACGCGACTCGCAGAAGCGCTCGTTGAAGTGGACCGGCGCATCGCTACCAAGGGGGAACTGCCCGACGAACTAGCCGAGAGCCTGCGTAGGCAGACCACGCACAAGGCCAGCAGGCTACAACGAATCCGACTCGTTCGCTCCGTGCTATAGCCAATGAGCGACGGCCCTCAACTTGCGGCTGATCTGGCATCAGAACTTTCTGGTTTGCGCAAATCCGTCGAGGACGCGGAACAGGCGTACAAGTCATCCAATCTTCAGCGAGGCACTCGTGACGACGTCGCGGAGCTCGCCCTTGTGCGAGCGATGGGCTTGTTCGAGGAGTTCCTAGGGGACCTCTTTTTCCTCGGCATGCTCGGGAAACTTGGGGCGGAAGTCGTTCCCATCGTTTCCGCTCAAAATGAAGAGGAAGCCACGCTTCTCATCGCTGGCTCTGATGCCGGAGACGCGAGATACATCGCATGGATGCCTCTGAAGGAAAAGACTTTGAGACGTGGTGACCGGCTCTTCACCAATGGGCAGCCGTTCTCGCGATTGTCTAATCGGTCAAGTGAAAAGTCCGCGATAAGCGACTTAACTGTCGTCCGGAATCGCATCGCACATGACAGTCCCATCGCGAGATCGAAATTCGTCGACCTTTCAAAGAGCAAGGGGTATCCACACACTCGCGCTGCTGACTACTTGATGAGCAAGCGAGGGAACGACAGCGAAATACTTCTAGGCCTTGTCCGACTCCAGTCCATAGGCGAAGGCCTCGCAGAGCCAACCGAAATTGGGGCGCGGGCATTGTTGGCCGCAGAGGATCCATACGAGCCATCCGTTTTGGCTCCCCCCGGCAGCTACCAGTGTGCCAGGAGCGGACATCCCCAATCTACAACGGACTATGCGACTCTCGGTGACTGCCCAGCATGCCCGCGACCGGTCAGGTGTGCGGAGTGCGGCCGCGCCGACAAGTTGAAAACTCTCTGGGTCCGTCTCTGAAGTCCCAGTCACAGGCTTGCGTGTTATATATTGTGCAGCGGATTCTCGTAGCGCATGTCGGGGTCGCTGCACTGGTTTTCACTGAACAGCTGTAGCGGTCCGCCTGCGTGTTCTGAAGTTGGGACTACCGCCTGATCGTGCGCCGGAAGCGTCATGGGCCTGACTGGAAACCGAACGAACCCCGAAAACGCTACGGCCTACGACCACTGAGCTCAATAGGACCGAATCATCCAGAGGAGATGCAGCTTGATGCACCGTGCGGATGGATTTGTAACATCCCTTTGAGGAAGCGTCCTGGTTGCTACTTGTGTGAAAAAGTGACGCTATTTCCACCGAGTCCATCAATGCGGACTTTGAAGGTAGGTTCAGAAGCGTCGTTGAAATTCCAGCCACTTCTCATAGTTGAGCTCTGTCCTGGTTCAAGTTTTGCATCCCAGTAGGCTTCCACTTTGTCATCCTGGACGGAACGGACATCAGAGTCGCCATCCTTAGCACTGTTGGCGACTAACTCAACATCACTAGGTCCCAAGATGACCTCTTCGGACAAATTCTTGATGCTGATATCGAAGTAAAGGTTGTCAGCTCCTTTCTCTTGTGTACCCCCAAGGGTCGTGACAGCAAAGTCTGCATCTTTCCCGGGCTTGAATTCTTGAGGTTCTTGCACCGTGATCTCGAGCAAAACCTGATTCCCACTGCGTCTGGAATCTTCATATATCGCTGTTTGCCCATAAAAGCACTCGCCGAAGTTCTCATCGATGTTGCAAGTCGTGTCTTCAACTTTGGCTTCTGGTTCAACCGAGTTTTGATCAACTTCTATCGGAGTTTGATCAGGTGAAGACGCTGGAGACGCCGAAGACGCCGAAGACGCCGAAGACGCTGTAGATGCTGAAGATGCACATCCGGAAACGACTAGAATTAGAGCCAGAAACAGAGGGAGCTTTTTCATACAGGGGCAATTCTCCTAGACGAGATGTCAGTGCAAGTGGTGTCTTCGGATTCTGGTTAGGAAATCCTGCCAATTGTAGCCTGTGAGGTCTCAAGGCATCACAGGGTCAACTACTTTGGACCTATGCAAGTCGCGGCGCTGGGCATGGCCTCACTGCTCAGGAGAGCGGCGCAAATGCTGGGCGCACCAGCAGATTCCCGCCAGCGGGATATGGTAGGACCCTAACCGCGAACTAATTGCCTTCTCGGAAGGTGCAGATGGCTTTTGGGCTGAGGTTGGATGGTTCATTACCCACGCATTGACTGGAATACGCTTTATCAGCCCCTGTTCGTTCACCTGAATCGCTAAAGCACTGATCAATGCTTCTCGGAGCATGTCTCGTAACCCTTGGGCTACGAGACGTCTCACTGGTGAGTAGGTGTTTTCACGGCATAGGTCCGACTTCCGGGGAATCCTGCAAGTTCCATTGCGATCAGCAAATTCTCGCAACTATGTCTCGCAACTTTCAGCTGAAATCGCTGTATTCATTGTTAGTTATGAGACAGGTGACGGCGGCCTGCCGACGGGCCCATCGTGCCGGCGCGACAATGGCCTCAGCACGGGCCCTACCATTCAAGGTGACCACGCGAGTCCCAAGTTTTGGAACAGTGTGAAATTCTTGGACGCTTTGTTCCGGACCTCGATGCGCGCCATGAAAACTAGATCGCTGACCCTCTGACGTCACACCCTAGAGTTTGCTGCTGCCCTTCCACTCTTCCGGCGTCACCCGCTTGATGCTTGATGAGTGCGCCCATCCCAGATGGTATTTGCCCGAGGGGTCAAGCCACTCAATCAGACCGTACGTGTGCGTCCAGGCCACGGCCTTACCGTAAATGCCGCTTACATACACGAGCGGCCGGCCATACTTCGGGAAGTCCCTGATTGGGGCCGGATCATCTATCGGCCGGCTCTTGTCGGCGTCCATGCGGGCCATCATTCGCTCGAGGTCGTCAGGGGAACCACTCTTGATCACAGGACCAATCTTAGAACATATATTCGAATAGGGGTTCAACTCTCGACTGACCAAGCCTCTAGCACCGGTGGTTGAGAAACGCTTTGAATCTGAACCTGCCAAATCTACGTCTAGTCATGTTGCGCCGCCCCACGACCTCCATGAAGTCGTGAGCCAATCTGCTCATCCCCATGGAAGTCGACAGACGGAGCACGCAATGTTTCTCGCAGCAGTGGATCCAGGCATCACCCCAAACGCTGATTTTCCTTTTCTTGAGTCGCTCAAACAGATCGGTGGCGGCATCCTGGTTGGAGCCTTCGTCGTCATCGCGATCGTGGCGATCATCGGAGCAGCCATGCTCCTCGCCGGCAAGCTGAGCCAGTCCTCGCGGCTGGCATCAGGCGGCGGCATGATTCTGCTCTGGACTGGACCGGTAGCTGCCATTTTGGGCGGCATCAACGGCTACATCCTTTGGTCCCAGACAGCGTTCCCGCTCGGGTTCTAGGCAACATCGGTCATGCCGGTTGAGTGTGATCTGAACGGATGGTGGCCGCCGGGCTGCGGTCTCGTCTCGCAGGCGAACGACGGCGTCCAGAGTTCCATCACGGCGTTCTTTGCCGACATTCTCGAGAACGTCGCTTCTTGGATCTGGTCTTTCATCACAGGCGCATTTGGCGCCTCCGACATCGACGATTCCCAGTGGGACTCCGTCAAAGGCCTGACGAATTGGTGGGTGGTCGTCATGATGACCCCGCTCGTCATCGCCATGATCCTCCAGCTGCTCTCCGGCCTCATCAGCCAGCAGCCCCGCCGCCTGATCCGGGCCTTGGTTGGCGGTGCCGCCGCGGTTCCCATGGTGGCCGGCGCTGTTTACCTGGTCCGGGAGCTCACCAAAGTCGGGGATTCCGCTGCCACGGCCCTCTTGGACTCCTTGGCGACGGACCCCTATGTCCTGTTCATGCGGCTCTTTGGCTTCGAGAAAGCTCCGGTGGACTCGGGCACGGAATGGAACGTTGTTTCGTTGGCCCCCGGGACAAGTGGTGGTGCAGGGGGTGCCGTAGTCGTGACGGCGATGGTAGTCATCGTTGTTTGGATTTTGGCGTTCATCCTGATGTGTTCGATGATCTTTCGCTCCTTCGCCCTCATCCTGCTCGCGGCCGTCGCCCCCGTGGCTCTCATGCTGATGCCCTGGGAGAAGACGCAATCGTGGGCGCGGCGGTGGGGCGAGATTGTGGTGGCTTTGCTCATCGCCAAACCGCTCGCCGCGACGGTGCTTGCCGTGGCCATCAAGCTTTTCGCCGAGTCCAAGTCGTTCGCCGGACTTGCTGCCGGCGTCGTGGGCATGGCACTGGCCTGCGGCGCACCGCTAACGGCTTTGCGCCTCGTGAGTTTCGCTGGTGGCGAGCTGGCGGCTGCCGCACAAACGGCCGGCGGCGGGCATGTCCTTTCCCGGAGCTCCGGCTTTGCTGCCCGGCAGATCAGCCGCCAAACAGGCGGGCGCTTCACGCTGGCTGCATTGGCCAGCCGCTCGGCAATTACCCGGCCGGTTCAGTCGAGCCGACCACAGTTTCCCACGCGGGCGCTGCCGCCAAGAGTACCGCTGCCGGAGCAGCTGATGGGCACAACGCCGTCGCGCACTTCCAGCGGGAACAACACGGCTCTAATGCTCGATGGCGGTACGTCGGCCCCCGCCACACCGTTTCCGCGAGCGCGAAGCGGCGTCCGCGGGCCGGACTGGAACCCGGGAGCGTCCGGCAATGGAACGCCGCCGCCAGGTGCCATAAGGGAAGGGCCGCAGTCTCCGGCTTCGAAGGCGCCTACCGCTGCCACTGCTTCTCCGGAGGCGGCTACGCCGCCTTCCCCCATCCGGCCTCAAACCACCGCCAAACCTCCGATTGACAGTGATTCCCATGTCTGAAAACTCGCGGAGTCTTGAGCCCGTCAAATTCCCGCGGTACGAACGTCGCGGCTTGTTCATGGGCCTGAAGTGGTACCAACTGCTCCTGCTCGCGGCCGGTGTTCTCGTGGGCAGTGTGGCTTCGGCAGTGCGCGGACCCGTAGGTCTCTTCACGTCCGGGCCGCTATGGCTTGTTCTGATACTTCTCGGATTGCTGCAGTACTCACGGATCCCCTACCCAGTGTGGATCAGCCATGCCGTGCTGTACTTCTACAGGTTGGCCGCAAAACAGACCCGCTATCTGATGCGGCCGGAGCGGCCTGTCCTTGCTGGGCGACTGGCGCTTCCGGGCGGGTTGGGAAACCTGGAGCTGCGCCGCGCTTCCCGCGGCGAGTCGTTCATAGTGGACTGCCGCGGCAAGGAGGCAATAGCCGTCCTGCGCTGCAGCACCAAGTCATTCGCACTCATGGACGGCGACGATAAGGCCTGGGCAGTGCAGGCGTGGTCCAGGGTGCAGGCAGGACTGGCCCAGCGGGGTTGCGTGGCCAGAATCGCGGTGCAGGACTATACGGTCCCATACCCCTCCACGGCCCTTCGTGACTTCTACGAAGGCACAGTCCGCCGGCAAACCGGTGACTCCGACGAATGCACCTGGGGCGAGCGGTCTTACGAGGATTTGATCGCGGCGGCTGGTTCCGCCATGAGTCATGAGCTGTTGCTAACTCTTGTTGTGGACACTGCCAAGGCCCGACGTCGGATACGGGAGGCAGGAGGGGGAGTCCTCGGCGTCGAACGCGTACTGCGGCTGGAGGTTGAGGCCATGACCTCCGCCCTGGGAACACACAGCGTCAGCGTCGACGAGTGGTTGCCGGAGGCAGGTCTTCTCAGGGTCGTTCGTGCTGCCTTTGACCCGGCATCCGCAGCAACCCCAGACAGGCAACAAGCAGGCGCTCTAACGGAAGCGGAGGGTCAGAACGAGCCGGAGCCCACGGCTTCCAGCATCCTCGCTGCGCCCATGGCGATCGAGGAGCACTGGACGTATGTGCGGACGGACACAGGCTTTCACCAAACGTTCTGGATAGCCGAATGGCCGCGGCAGAAGGTCTATCCAGGCTTTCTTCACCCCCTTATCTACGTGGGTGAATTCCGGCATACGGTGACCGAGGTAATCCGGACTGTGCCGACAACCGAAGCACTTCGCGATATTCGTTCTGCCCAGGAAGCCCATGAGACCCGGAGACGGATCAACGCGCGCTTCGACAGGCCCCTTACCCGCGAGCAGAAGGCAGAGGAGGAAGAAGTCGCACAGCGCGAAGAAGAGATCGTCGCGGGCCACGGGGATGTGCGGCCAGCCGCGTACGTGACGATCACAGGCGCGACAATTGAAGATCTCGCCCGGTACAGGCAAGAACTGGAGTCGGCAGCCGCAGGAGCCTTCGTTGAATTGCGGCTGCTGGCTGGCCAGCAATGGGCAGCGTTCGTGGCCGGGGCACTGCCGTTCGGGCGGGGCCTTCGATGAGGCGCACAACGCATGCCGTTCAGTACATGCCATTGGGCACGAAGCGGCAGAGGGAACGGCGGCCACGGGACACTGACGCGAGCCAGGTCTCCGGGTCCCTGATTCAGAACCTCAGCGAGAAGCTTGGCGCCCGGCTGGACAGAACGGAGCGCGGCGGCGACTGGGGGAGCCGAGAGCCGAAGTCTCTTCGCGGTCCACACCGGCTGCGCCCGGCACCACACCGCGCGTCCACGATGACCTTCGCAGCGGCCTACCCGTTTATCACTGAATCAGGACTCGGCCACGAAGGTACCTACATCGGTACGGACGTCTTCGGCTCGGGGGCGTTTTCCTACGACCCATGGATTCTCTACGACAAGGGCGTCATCAGCGGCCCCTCGATCGTTGTCATTGGCACTGTCGGGACCGGGAAATCCATGTGCGGAAAGTCCTTGGTTGCCAGGTCCATAACCCTTGGGCGGAAGGCCGCCGTCGCCTCCGATCCCAAGGGCGAATGGGTTGCAGTCGCCAACGCGGTCGGCGGCAGGGTCATTTCAGTCGGTCCAGGTCGGCCGGCCCGCGTCAACCCGCTCGATGCCGGTCCGCGCTCAAGTGCCCTGAGCGAGGCCCAGTGGCAGGCAGTGGTGCGTCAACGCCGTCGCTACCTGCTCGTGGCGCTGGTCTCTCTGATGCGGCAGGGCATGCCGTTACGGCCCGTGGAGCACACGGCCTTGGACATGGCATTGACAGAGACCGTTGCCGAGAACTCGAACCCGACGTTGCCGATGGTGCTTGACCACCTCCTGAATCCGTCCAAGGAAACAGTCGGGCTGGTCGGCAAGGACGGCGGACTGGCGGTTGCACACTCTCTCCGGCGCACGGTCTCCGGTGACCTGGAAGGAATGTTTGACGCTCCCTCCACCGTTGCCTTCGACGCCGACGCACCCATGATGGTGATGGACACGTCAGCACTTATCGGCGCTTCCGAACAAGCACTGGCGCTCGCGGCCGCGTGCGGTGCCACGTGGCTCGAGGCGGCCGTCACTAATCCCGACGGCGGCAAACGGCTTGTGGTCTACGACGAAGGCTGGCGCATGCTGGCCGACCCCTACATGCTCGCCAAGATGAGCGAACAGTGGCGTCTGGCACGCACGTACGGCATCGCGAATCTGCTCATCATGCACAAGGTGGCCGACCTCAATGAAATCGGCGATAGCACCAGCGGCCACCGACAAAAAGCCCTCGGCCTGCTCACCGAAGCAGATACCAGGATCATCTACCGGCAAAAGCACGACGCGATGCGCCTGACCAAGGAAGCACTTGGGTTATCGGAGGCTGAATGCGAGCACGTAGAGAACCTCCCCAAGGGCGTGGGACTCTGGAAAGTCGGAAACCGGTCCTTCATTGTGGCCAACCGGGTCACGACCGATGAGTTGAAAGTATTCGGCACCGACGCCCGGATGCTCTGAGGCCATCCATGAGTTCCCGTCGAGGTACCGAAAACCCGCTGCTCACCGCCGGGCTTGTTGCCGCGGCCGGCTACATTTGCCTCTGCTTCCTGGTCCAGGGCGCTGCAAGTCTTGCTATTTCGTGGCGCTGCGGCGGTAGTAGGCCGTCGCCGTTCAACCCTGCCGCCGTCGTCGGGCTCTTAGCCGGCCGAATCGATTGGATCATCCGTGAGCCGAAGCAGTGCGACGTCGGGACCGGCACCATCTGGTGCATCGTCGGGCCAGTGCTTCTCATCTTGGCCGCGCTCGCCGTTGGGTCTGTTGTGCTGTGGCGCAGGTGGAAGCAATCAGGTGCCTGGCTGCGCCTGGACATCCTCAACCGCGAAGGAATCGCCCGGCACGCGGAAATTCAACAGGACTTCGGAAGCCGGGCTGTTCGACGCCGCGGAAAGGTCACAAGGCCAGGACTGGCCAAACCAAGGATTCAGGACGTGGCCTGGACGCTGGGCCGTTCCCGCGGTGTCACGATCCATGTCTCCACGGAGGAGTCGATGGTCATCCAGGGTGCTCCCCGCTCAGGCAAGGGGCTCTACGTGATCATCAACGCGATCCTCGATGCGCCCGGCGCTGTGGTGACGACTTCCACACGCGCGGACAACCTGGCCGTCACCATGACGGCCCGTTCTACCGGCGGCCGGCCGGTTACTGTTTTCGACCCGCAAGGCATGTCGGGGCTGCCGTCAACCCTCCGCTGGTCACCTGTCCGCGGATGCGAAAACCCTGACATCGCTACCCGTCGCGCTCTCGTCATCACCGCGGACACGGAGATGAAAGGCGAGAATGCCGCGTGGCAGAAGCGCTCGCTGATCATCCTGCAGTGCCTTCTCCACGCCGCCGCTTTGTCCGGGGAAGGAGTCCGGGCATTTCGGCGCTGGTCGTCCAGCCCGGTGCTGGCACGGGAAGCACTCGAAATCCTCAGTCGCAAGGAAGCAGCGCTTGGTTGGCAGGCCGATCTTATGGGCATCCTCGAGGACGACCCGAGAAATACCTCGAACTCGTGGATTGGTGTCTCGGCGGCGGTTGCGCCCCTGTCGTCGCCCAAAGTGCTTGCCGCCCTGGATCCCCAGGACGAATCTGAGGAATTCGAGCCCAAGGAGTTCATTCGGGACCGCGGCACCCTCTATCTGATCGGCACGCGGGCGGGAGCCGCAGCGGCGGGGCCATATCTTTCAGCCTTGATCGATGACATCGACAACGCTGCCCGGGAGATGGCCTTTGTAGCGCCGGGAGGCAGGCTCGACCCACCGCTGTCCCTCATCCTTGACGAGATTGCCAACCTGGCTCCGTGGCCGGGGCTGCCCATCGTACTTTCTGATGGCGGTGGCATCGGGATCTCCACTCTTGTTGTCCTGCAGTCCCTATCCCAGGCACGGACCGGCTGGTCCGTCGATGAGGCGGCCACCATCTGGGATTCCGCCATCATCAAGGTGATTTTCGGAGGGGGCTCAGACGAACGTGATCTGCGGTCCCTCGCTGGATTGCTGGGGGAGCGGAGCATCACTCTCAACACCCGGTCCTGGTCTGCGCAGGGCCGTCAGGACGGAGAACAAATCCGAGAAAGCCCGGTCCTGCCGCTCCATGAGATTCGTCGTCTGCCGGCCGGCACCGCTCTCATGCTCGGGCGACGAAGCCGCCCGATCCTCTTGGATCTGCGGGAATGGCACAAGCGCAAAGACGCCGCCGAGCTTGGCCGCTCCAAACGGGAGGTCGAACAGGCCCTGGCAGACGGTCATATCTTGAGACAGCAAGCGGCGGGTGAGGTGAACGATGATCAGTAGTGACGACGTCGAACGCTTTGAGATCCCCTCAGCTGGAGGGGAAGACGACGAGCTGACCGCGGAGCTATTTCGCTCTGCGTTGCGTCCACCTGGCCGGACCGCCGGTATGACATATCGCTGGCGTGAATTGACAGGCGCGCAAGCCCGAAGCGTGTGGACTGCTCTGGCAGCATGGGTCCGCTGGCTGGTGGCCACCTATCAGCTGACAACGTCGGTAGTCCCGGATTGCTGGTGGCGCCACTCTGAGATCGTCGCTGAGCTCTATGCCCTGCAACGCGCGGAACTGGCCTCGTACGCCAGCGACGATTCTGGTTTCGGCCCCCTGGCCTTTCACGAAAGGCTGCCCCACGCCGTCGAACGTCTGCGGACCCATACCAGGACTGCCGGTTGTGTCGGGCTGCAGGCACATAAAGACCCAACGCCGAGAATCCTCCCGACGGACACGCCGGAGTTTATCGAGTGGCAGGCGGCCGCCCACCAGCTCGTCGACGAGTTCTGAAGTCATGCTGCTGGCGCAGCCGAGGACATGAATTGGTATCCGCAAAGAGGTTCCGGCGGACTCCCATGAAGCAAGGAAGGCGGCTGTCGTGGCCCCTAAACCTGAAGATGCACGGAGCGCCGTGACGGCCGATGTCCCGCCTGGCACCAATATGGGCGGTACGCGCATGACGCCGGAAGAGCGCATCGCTACTTTGACCGAGGGCCTCCATAAGATCCTGGAGAAGGCTGTGGAGTCGCCGTCGCACTGGCAGGTACTGCTGGACGCCTCGTCAACCTTGTGGCGATACTCTGGCGGCAACGTCGCATTGCTCGTGATGCAGATGGCCCAGCGTGGCACCGAAGAACCCACCCTTGTTGCGGGGTACAAGGAGTGGGCCCGCCACGGCCGTACTGTGACAAAAGGTGAACATGCACTCTGGGTGATCGCTCCACGAACGGCGCGAGTCCAGCAAGTGGCGCTTCCTGACGGTACCCGCCAGCGTGTGCCTGTGGGCGGTCAGTTGCCGCACGGCGCGGTCGACGAAGGAAAGAAGACGATCATCACTGGTTGGCGCGGCCAGGCAGTCTTTGATGTGTCGCAGACGCAGGGCAGTCCACTGCTGGTGCCGCGGGGTCTCGGCTCCGGGGTTGATGCCGCTGAACTGTGGGGTTCTCTGGAAGCTGTAGCGAGGAGTCATGGATTCCACGTCGACGTCACGGATGCGCAGTATGGGCTGACCAGTGGCTTCACGGATTTCGCCGAACAGCGGGTACAGATTGGTGCTTGGCTCAGCCCTGAAGAGCGAACAGCGGTCCTCGCACATGAGCTCGGGCACGTGCTGCTCCATGGGCCCGATGACAGGCTGGGACGCCTCTACGGGAGCAGTGCCGACCACCGAGGACTGGCCGAGGTAGAGGCCGAATCCGTGGCGTACACGGTGCTGAAGGCACATGGAATCGACCGAGGCCCCCAGTCGGCGACCTACCTGGCCGGCTGGGCTGACGCCGTCCTCGACGCGGAGAAGGATGCGATCTCCCAAGAGACGGGCAGCAAGCTTCCTGGATCCCGCGTGGACATCGCTAAGTCGGTACTGGGCCGAGTAACTGCCGCCAGCAAGGGAATTCTCGAAATCACCCATCCGCCGGGATTCGGCGGCAAAATCACCGCCGTCCAGGTGGACCCTTGGCTGGACCCGTCAACGACTTACGTCGGCATAGAACGGCCAACGTCGACCGATGGGCCGGTGATGGCTGGCCCCTGACGTCGACTGCGTTCATCTGTCCGGCGGGAGAGTCCCGCCGGCTCCTGAAAGGAGAAGTAAATGGGCACCAAGATCCCGATCAACATCGCGGGCAACCTCGTTGCCGACCCCGAGCTCACTGTGGGTGAAAGCGGGGTAGCCCACGCCAAGCTGAGGGTCGCTGTCAATCAGCGAATCCAGGGGGCGGACGGCACCTGGCAGGACGGAGAACCCGTCTTTCACAACGTATCCGCGTTCCGGGCGCTCGCAGAGAACGCCGCGACTTCGCTGAAGAAGGGGGACCCGGTCACCGTGGCGGGTGAGCTGGAGTTCCGTTCGTACGAGAAGGATGGCGAACGCCGCGAAGCCCGTCGCATTGTTGCCGACACCATCGGACCGGACCTGCGGTTTGGCACTGCGGCCTACCAGCGTACGTCGCATGCCGCGGGCGTGGTGGCCTCTCCCGAGGTTCAAGCCGGTGTCGAGGCGGCAGCTGTCGAACCTGTGGCGCAGGCATACAACGTCTCGTTGAAGCCTCCGGTGTTTCTGCCTCATAAAAGCCAAGCGGCCGGGAATCAGATCAGCTTCTAACCACCGCCACTGAGTCGCGCCGTGGCGCTCGCGGCCTGACAAAACGAGGAATCGGAAGGCAAGCTTGGCTGCCTTCCGATTCCTCGTTTGGGCAGCCTTCCGCTTCCTCGTTTAAGAGGCATGGCAACCGATTCCTTCTTGACTTTTCACCTGCTCTGGAAGAGCGCCCTCCGCACAGTGGTACGTGGTTAACGCCCGATTTGAACTACCACCGGACGAACGACCGGTGCCGCTCGCGAGCAGTCCGGAAGATGTTCAGGATTTCTCCGAAGATGGAGGGCTACCGATTGACACCCGGGAACTCTTCCAGATGGTGCGCTTGGTGGAGAACGGGAAACTCACACAACGTGAAGCTCAGGCAAAATGATCGCGGCAACGGGAACTTTCGAGTGCTCCAAGCCCTCAGTGGACGCTTCCCGGATTGGTGATCTAGATGACGACGGGTTCGCCAAAGTGGGCCGGAAGTGTAGCCAGTCCCTGACGCGAGTGTTCGCTCGGTCCGGCTGGTCGAAAAGCGCCGGCTTGAAGGCCCCATACGTGAAGGGCCCCACCTTCATGTGCGCTATTTCGTCAGATGCGTCCCGCACCGTTGCTGCCACTTCAAGTAGGGCACGGTCAAGGGCGAACAAATCGAGTTCCTCACCCCAAAATGCAGCGTTCCAGAACCCGGGAAGAACTGCCTCAGAGATTCTCCCACTGGCCCGACGGCGTCAAGCGGCGTTCTTAAACGCACTCCATCCCGGCTAATGTGCCAGTCAATTAGGGAAGCAGTGTTGGTCAAGAAGACAGAATCTAGCCGTTCGTCAAAGTGCTCAAAGCTGTCTCGAACATTCGTGACTTTCAAAAGGGGCGAACTTTCGTCAAAGTGAAGAAGTTCGCGAAGCCTGGCGCCCCCCGCTTGGCGACGGACTCACGTTCGCGAAAAGTATCTTTCGGCCGAGGCCTAACGCCGACAGGATTCAGGATGCGGCTGATCACTATGCCTGCGAAGAGAGCGCTTTGCAAGTCGCCCCATACGGTTGCGTCGTCCGTGGGCGTGTCTGGCTGGACCGCCCTGACCCACCCTCGCGTCAAACTCTGGCTCGCTATCTGCGCTTGACGTTTTAGCTCATCCATGTAGTGCTGGAGTTGAAGTGCATCAGTCGATGCCTGTGTGCCACCACGGATTGAGCTCATTAGGTTTGTCATGCCGCTACTGTAGCGAGACCGCCGTGTGCTGCACCGAAATGCGAAGCCCCGGACATGCGAGGCTGTGATCCGGTTATGCGCCGCCGCTGCCTGGCATGGATTGGAATGCGATCGCCAATTGGGGGCCGCTGGCAACCAATCCGGCGACCGTAGGAAAAAATAGTTTGTCTCGGAACTTGGACCATGCGCCCTCACTTTTTGTGAAGGACATCGCCATTTGCACAGCGGTGGCTAGTCGCTCGACGGCTGCCTGAAGAGCGAAATCGCCCGTCATCTCGTAGTCTTCGAGGCAGTGCCTGGCATGGGCCGCGATGATGTAGATGTGCTTTCGCAGATCAGCTGGCAATGTTTCATCCGCACCGAGCGCGGTGATCACTTCATTGATTGTCGTAAGATATGAATCGCGGCTTGCCTCGTCCACCTTGGGCACCTGATTTTCGAGTAGATGCGCGACGAGATCCAGTGCGTCCAAGGCATCCTGATCCCAAAGGTTCGGGTAGCCCTTGTCCGGAACCTGCAGCCAATTGTGCGGATATGCGAAAACCCATTTGGTCCATTTGGCCAAATTCCGCTGTATCGAGTCGCGCCGTGATCCAGGAAGGTCCATGCCAGAGACAATCTGGTCAATCTCATCGATGAGTCTTATAGCGCGCCGGTGACGTTGCATCAGCGATTCGTCATCGTGGATGCCACGAGACGAGTAAATCGGCTTGGTCGGCTCCTGCACCCAGTCACTCAAGATTTGATGCAGTAATTCTGCGGGATTAGCCATTGAATATGCCCCCAAATAGCGCAAGCGTTTCCTTTGGTGTCCTGCCGCGATCCCTGCCGCGAAAACACCATTATCGAAGGGTACCGCATCTGCAGTCCTTTAATTATCCGCCCAATGAGTGAGCACCTCGGCGGTCGAGGCACAGGCCCTACGAGCGAAGCCAAGTCGTTAGCCGTTGCTTCCTCCACGACTTCATCAACGGCCGCGAAAGTCTGCGGGTGGCCAATCTGAAGACCGTTCTCCATCAATTCGGCCTTCTGTTGAATCCAGATCCGTGCAGGTTCTGAGGTGTCAGATTCCCCGATGTGGACGCATACCATCTCACTCGCGCTGTCGCTTGTAGTTGCCCGCCCAGGGCGTGGAGTTATGAAGCGAGTTGCTGCAGGCCCATGTCGGTTCCCCTTTTTGATGCTCTATTGTCCACCTCGATAGATGCCTTTTCGTCGGCGGCTCATAAACAGCTAAAGATGCACAACGGTTGTGCCGCTTGTCTTCGGCATGCTGCGGCTGACTGTAGTGTTCGTTGTGTTCGTCCGCATAGCAAATTCTGCATGGATTTTGACGAGGTTGGTCTAGCCACCGTGGACAGCTAGCATCATCAGCAACAACCTCTTGCGGGAAAAGCAGGAGCCACATCTGGACGAGCCCGCTCGTCGCCTACTTACGCTCGTCGCCGCAGTCCCAGCGCTGCTCGACCACTCCTATGCTCGCTCCCGCATTGGGCACCGCGGGCGCCCAGCCAAGGCAATCCGAAGCAGGTATGTAGTACGTTGCCGGCCACGGCGAACCCGGCATGACCTGAGCAGGATCCGGTGAAATAAGGAGCACGGAGCCCGGCCAGATCGGTTCATGCAAGGCCTCTAGCCAAGCTGGCTGCACGTGGTCGAAGCGGTTCCACCTAATGGTGATCCAAGAGCCCGTGGGCTCAAGCGCGTCGACGCTCAGAACGGTGACCTCTGCCGTTGTGCCGTGCACGCGCTTCGCCTCATCGAAGCTCTTCCACTTTTCCCTTGCTGCCGCCGTCCAGGTACGCCTCCGACGTACCCGGGCCAGCCAGATTGCACCAACAACGGGTGCAGCGAGAAGGAATGCAAGAGCCGCCACTATTGATGGCCATTGAGACGGCCGGGTCCCGGCAATAGAAGCTAGAAGAAAGGCAGCGCAGATCACCGTCACTACGCTGACAAGAATCAGCGACGGTGTCGCAAGCTTCGGCTTCAGGACTGGGTTCGCATCCACTGGTTACCCCCGCGCCCAGTTTAGTCTCCGAGGGGCGGTCGCCGCGCCGTGGCGGTGGAAAATTGGTGGGTCCCTCACCTGTCTTGGTCGTGATCTGGTGCTCATCGGTG